>NZ_LWGM01000164.1 GCF_001750215.1 Isoptericola variabilis | reverse complement strand
GCCGCCCCGGGCCCGCCCGGCCGGCCGGGCCTCGTGGCGCGGCTGGCGCTGTGGTTCCACGACGCCGTGCACGACGGCGAGGCCGGCCGGGACGAGGAGCGCTCCGCGGCGCTGGCCCGCGAGCTGCTCGGCCCGCTCGCCGGACCGGGCCGCCCGCTGGCGCCCGAGGACGTGGCCGAGGTGCGGCGGCTCGTGCTCGTCACCGCCGACCACGCGCCCGCGGACGGCGACGCGCTCGGCGGGCTGGTCAGCGACGCCGACCTCGCGATCCTCGGCGCCGAACCGGCGGTCTACCGCCGGTACGTCCACCAGGTGCGCGCCGAGTACGGCCACGTGCCCGACGACGCGTTCCGCGCGGGCCGGGCCGCCGTGCTGCGCCAGCTGCTCGGCCTGCCGCGCCTGTTCGCCACGCCCGACGGGCAGCGGCGCTGGGCGGACCGGGCGCGGGCCAACCTCGCGGCGGAGCTGGCGTCGCTCGACTGAGGCACCGCCCCCCAGGGAGGCCAGCCAGGGAGGCCGGCCAGGGCCCCCGGTCAGCGCCGCCCGTCCGGGCCGCCGGTCGGGTCCTTCGGTCGGGTCCCTCGGCCAGGTCCCTCGGTCAGGGCCGCCGCAGCGCCCGCAGCGCGCGCATGCCGGCCGTCATCGCCGTCGCCGCCCGCGCACCGCCCAGGCCGTACAGCCGGTCGACGCCGAGCCCGAGCCGGACGCCGCGCTGCACCGCGACCGTCTGCGCCTCGGTGACCGCCTCGACGATCTCGCGCCCGTGCCGGCGCCCCAGCCCCGAGCTGCGGAACCCGCCCATGGGCGCGGCGACCGACCCGAACGCCGCCATGTAGCCGTCGTTGACGTTCACGGACCCGGCCTTCACCTGCGCCGCGACCCGCCGCGCCCGGCGCACGTCGTTCGACCAGACCGACGCCGAGAGGCCCAGCTCGCCGGCGTCGAGCACCTCGACCGCCTCCGCGTCCGAGGCCACACGGCGCACCGACACGACGGGTCCGAACGTCTCCTCGGTGGCGCACAGGGCGTCGTCGGGCACGTCCTCGAGCACCGTCGGGGCGAAGAACCAGGGGCCGACGTCCGGCCGGTGGACGCCGCCCGCCAGCGCGCGGGCACCCTTGGCGAGCGCGTCGTCGACGTGCGCCGTCACGCGGGCCAGCTGCTCGGCCGAGACGAGCGAGCCCACGTCGGCGGTGTAGTCGAGGCCGGTGCCGAGCCGCAGCCCGCGCACCGCGGCCACGAACCGCTCCAGGAACGCGTCCGCGACCCGCTCGTGGAGCACCAGGCGCTCCACCGAGACGCACAGCTGGCCGCCGCTGGAGAAGCACGCCCGCACGGCGCCCGCGACGGCCGACGGCAGGTCGGCGTCGTCGGCGACGTAGAGGCCGTTCTTGCCGCCGAGCTCGAGCGTCGCGCCGACGAGCCGCTCCCCCGCCCGGGCCGCGACCTCGCGGCCGGTGGCGGTCGACCCGGTGAACACGACGTGGTCGACGTGGTCGACCAGCGCACGCCCGACGTCGGCGCCGCCCGCGACGACGAGGAAGAGGTCGGCCGGCAGGCCGCAGCCCTCGAGCGCCTCGGCCACCCACAGGGCGGCGAGGGTCGTCTGGGGGTCGGGCTTCACCACGACGGCGTCGCCGGCGACGAGCGCCGGCAGCGACTCGGAGACCGCCATGGCCAGCGGGTAGTTCCACGGCGTGACGGCGCCCACGACGCCGACCGGCCGGCGGTGCACCGTGGTGCCGGTGAGCCCGGGCAGCATGCCGGGCACCCGGCGCGGGGCGAGGTAGCGCGGGCCGGCGACGGCGTAGTGGCGGGCCAGCTGGGAGGCGTACAGCACCTCCTCCAGCGCGTGCAGGCGCGCCTTGCCGGACTCCCGCTGCACCAGGTCGAGCAGCTCGGGCTGCCGGTCGAGCACGACGCCGGCGAAGCGCCGCAGGACCGCGGCGCGCTCGCGCACCGGCACCTCGGCCCACGCCTCCTGGGCGGCGCGGGCGCGGGCGACCGCGGTGGCGACGTCGTCGGGCGACGACAGCGGGACGGTGGCCATGGGCGCGCCGGTGAACGGCAGCACGGAGCGGTGCTCGCCCGCGGTGTGCGAGGTGACGACGCGGGCGGTCAGGGGCACGACGGAGTCCGGCTCGAGGACGTAGGTGCCGGCGGGCAGAGCGGGGTCCAGGATCTCCGGGAGGGCGTCGTTGCTCTCGTGCGCGGTGGGCATGTTTTCACCCTACGTGGGCCGGCGGAGGTCGGCCCGGGCAACCGTCGTGGGCCTCGCCACTGACGCGACGGCGGCGGGCGCGCGCGGCGCCCGCCGCCGTCGGCGGAGGTGTCGGCCCGGGGGGCAGGCCGGGACCGGCCCGCGGTCAGGCCGGGATCAACCCGGGGTCAGCGCGGCTGGTACGGCGAGACGACGACCTCGATGCGCTGGAGCTCCTTGAGGTCGGAGTAGCCGGTGGTCGCCATGGCCCGCTTGAGGGCGCCCACCAGGTTGGTGGTGCCGTCGGCGGTGCGGCCCGGGCCGAAGAGGATCTCCTCGAGCGTCCCGGCCACGCCCACCTCGACGCGCTCGCCGCGGGGCAGCACGGCGTGGTGCGCCTCGGAGCCCCAGTGCCAGCCACCGCCCGGCGCCTCGGTGGCGCGGGCCAGCGCCGCGCCGAGCATGACGGCGTCGGCGCCGCAGGCGATGGCCTTGACGATGTCGCCGGAGCGGCCCACGCCGCCGTCGGCGATGACGTGCACGTACCGGCCGCCGGACTCGTCGAGGTAGTCGCGGCGCGCGGCGGCGACGTCGGAGACGGCGGTGGCCATCGGCGCGTGGATGCCGAGGCTCACGCGGGTGGTGTGCGCCGCGCCGCCGCCGAAGCCCACCAGGACGCCGGCCGCGCCGGTGCGCATGAGGTGCAGCGCCGCGGTGTAGGTGGAGGCGCCGCCGACGACGACGGGCACGTCCAGCTCGTAGATGAAGCGCTTGAGGTTGAGCGGCTCGGCGTCGGTCGACACGTGCTCGGCCGAGACGGTGGTGCCGCGGATGACGAACAGGTCGACGCCCGCGTCGACCACGGTCTTGTAGTGCTCCTGGGTGCGCTGCGGCGACAGGGCGCCGGCCACGGCGACGCCGGCCGCGCGGACCTCGCGCAGGCGCTCGGTGATCAGCTCGGGCTTGATGGGCTCGGCGTAGATCTCCTGCATGCGGCGCGTGGCGTCGGCGGCCGGGAGCGCGGCGATCTCGGCCAGCAGCGGCTCGGGCGACTCGTACCGCGTCCACAGGCCCTCGAGGTCCAGGACGCCGAGGCCGCCGGCGCGGCCGAGGGCGACGGCGGTGGCGGGGCTCATCACGGAGTCCATCGGCGCGGCCATGATCGGCAGCTCGAAGTGGTAGGCGTCGATCTGCCAGCCGACCGAGACGTCCTTCGGGTCGCGCGTGCGGCGCGAGGGCACCACCGCGATGTCGTCGAAGGAGTACGCGCGGCGGCCGCGCTTTCCGCGCCCGATCTCGATCTCGTTGCTCACCGGGCCAGCCTACCGGGACGCCCCGGCCCGCCCGCGGGGGCCGGGGCGGCCGTGCGCGTAGGGCCGGCCGGGCGGCCGTGCGCGTGGGGCCGACGGGCGGCCGTGCCCGTCGGGCCGGCGGAGCGGCCGTGTCGGTGGGGCCGGCGGAGCGGCCGTGTCGGTGGCCGGTGGCACAGTCGGCCGCAGCACGACGTAGGACGACGAACCAGGGGTACTCCAGATGACGCAGGAGTCGTACGAGGCATTCACCGCGAGCTGGGCGCGAGGTCCGCTGCTGGGCTTCGACACCGAGACCACCGGGGTGGACGTCACCCGCGACCGCATCGTCACCGCCGCCCTGGTGCTGAGGGTGCCCGGGGCGAGCACCGAGGTGCGCACGTGGCTCCTGGACCCCGGCGTCGAGATCCCGGCCGAGGCCGCCGCCATCCACGGCGTCACCACCGAGCACGCCCGCGCCCACGGCGTGGCGCCGGCGGCGGCGCTCGAGGAGATCGCCGCCGAGCTCGCCGCGCACGTGCGCGAGGGCGTGCCGGTGGTGGCGTACAACGCCGCGTTCGACCTGTCGCTGCTCGACGCGGAGCTCGCCCGGCACGGCCTGCCCACCCTCCCGGACCGGCTCGGCCACCCCGTCGCGCCCGTGCTCGACCCGCTGGTCATCGACCGCTGGCAGGACCGGTTCCGCAAGGGCAAGCGCCGCCTCGGCGACCTGTGCGGCCACTACGGCGTCACCGGGGAGGGCGACCTGCACTCCGCGGACGTCGACGTGCTCGCCACGCTCGACGTGCTCGACGCGCTGGTGCGGCAGTTCCCCGGGCTGGCGGAGACGGCGCTGGAGGACCTGCACGCGGCGCAGGTGGGCGCCCACCGCGACTGGGCGGAGAGCTTCAACGACTGGCGCGCCCGGCAGGGCCTCGTCGGCCCCGGCACGTCCAGCGCCTGGCCCGTGGAGCCCGCCAGCCAGCCCGCCGACCAGCCCGCCTGAGGCGCCCGCGCCGCGGCCCGCGGGAGGCGTCCCGGACGCACGTCGGCCCGGCACCCCGCGGGGTGCCGGGCCGACGGACGAGAGGCCGTGCCGCACCGGTCGGGACCGGGCGGCGGCCGACGGTCAGAAGCCGGAGTAGTTCGGCGCCTCGGCGGTCACCTGGACGTCGTGCGGGTGGCTCTCCTTGAGCGAGGCCGAGGTGATGCGCACGAACCGGCCCTTCTCCTGCAGCTCGGGGATGGTGCGCGCACCGACGTAGAACATCGTCTGGTGCAGGCCGCCCACGAGCTGGTGCGCCACCGCGCTCAGCGTGCCCTTGTAGGGCACCTGGCCCTCGACGCCCTCGGGGACGATGAGGTCGTCGCTGGTCACCTCGGCCTGGAAGTAGCGGTCCTTGGAGTACGACTTCTTGCCGCGCGAGGACATCGCCGCCATCGAGCCCATGCCGCGGTAGGCCTTGTACTGCTTGCCGTTGACCAGGATGGTGTCGCCGGGCGCCTCCTCGGTGCCCGCGAGCATCGAGCCGAGCATGACGGTCTCGGCGCCGGCCACGATCGCCTTGCCGATCTCGCCGGAGTGGCGCATGCCGCCGTCGGCGATGACCGGCACGCCCGCGGGGCGGGCGGCCAGCGAGGCCTCGTAGACCGCCGTCACCTGGGGCACGCCCACGCCGGTGACGATGCGGGTGGTGCAGATCGAGCCTGGGCCCACGCCCACCTTGATGGCGTCGGCGCCGGCCTCGACGAACGCCTGCGCGCCCTCGCGGGTGGCGACGTTGCCGCCGATCACCTGCACGTGGCGGGTGGCCGGGTCGGTCTTGAGCCGGCGGACCATGTCGATGAGCATCCGCACGTTGCCGTGCGCGGTGTCCGCCACGAGCACGTCCGCCCCGGCCTCGACCAGCGTCGTCGCGCGCTGCCAGGCGTCACCGAAGTAGCCGATCGCGGCGCCGACCAGCAGGCGGCCCTGGCCGTCCTTCGAGGCGTTGGGGAACTGCTCGGACTTGACGAAGTCCTTGACCGTGATGAGGCCGGCGAGCCTGCCCTCGTCGTCCACCAGCGGCAGGCGCTCGAGCTTGTGCTTGCGCAGCAGCGCCGTGGCCTCCTCGCGGGAGACGCCCGCGGCGCCGGTGATGAGCGGCGCCGGCGTCATGACCTCCTCGACCTTGGTCGTCGCCCACTCCGCGACGGGCGTGAAGCGCAGGTCGCGGTTGGTGACGATGCCGATGAGACGGTCGTGGGAGTCAACGACGGGGAACCCGGAGATGCGGTACTCCCCGGCGAGCTTGTCGAGCTCCTCGAGCGTCCGGTCCGCCGTGATGGTGACCGGGTTCGAGATGATGCCGGTCTGGGTCCGCTTGACGAGGTCGACCTGGTACGCCTGGTCCTCGATCGACAGGTTGCGGTGCAGCACGCCGATGCCGCCCTGGCGGGCCATGGCGATGGCCATGCGGGCCTCGGTGACGGTGTCCATCGCCGCGGACACGAGCGGCACCTTGAGCGAGATCTCCCGCGTCAGCCGCGAGGTCGTGTCGATCTCCGCGGGGGCGAGGTCGGAGTACCCCGGCAGGAGGAGAACGTCGTCGTAGGTGAGCCCGAGGAAGCCGAAGGGGTCGCGCGCCGCGGTCGAGTCCGTCATGCCATGAGTCTACGTTTCTGAGCGCGCCGATATTCCGGCCGTCCGGCGGCTGCGGCGGGACTCACAGCGGCCCCCGGCGGGCGGCGCGGGCCGCCCGCCGGGGAACCAGCGCGTCACGGCGCGACGACGGCGAGCACCTCGTGCAGCAGGCCGGTGAAGCTGCGCACCCGCTGGACGCTCGCGGCGAGCGGGAGCTCGCCGGCCGACTCGTCGCGCCGCAGCCCGACGAAGATCGGCAGGTCGGGGTGGTCGTCGTGCAGCGAGTGGACGACGTCGAGGTCGGGGCGCGCGAGGCTGGTCGCCAGCACGACGGCGGCCGGCCGCACCATGGCGACCAGCTCGACCGACCGGTGGGTGCTCGCCGGGCCGGTCACCACGCGGCAGGAGGCGGCCTTGGCCACCAGCGCGGCGGCCAAGGCGTGCGCGGCCAGCGGCACCACCTCGTCCGGCGCGGCGAAGACCAGCACGATCTTGCGCATCCGGCTGGGGTGGTTCGCCGGCGGGCCCCCGCCGGCGGTCTGCGCCTGCTCGAACTCCTGCGTGAAGTCCCGCAGCGCCCGCAGCGCCGCCGTCGCGAGCACCAGCTCGGGCACCTCGCCCGGCGTGCCGAGCACCGTCCGCTGCGCGATGCGGGCCCAGGCGGGCTCGACCAGCTGCGTCCACCAGGCGGCCGGGTCCGCCTCCGCGCCGAGGCGCAGCAGCGAGTCGCAGGCGGCCTGGTCGTAGGCGAGGGCCGCGTCGATGACGGCGGACACCCGCCCCGAGCCGGCCGCTCCCCCGGGTGCCGGCGCCGCGCCG
>NZ_LWGM01000163.1 GCF_001750215.1 Isoptericola variabilis | reverse complement strand
CCGTCCAGACCGCCCGCCTGCTCGCCGACGATGCCACCGGCGCGACCGCCTACGTCGGCGCCACCCGCGGCCGCGCCGCCAACCTCATCTACCTCACCGCCCAGGACGCCACCGACGCCTACGAGACCTGGACCGAGATCCTCGCCCGCGACGACCAGGACGACGGAATCACCATCGAAGCCCACAAGGCCCGCCGCGAGCTCGACGCCCTCGGCCTGCACCACCCCACACCGGCCCAGCCCGCACCGCTGCCGCGGCCTCACGGCGGCTACCAGGCGCCCCTGCGCCGACGCCCGTCGAACTCACTCCGACGCGCTCCCCTACCGCCGCAGCCACGGCCGTACCCCGGTGGGCCACGCCCCAACCTGTAGACCGTCGGAATAGGGGAAAGTCAGGCAGCCTCGAAGACCTGAATCGCCCTCCACCGGACTGCCCGGCGGCGCCAACGATGCCGCCGAGGTGGGCGGCATCTGTCCACGACAGGAGGCGCCTCCACCGCTCGCGCAAGTGCTCTCGCATCCGCGCGCTGCCGTTGGCCCTCGTTAGGGAGGCGCGCGGCGGGGCGCCTCAGGTGCGCGCACGTGGCACTGCAGCTCCTTGCCGCAGAGGGCATCGCCACACGGTCGCTGCCGATGAAGGCGCGGCGGGACGCTTCGGCACCTCGGCGCATCGAGGCCCGACTTGGGGCTGGGCTGTGCTTTTGCTGCGAAGCCCCCGCTGCTAGTATCCGAACTGACAACGATGTCAGTTGTTGCATGGGAGCGGCCGATGCATTGGCGCGCCGATCGGCTTACCGCTCTGGATGCTGATGCCAGTTCGGCGAGATTTGCCGAGCTGCAGCGCGCCGCGATGCCCGGCCCCCGGGCAAGATTCCCGCCCTACAACGTTGTCAGCGGTGAACCTTCACCGCAGAGCGGAGCGAGTGAGATGTCGAAGACGACACCTTCCCTAGCACCATCCCGGCGGCCCCTTGGCCGCCGCCTGCCGACCTGTTCTCGGGCCGCCCGGTTCCTCGCCACGACGGCCGTCATGGCGGTCGCAGGAACGGGTATCGGGGTCCCGAGCGCGGGCGCCGTGGAGGCGCCGCCCAGTTCCATCCGGCAGGCGCTGACGCAGGTCGCAGACCCCGGTGATGAGCAGTACCGCCCATACCTGCACTTCACACCCGAGAAGAACTGGATGAACGACCCCAACGGGCTGGTGTACGTCGACGGGACGTGGCACATGTTCTTCCAGCACAACCCCGAGGGCACCCGCTGGGGCAACATGAGCTGGGGACATGCCACATCGACCGACCTCATGCACTGGGAGCAGCAGCCCCTGGCCATCGCCCAGACCAAGAACGACGACGGCGTCTCGGTCGAGGACATCTTCTCCGGATCCGTCGTCTATGACACGGAGAACACCTCCGGCTTCGGCACTGAGGCGAACCCGCCCTTGATCGCGATCTACACCAGTGCGTACACCGGGGCGCACCCCACTCGCGCCGGCATCCAGGCGCAGTCCCTGGCCTACTCCCTCGACAAGGGGCGCACGTGGACGAAGTACGAGGGCAACCCCGTGCTGGACCGCAACTCCGCGAACTTCCGCGACCCCAAGGTGATCCGCTACACCGACCCAGCCACGAAGGAGAGCTACTGGGTGATGGTGGCGGTGGAGGCGACAGAGCACCGTGTGCTGCTGTACCGCAGCGACGACCTGCGTTCGTGGGACTACCTCAGCGACTTCGGGCCAGCGAACGCGACCGGTGGCGTCTGGGAGTGCCCGGACCTGTTCCCGCTGCCCGTCGACGGCGACCCCGACTCGGTGCGCTGGGTGCTCGTCGTCAACCTCAACCCCGGCGCGGTCGCGGGCGGTTCGGGCGGCCAGTACTTCGTGGGCGACTTCGACGGAACCAAGTTCACCTCCGAGTCGACCGTGGTCGGGGACCCGCTACCGGCAGGAGAGCTGTTCGCCGGGTTCGACGACGGCACGTACGGCGGATGGACCGTGCAGAACGAGCCCGGCAACCGGTTCGACGGGCCGTGGGGCTCGGCGCCGGCCACGGGAACGCTCGAAGGGCAGCAGCAGGTCACCGGCTACGTGGGCTCCGGCCTCGTCAACAGCTTCCTCGACCACGACTGGTCCGTCGGCACGCTGACCTCGCCGGAGTTCACCGTGTCGAAGGACTGGATCAACCTACTGGTGGGCGGAGGCAACCACCCGCATGTCGAGAACGGCCAGCTGAGCAACGACCCGCCCGCCGGTCGCCTGCTGTTCGACGGCTTCGAGGTCCCGGACGGCACGGCGCTGGTGGACACGGGCTGGCAGGCTACAGGCGACCTGGCGACCGACCCGGGCCGCAACCCGTCGACCGCGGGCGGCGAGTACTACCTCGGCGTCAAGCGGCTCAACACCTGGGAGGGCGGCCCCCGTGGTGATGACAACCGCGGCACGCTGACCTCACCGTCGTTCACCGTCCAGCCCGGGGAAGACCACCTCTCGTTCCTGATCGGCGGCGGGCGGCGTACCGACGGCTCGCTCGAAGCGCAACTGCTCGTCGACGGCGAGGTCGTCCGCACGGCGTACGGGTCGGACAGCGGGGCGCTCAACTGGACGTCATGGGACGTGTCGCAGTTCTCCGGCCGAGAGGTGCGCTTCCGCGTGATGGACGACGCCGTCGGCGGCTGGGGCCACCTGACTCTCGACCACCTGGTCCTCGGTGCCGAGCCGGCGAAGGTGCGCAGCGACGAGACGACTGTCAACCTCCTCGTCGACGGCGCGGTGGTGCGCAGCGCCACCGGCAGCGACAGCGAGTCCCTCGACTGGGTCTCGTGGGACGTCCGCGACCTGGCTGGCAAGCGAGCCAGCATCGAGGTCGTCGACAACAACCGGTCCGGCTGGGGGCACATCTTGGTCGACCAGGTGATGTTCGCCGACGCGGCGGCGCCCACCCGCCTGCAGCGCTATGACTGGCTCGATCACGGCCGGGACTACTACGCCACGGTCTCGTTCTCGGGCGCCCCGGACGGGCGGCGCGTGATGCTGGGGTGGATGAACAACTGGCAGTACGCCGAGGCGATCCCCACCGGCAGCTGGCGCAGCGCCATGACGCTTCCTCGAGAGGTGGCGCTGGCGACGACCCCGGACGGACCCCGTCTCGTCCAGCAGGTCGTGCCCGAGGCAGAAAGCCTCGAGCAGAAGGACCGTGCGTGGTCGGCGGCGCGCCTCGACGTCCCCGAGGGCGCACGCGACCTGCCGGTGTCGGGGGACGTCCTGCGCATCGACGCGGTGCTGGACCCGAAGGACGCCGAGGCAGTGGGCCTGAGCGTGCTGGGGGACGATGACTCGGCCACGAGGATCGGTTACGACGCCGTCCGGGGCGATGTCTTCGTCGACCGCACCGACTCGGGCGAGACGGCGTTCCACCCGGCCTTCGCCTCGGTCGAGCGCGCCGCGGTACCCCTCGAGAACGGCAAGGTGGCCTTGACCCTGTACGTCGACCGCGCCTCGGTGGAGGTCTTTGCCGACGGCGGCCGGACCACGATCACAGACCAGGTGTTCCCGGACGCCGGGGCGACGGCGGTGGGGGTCTGGGCCACGGGCGGGAACGGCCGCGTGGAGTCCCTCACCGTGACGCCGATGCGCGGCGCCATGTGGAAGGAGGCGGGCGTCGACGATGCCACCGCGCTTCCGCCGGCGGCGGAGGTGACGGCGCTCACCGGTCCGCGCAAGGGCGCCGACGCCGACGGCAAGTTCAACATCAAGGTCAAGCTGGGCATGGAGCAGCCCACGACGGTGGTGCGCCTGGTGGAGGACGGCCATGTGGTCCGACGGGTGTACCCCGGTCAGGGCAGGGTGGTGCAGTTGGAGCTGACCGGCGTCACGCCTGGGGAGCACCGCTACACCGTGGAGCTGGAGAACTCGGTGGGCGTGGTGACCGGTGAGCCGGTCACCGTGCGCGTCGCGGGCGACTGATCGACGACTGAGTGGCTCGGACACGCCAACGGCGGTCGTCGAGGGCTTGGGAGTTTCCCACCCTCGGCGACCGCCGTTGGCGTCTGCGGTGGGGCGCGCAGGCGCTCAGAGGATGGTGCTCAGCATCCCATCGCTCGTTCCCTGAGCATGAGCGACCCAGTCATGCGCTGCGGCCAGCTCTGCCCGGGTCGGCGGGTCGGCCCCGGGCCGGGACACCGTCACCGCTGCCGCTGTGGCCGCCCACGACGCCGCCTCGCGCAACTGCTCCATGTCGAGCGAGGAGAGGACTCGCCGCGCGTCTCGTCCGGCAGCGCCGAGGCCGACCACGGCGTCGAGCAGCGCTCCCATGAAGGTGTCGCCGGCACCGATGGTGTCAGCGACCACGACGTCGCGAGCAGGTACGGTCGCCTGCTCGTCGCCGCGCACGATGAGGCAGCCGTCGGCGCCCAGGGTGACGACCACGAGCGAGGGGCCTGAGCTCGCCCACGCGCGGGCGACCTCCGCCACGTCGACCCCTGGGTGGTACCAGTGGAGGTCCTCCTCGGACACCTTGACCAGATCGGCGAGACTGACCAGCCGCTCGACGCGCGATCGGGCGGCGTCCACGTCCGGGGTGATCGTCGACCGCGCGTTGGGGTCGATCGAGATCAGGCAGCGCCCCCTGGCCGCGGCCAGCGCGTGCTCGACCGCGTCCGCTCCAGGGGCGAGGACTGTCGCGATCGACCCGGCGTGGATGGCGTCGGCGCCGTGCTCGACCGCCTCGGCGAAGGTCGACGTGCGAAGGTCCCACGTCAGGTCGAACTCATAGGCGGCCGATCCGTCCGGGGCCAGGACCACCGCGGCTGTCGACGTCCGTCCGGTGGCCGGCTCCTGCGCCAGCACGCGCACCTCGGACTCGGTGAGCCAGGCACGCGCAGCAGATCCGTCGGCATCGTCAGCCAGCGTGGTCGCCAGCGTCACGTCGCGGCCGAGCCGTCCCAGCGTGACCGCCACGTTCGCAGGGCTGCCGCCGGGGAGCCGACAAGCGGCCCTCGTAGTCCCATCGGCCCCGCCTCCGGGCACGATGTCGATGAGGGTCTCCCCCACGACGACGAAGCGCGCCGAGCCCGCGGCGCCCGAGCCCTGGACGTGGGTTGCTGGTTCTTCGATCCTCATGAGGTAACTCCTTCACGCGCTGTGGTCGCACTCGAGGGCGCCGGGGTCCGCCCGGGACGGGGGTCCCCGGCACTCCGTGGTTCGGGTCGGGACGGCCGGGCCACGCGTTCGTGGCCGGCTGATGAGGGGAACGCATGGTCACCGCGGACGGGGCACCCGGCGGCGTCGGCGCTGACGGCACTCCGCGTGGCGCTTTCCCGAAGCCGCGTGTTCGGAGTCGGCCGCGCGGTCGCCAGCTGCGTTCTGGCAGCGCGCTAGGGCTCGAGGGTCGTCATGCCGGTGGCCGGATCTCGCCCGATCCGCGGGCGAGGAGCGTGGTCGGGACGATCACCCGCTGCGGCTCGCTGTCGTCGCCGTCGAGCCGGGCGAACACCCGCTCCGCCGCCAGCCGCCCGATCTCGTACGGGTCCTGAGCCACGACGGTGATGCCCGGCTGGAGCAGATCACCGAGCGCGATGTCGTCAAAGCCGACCAGCGCGACGCGCCGGTGGAGGTCGAGCTCGCGCAGCGCGCGCACGGCTCCCAGCGTCACCAGGTTCTGCGCCGCGAAGAGCGCGGTCGGCGGGTCGTCGGCCCGCAAGAGGTCCAGGGCTGCCGCCCGGGCGGACGCCTCGTCGTGCAGGCCCAGCACGACCGGCAGATCGGCCGTCGCGACGCCCGAGCGGCCCATCTCGGCGAGGAATCCGTCACGGCGCTCGACGGCGGTACCGATCGTCTCGCGGTCGCCAAGGAAGGCGACGCGGCGGTGCCCGTGGGAGATCAGGTGCCGGGCGGCCATGGCGGCGCTCGCCGGGTTGTCGCTGGCCACGACGTCCGCCGCCAGGTCCCGCGCCTCGCGGTCGACGAAGACCAAGGGGGTCCCGCGCGCGGCCTCGACCGCCAGGTAGCCCTGGCTGCGAGCGACTGAGGTCAGGACGAGCCCGTCGACCCGGCGTCCTAAGAAGGCGGCGACCGCGCGCTGCTCGCGGTCGGGATCGTCGTCGAGGCTCGACGCGAAGACCGCCGTGTCGTGGGACATCGCGACGTCCTCGACGCCTCGGTGCACCGCGCCGGCGAACGGGTTGTCCACGCTAGAGACGAGGAGCCCGAGCGTGCGCGTACGGCCGTCCGCGCGCCGGAGGTTGCCGGCGCGCACGTCAAGGTGGTAGTCGAGGGCCCGCGCCGCCTCGAGGACGCGGGCGGTGGTGCTCGTCGAGACGTTGGGCTCACCGTTGATGACGCGCGAGACCGTCTTGATGCCGACACCCGCCAGGGCTGCGACGTGCTTCATCGTCGGGCGTCGGCGGGCGTCGAACCCCGTCGTCCCCGCGGTCGGCGTGCTTGTCACTCGGGTCTCCGTCGTCTTCGAGCGTCATGGTGAGAGCCGGGGGGCGCGCGCCGCGCACCCCCCGGCTCTAGGGTCTCAGTTACTTCAGCAGGGCGAGGCGCGACGCGTCGTTCGCGAACACTTCCTGCGCGTTGGCCTTGGTCACCACGACCGGGTCGAGCTGGTACACGGGCACGTCCGTCGTGCCGTTGTCGACGCTCTCGTCGGGCGCCGGCAGCTCCTCGCCCTTCTGCAGGGCCTCGATGAGCTCGACCGTCTTGCCGACCAGCGCGTCGGTGGGCTTGGCCACGGTGGCGTACTGCTTGTCCTCCCACACCGACACGACCGACTCGTTCTCGGCGTCGAGGCCGGTGACCACCGGCACGTCCTGGCCGGCCTGCTCGGCGGACGTGAGGATGGCCCGGGCGATGCCGTCGTTCGGGGAGAGCACCCCGTCGATCGCCTTGCCGTCGTAGAAGCCCGACAGGAGCGAGTCCATCCGCGACTGGGCCTTCGCGTTGTCCCAGTCGGGGGTGGCGACCTGGGTGAACTCCGTCTGGCCCGAGACCACGGTCAGCGTGCCGTCGTCGATCTTGGGCTGCAGCACCGACATCGCGCCCTTGAAGAAGTTCGGCGCGTTCGGGTCGGCCGGGCC
>NZ_LWGM01000162.1 GCF_001750215.1 Isoptericola variabilis | reverse complement strand
GCATCGTCGCCGGCCCCGGCGCGGCGCCGGGCCCGCGGGCGCGGCTCGGCCACCTGCTCGCCGACCGGGCGACCAGCACCCTGCTGGCCCGCTGGGTGGTGGAGCGGGACGCCGGCTGACCGCGGGCCCGACGCCCCCGGGGGAACCGCCCCGTAGGACCGCCCCGTAAGACCGCCCGTCAGACCGCCCGGACGGCGGCGGACGGGGACGCTGGCTAGGTTGGTCGCATGCCGAACCTGCCCGTGGTCCTCGTGCTCACCGAGGACACCCTGACCTCCGCCGACGTCGAGCACATCACCCGGCTGCACGCCGAGGACCCGGTCGCCTACCGGGTGCTCGTGCCGGCCGACACCGAGCGGAACGTCGTCACGTCGATCATCGACCACCTCGGCATGGGCGAGCTGCGCCAGGCGTGGGACGACCTGCGCGGCAAGGAGCCCGACGTGCGCCAGGCCACCGCCACCGCCGTCGACCGGCTCGAGGGCTCGGTCAAGGCGCTGCGCGCGGCAGGCGTCGAGGTGGACGGGTTCGTGACCGGCGACGACCCGTTGCCCGCCCTGCGCGCCGAGGTCGAGCGGCTGGGCGGCGAGGCCGCCGGCCCGGGCGCCGTCGACGTCCAGGGGCCGGCCGGCGTGCGGGAGGCCGTCGTCGTCACCTACCCGCACGCCGTGGAGGACACGTTCCACTCCGACTGGGCGTCGCGCGCCCGCGAGGAGCTGCACGTGCCGGTGCTGCACCTGTACCTGGGCACCAGCGAGCTGGGCTGAGCCTCAGCGCACCCGATCAGCGCACCCGATCAGCGCACCTCGTGCCCGGCGGCGACGACGGTCGCCCGGACGAGCTCGTCCATGGAGTCCAGGAACGGCGGCTCGTCGAGCAGGCCGTGGTCCACGGCCGCGACCGACAGCTCGGTGCAGCCCAGCACCACCACCGACGCGCCGCGCTCGGCGAGCCGGCCCGCGACGGCGCGCAGCGCATCGGGGTCGGCCGGGCGGCCGGCCTTGACCTGGTCGTAGATGACCGCGTTGACCACGTCCTGGTCCGCTGCGCTCGGCGTGAGCACCTCCACGCCGTGGGCGGCGAAGGCGTCGTCGTACACCCGCGAGGCGACGGTCCCGGCCGTGGCCAGCAGGCCCACGCGCTCCAGGCCCGGCACCCGCTCGCGCGCGGCGGCCACCGTGACGTCGATGATCGACAGGAACGGCGTGCGCACCGCGTCGAGGACCTGCTGGGTGAAGTAGTGCGCGGTGTTGCACGGCATCACCAGGAAGCTCACGCCGAACGCCTCGAGGCGCCGGGCGTCGCGCGCCAGCACGGGCCCGGGGTCCTCGGCGGACCGGCCCAGCACGAACGCCGTCCGGTCCGGGATCGTCGCGTGGTTGAGCACCACCATGTCGACGTGGTCCTGGTCGCGGTCCGCGCGCGTGCGCTGGACCACCCGCTGCAGGAAGTAGGCGGTGGCCAGCGGGCCCACGCCGCCGATGACGCCGACGGGCAGGTGCTCGCCCGCCGGCGCGTCCGGCGCCGTCATCAGCGGCCCGTCCAGGCCAGGGCGCGCGCCGCGGACACCGGGTAGTGCCGGGCGTACTTGCGGTAGTGGTTGAGCTGCGCCACCAGCAGGTACGCCACGCGCCGCGGGTCCCACTCGTGGCGGTACCACAGCGGGTTCGACGCGCGACGGCGCAGCAGCAGCCGCCGCGTGCGGGCGCGCAGGCCACGGTCGAGCACGTAGCGCAGCAGCAGCGGCCCCGGCAGCACCGTGTACAGGTGCTCCGCCGCCAGCTCGCCGTCGGCGGTCAGCGGCACGTCGGCGCCCAGCACGGCCCGCGGCTCGGGGTCGAGGCCGCGCAGGTGCTCGTGGACGTAGAACGTCACCGGGTTGGCCCCGGCGCCGGTGATGTAGAAGTTCGAGCGGCCCAGGCGCGGGTTGAGCTCGAAGAACACGTACCGCCCGTCGCGCGGGTCGTACTTGAGGTCGAAGTTGGCGAACCCCGTCCAGCCGACGTGCTCCAGCAGGCGGCGCGCCTGCTCGACGACCTCGTGCTGGACGCCGGTGATGATGCCGGCGGGGTTGCCGAGCGCGCCCGGCGCGTGCTCCTCGAGCAGCACGTGGCCGAACGAGGCGAACCGCACCTTGCCCTGGGCGTCGCTGTAGCAGGTGAGGATCCGCATCCCGGAGTCGTCGCCCGGGATGAAGTCCTGGATCACGAACGACCCGGTGTAGCCGGCGTCGCGCACCCGCCCCAGCAGCTCGAGCAGCTCCGGGCGCGAGCCCACCGTGAAGACCTTCTTCTTCCCGGGGAACTCGACGTCGTGGTAGGCCGCGGTGCTGGCCGCCTTGGCGATCACCGGGAACGTCAGCCCGCTGGTGTCCGGCTCGCCCCCGGCCGCGACGTCGTGCACCACCGTGGTGGGGTGCGCGATGCCGAGCTCGGCGCACAGGCGGCCGAACTCCTCCTTGTCCGTCAGCCGCAGCAGCAGGTCCTCGGGCACGTACGGGATCGTGTACCGGTCCTCGAGGCGGTCGCGGTTCTCCACCAGCGCGCGCACGAGCCAGTCGGCCGAGCCGACGGCGACGAGGTCGGCGTCGGCGTGGGCGTCGGCGATCGCGCGCAGCCGCGCCACGAGCGCGTCGGCGTCGTCGATCCGCGGCTCGGCCACGTGCTGGAGGATGCGCGAGTGGCGCACCAGCCCGGTCGAGACGCTCGAGACGACGACGGGGCGCACGCCGTACGCCTCGTGGAACGCCCGGGCGAGGCTGTACGCGCCGATGTCGCCGCCCAGGACGACGGGCTGCAGGCGGCGGGCGCCCGCCACGGCGGCGGACCGGGCGCTCACAGGGCCTCCTTCACGGCCGCGGCGCGCGCCGCCTCGTGGTTGCGGCGCAGCTCGGCCGGCGGGTAGAAGGTGCGGTACTTGCGCCGGTGGTTGGTCAGCGCGGTGAGCACGTAGGCGGCGCGCTTGAGCGTCCGGTCGGCCTTGTAGCGCAGCGGGTGCACCACCTGGCGCGCCCGCATCAGCCCCACGACGCGGGCCCGCAGCGCGGGGTCGAGCACGTAGCGGCGCAGCAGGTCGTGCGGCACGACGGCGTAGAGCACCTCGCGGTCGGCGACGGCCGGCTCGCGCCGCACGCCGCGCACGACGTCGTCCACGAGCACCTCGGCGACGTTCACGCCGCCGGCGGTCACGTAGTAGTTGTTCCGGCCGATGCGCGGGTTCTGCTCGAGGAACCGGTAGACGCCGTCGCGCGGGTCGAGCTTGACGTCGAAGTTGGCGAAGCCGCGCCACCCGGTGTGCTCGTGCAGGCGGCGGGCCGCCTCGAGCAGCTCGGGCACCGGCTCGACGATCATCGCCGAGGGGTTGCCGCGCGCGGCAGGCGTGCGCTCCTCGAGCAGCACGCGGGCCGAGGCCACGAGCGTCACGCGGCCCGAGGTGTCGGTGTACGTGGTCACCGAGCGCATCTGGGTGTCGTCGCCCGGCACCATGTCCTGCACCAGGAACCGCCCGCGGTAGCCGGCCTCGCGCAGGCTGGCGTACAGCCCGTCGAGCTCGGCCTGCGAGGCGATCTCGTAGATCTTCTTCTTCCCGGCGAAGCGCACGGCGTGGTAGTCGGCGCTGGAGGCGGCCTTGGCGATCACCGGGAAGGCGAACGGCACCGGCTCGGGCCGCCAGCCCGGCTCCTGGGCGGCCGCGAAGTCCTGCACCACCGTGGCCGGCGTGGGCACGCCGATCTCGGTGCAGGCCGCGAGGAACTCCGCCTTGTCGGAGATGCGGTCGATCAGCGCGGCGTCGGCGAACGGCACGACGTAGCCGGCCGCCTCCAGCACCTCCCGGTGGTGGGCGAGGATGCGCACCACCCAGTCCATGTTGGTCAGCAGCACGAGCCGCTCGGGGCCGGTGTGCTCGGCGGCCAGCCGCAGCAGCGCCGCGACGATCTCCTCGTCCGCCGAGCCGCACAGCCGTAGGTCGATGATGCGGGACCCGGCGATCGGGCCCGGCTCGGCGAACGCCACCACGGTGGTGCGCACGCCGTAGCGCTCGTGGAAGGCCCGGGCGAGCCCGTACACGCCGATGTCGGAGCCGACGATGACGGGCCGCACGGCGGGGTCGGTCGGGGTGGTGCTCACGGGGTGTCTCACGCCTCGCTCTCGGTGCGGTCGCCGGACCACTCGGTGTGGAAGGTGCCCTCGGCGTCGACGCGCTTGTAGGTGTGCGCGCCGAAGAAGTCGCGCTGGGCCTGCACGAGCGCGGCCGGCAGCCGCTCGGCGCGCACCCCGTCGTAGTAGGCCAGCGACGAGCCGAACGCCGGGGTGGGCACGCCGTGCAGCGCGGCCTGGGCCACGACGCGGCGCCAGGCGGCCACGCCCTCGCTCACGGCGCTGGTGAAGTAGGGGTCGGCCAGCAGCAGCGGCAGGTTCGGGTCGCGCTCGTAGGCCTCGGTGATGCGGTCGAGGAACCGGGCGCGGATGATGCAGCCGCCGCGCCAGATGCGGGCCATGGCGCCGCGGTCGATGTCCCAGCCGTTCTCCGCCGAGGCGGCGGCGATCTGGTCGAAGCCCTGGGAGTAGGCCACGACCTTCGAGGCGTACAGCGCCTTGCGCACGTCCTCGACGAAGGCCTCGCGGTCGGTGACCTGCCAGGGCTGCGCCTCGGCGGGCAGGGCGGCGCGGGCGGCCTCGCGCTGCGGCACCGAGCCGGACAGCGAGCGGGCGAACGTGGCCTCGGCGATGCCGGTGATCGGCACGCCCAGGTCGAGGCCGTTCTGCACCGTCCAGCGGCCGGTGCCCTTCTGCTCGGCCTGGTCGAGCACGACGTCGACGAACGCCGAGCCGGTGCGAGCGTCCGTGTGGCCGAGCACCTCGGCGGTGATCTCGATGAGGAACGACTCCAGGTCGCCGGTGTTCCAGCGCGCGAAGACCTCGCCGATCTCCTTGGCCGAGGCGCCCAGGCCCTGCCGCAGCAGGTCGTAGGCCTCGGCGATGAGCTGCATGTCGGCGTACTCGATGCCGTTGTGCACCATCTTGACGAAGTGGCCGGCGCCGTCGGGGCCGACGTAGGTGCAGCACGGGACGCCCTCGACCTTGGCCGAGATGTCCTCGAGGATCGGCCCGAGCGAGGCGTAGGCCTCGCGGGTGCCGCCCGGCATGATCGAGGGGCCGTTCAGCGCGCCCTCCTCGCCGCCGGAGACGCCGGTGCCGACGAAGTGCAGGCCGCGCTCGCGCAGGGCGGCCTCGCGCCGGATCGTGTCCGGGAAGTGGGCGTTGCCGGCGTCGATGACGATGTCGCCCTCCTCCAGCAGCGGCACCAGCTCGTCGATCACCGCGTCGGTCGGGCCGCCCGCCTTGACCATGACGATCACCTTGCGCGGCCGCTCCAGCGAGGCCACGAAGTCCGCCATCGACTCCGACGGCACGAACGTGCCCTCGTCGCCGTGCTCGGCCACCAGGGACTGCGTGCGGGAGTACGAGCGGTTGTGCAGCGCCACGGCGTACCCGTGCCGCGCGAGGTTGCGGGCCAGGTTGCGGCCCATGACCGCGAGCCCCGTGACGCCGATCTGCGCCTGCGGGGCGCCCGTGGTCGTGTCGCTCATCGTGCCTGCTCCTTCGTTCGGTCTCGATCGCGAGGCGATCGTCCCCCGTTGCTCGTCGGGCCGCACCCGCCGTCCGCGCACCGGTCGGGGCACCCGCACCAGCCTAGGGGACGGCGCGGACCGAGCCGGGCGAACCGGGACGATCCGGTCGCGCGCGACGCCGCCCGGCCGCGCCTGCGGCACGGCGGTGCGCGCAGGCCCTAGCGTGGCACCGTGAGCTCCGCCCCGAGGGACGTCCCCTCCCGGTTCGCCGCCGCGCTGGCCTCGCTGCGCCACCCGCGGCTGAGGCCCGAGGTGCACCTCGTCGAGGTGCCCGGCCCCACCCGCGTCGCGCCGTGGACGGCAGCCCTCGAGGGCGAGGTGTTCGCCGGCGGGGACGAGGTCGCCACCGGCCGGTTCGTCGTCCTGCACGACCCCGCCGGGCAGGACACCTGGCAGGGCGACTTCCGCGTCGTGACGCTGGTGCGCGCCACCCTCGAGCCGGAGATGGCGGCCGACCCCATGCTGGCGGAGGTCGCCTGGACGTGGGTCACCGAGGCCCTGGCGGCGGCGGCCGTCGACGTGCGCGCGGTGGGCGGCACGGTGACCCGCGTGCTGTCGAGCAGCTTCGGGGCGCTGGACGGCACGCCGGACGCCGTGGACCTCGAGATCCGCGCGTCGTGGACGCCCGTCGACACCGCCCTCGGCGAGCACCTCGCGCTCTGGGCGGACCTCATGACCACGGCGGGCGGGCTGCCGCCGCTGCCCGAGGGCGTCACGGCGCTGGCCTCTCGGCGGCATACCGTAGGACCGTGATCGCACCGCAGTCCTCCCCCGCGTGCCGGCCCGTGGTGGCCGCCGCATGAGCGCAGCCCTTCCCCCGGAGACCGCGGCAGCGGTCGTCCCCCTGACCGAGCCGGCCGACGGCGTCGGCGAGGTCGTCGCCACCGAGGCCGGCCTGCGCCGCGTCATCGAGGCGTTCGCCGCGGGCACCGGCCCCGTCGCCGCCGACGCCGAGCGGGCGTCGGGCTACCGGTACGGGCAGCGCACCTACCTCGTCCAGCTGCGCCGCGAGGGCGCCGGCACGGCGCTGGTCGACCCGGTCGCCCTGCCCGACCTGTCCGCGCTCGGCGCGGCCGTCGGCGACGCCGAGTGGGTGCTGCACGCCGCCTCGCAGGACCTGCCGGGCCTGGCCGAGCACGGCCTGCGCCCGGCGCGCGTCTTCGATACCGAGCTCGCCGCCCGCCTGCTGGGGATGGAGCGCGTGGGCCTCGCCGCCGTGGTGGCGGAGGTGCTGGGGCTGGGCCTGGCCAAGGAGCACTCCGCGGTGGACTGGTCGACCCGCCCGCTGCCGGTCGACTGGCTGCGGTACGCCGCGCTCGACGTCGAGGTGCTGGTCGAGCTGCGCGAGCGGCTCGGGGCGCGCCTCGAGGAGGCCGGCAAGGCCGAGTGGGCGGCGCAGGAGTTCGAGGCAGTGCGCACCGCCGAGCCGCCGGCTCCCCGGCCCGAGCCGTGGCGCCGCACGTCGGGGACCCACGGGCTGCGCGACCGCCGCCAGCTGGCGATCGTGCGCTCGCTCTGGCACGCCCGGGACACCTCCGCGCGCGCCCGCGACGTCGCGCCCGGCCGCGTGCTGCCCGACCGC
>NZ_LWGM01000161.1 GCF_001750215.1 Isoptericola variabilis | reverse complement strand
GGCTGCGCCTCGACGTGCACGTGCCGGCCGACGCGGCCGAGCCGCGCGTGGCGGCGGCGCTCGCGGCGGGCGGGCACCTCGTCACCGGGCGGCGCGCGCCGGGGGAGTGGGTGCTCGCCGACGCGGAGGGCAACGAGGCGCGCGTGCGCACGTGGCAGCGGCCCGACGGTGGCTGAGCGCGCCCGGGTGCCGCGGAGCGCCCTCCAGGAGTCTCGGAGCGCCCCGTGACCAGCGCTGACGCGTCCGGACGCCGTCCCGGTACCCGGGCAGGTGTCTCATGATGCGGAATCCGTGGTCCGCGGCGTGACACCCACGACGCGCGGGCGTAACGTTCCTCACGTGCAGACGATCCTCGTAGTACTTCCCGGGCGCGCCGGCTGAGGCCGCCGTACTCGACGTACCGGCTCCGTCAGCGCGCTCACCCCTCGACCGTCCCGTCCGCGGGACCGAGGGGTTTTCGTTTGTCCGCACCACCCGCAGTCCCGACCGACGGCAGGAGACACCATGGCCACGCCGCACCCGAGCCCCGCACAGGTCGCCGCGCGCACCGACGCGCGACCCGCCGAGGTCCGGACGCGCGGGCTCGTAGCCGGGGCCGCGGCACCGGCCGGCGCCCCGCGGGAGATGACCGGCGCCGAGTCGATCGTGCGCTCGCTCGAGGCGGTCGGGGTCGACACGGTCTTCGGCATCCCCGGCGGCGCCATCCTGCCGCTGTACGACCCGCTGATGGACTCCACGAAGGTGCGCCACGTGCTGGTGCGCCACGAGCAGGGCGGCGGGCACGCGGCGTCGGGCTACGCCCACGCCACCGGCAAGGTCGGCGTCACCATGGCGACGTCCGGCCCGGGCGCCACCAACCTCGTCACGCCCCTGGCCGACGCGAACATGGACTCGATCCCGATGGTGGCCATCACGGGCCAGGTCGGCGCCTCGATGATCGGCACGGACGCGTTCCAGGAGGCCGACATCGTCGGCATCACCATGCCGATCACCAAGCACAGCTTCCTGGTGACCGACCCGGACGAGATCCCGCGCACCATCGCGGAGGCGTTCCACGTCGCGTCCACCGGCCGCCCCGGCCCGGTGCTCGTCGACATCGCGAAGTCCGCCATGCAGGCGCGCACCACGTTCTCCTGGCCACAGGAGATGCGCCTGCCCGGCTACCGCCCCGTGACCAAGCCGCACGGCAAGCAGGTGCGCGAGGCCGCGCGGCTGCTCGCCACGGCGCGCCGGCCGGTGCTGTACGTGGGCGGCGGCGTCGTGCGCGCCGGCGCCTCCGAGGCGCTGCGCCGCCTGGTCGACGTCACGGGCGCCGCCGTGGTCACCACCCTCATGGCCCGCGGCGCCGTGCCCGACAGCCACCCGCAGCACCTCGGCATGCCGGGCATGCACGGCACGGTGCCGGCCGTCGCCGCGCTGCAGAAGGCCGACCTCATCGTCGCGCTCGGGGCGCGGTTCGACGACCGCGTGACCGGCAAGCTGTCGAGCTTCGCGCCGCACGCCGCGATCGTGCACGCCGACATCGACCCGGCGGAGATCGGCAAGAACCGCGCCGTGGACGTGCCGATCGTGGGCGACCTGCGCGAGGTGATCGGCGACCTGGTGCCCGCCGTGGAGGCCGAGCACGCCGCCGTCGGCCGCCCCGACCTGGCAGCCTGGTGGCACCAGATCGACGGCTGGCGCGAGACCTACCCGCTCGGCTACACGCCGACCGCGGACGGCCTGCTGGCCCCGCAGCACGTGATCGGCCGCCTCGGCGAGCTCGCCGGGCCGGACGCCGTGTACGTCTCCGGCGTGGGCCAGCACCAGATGTGGGCCGCGCAGTTCATCCGGTACGAGCACCCGCGGACGTGGATCAACTCCGGCGGCCTGGGGACCATGGGCTACGCCGTGCCCGCCGCGATGGGCGCCAAGGTCGGCCGGCCGGACGCCACCGTGTGGGCGATCGACGGCGACGGCTGCTTCCAGATGACCAACCAGGAGCTGGCCACCTGCGTCATCAACGACATCCCGATCAAGGTGGCGCTGATCAACAACAGCTCGCTGGGCATGGTCCGGCAGTGGCAGACCCTCTTCTACGAGGAGCGGTACTCCAACACCGACCTGCACACCGGCCACGGCACCCAGCGCGTGCCCGACTTCGTCAAGCTCGCCGACGCGTACGGCTGCGCGGGCATCCGGGTGGAGCGCCAGTCCGACGTCGACGACGCGATCAAGCGCGCGAACGAGATCGACGACCGCCCCGTGGTGGTCGACTTCACGGTGTCGCGCGACGCGATGGTGTGGCCCATGGTCGCCGCCGGCGTGAGCAACGACGACATCCAGTACGCGCGCGGCATCTCGCCGGCGTGGGACCGCGAGGAGTGACCCGATGAGCCGCCACACCCTGTCCGTGCTCGTGGAGAACCGCCCGGGCGTCCTCACGCGGGTCGCCGGGCTGTTCGCCCGCCGGGCGTTCAACATCCACTCGCTGGCCGTCGGCCCGACCGAGCACGAGGAGATCTCCCGGATCACCGTCGTGGTCGACGTGGTCGAGGACCTGCCGCTGGAGCAGGTGACCAAGCAGCTCAACAAGCTCGTGCACGTCATCAAGATCGTCGAGCTGACGCCGGAGGAGTCGGTGCACCGCCAGCTGCTGCTGGTCAAGGTGCGCGCCGACGCCCAGACCCGCTCGGGCGTGCTCGAGGTGGTCAACCTGTTCCGCGCCCACGTCGTCGACGTCGTGCCCGACACCGTCGTCGTCGAGGCGGTCGGCACCGACGCCAAGCTCGACGCGCTCGTGGCGGCCCTCGAGCCGTACGGCGTCCGCGAGATCGTGAAGTCCGGGACCCTCGCCGTCGGGCGCGGGTCGCGGTCGATCACCGACCGGGCGCTCGAGCGCGTCCGGACCGCCTGACCCGCACGACCCGGCGCGCCGGCGGGCCCGGCGCGCGCCCCAGACCCGACCCTGCAAGCAGAACCGCGAAGAAACGAGGAACCACCGTGGCTGAGCTCTTCTACGACGACGACGCCGACCTGTCCCTGATCCAGCAGCGCAAGGTCGCCGTCATCGGCTACGGCAGCCAGGGGCACGCGCACTCGCTGAACCTGCGCGACTCGGGCGTCGACGTCACCGTCGGCCTGCGCGAGGGCAGCGCCTCCCGCGAGAAGGCGGAGAACGCCGGCCTCGCTGTCGCCTCCGTCGCCGACGCCGTGCGCGGCGCCGACGTCGTCGTCATCCTGGCGCCGGACCAGGTCCAGCGGCACATCTACCGCGACGAGATCGCCCCGAACCTCAAGGACGGCGCCGCCCTGGTCTTCGGCCACGGCTTCAACATCCGCTTCGGCTACATCCAGCCGGCCGAGGGCCACGACGTGCTCATGGTCGCCCCCAAGGGCCCGGGCCACCTGGTGCGCCGCGAGTACGCCGACGGCCGCGGCGTGCCGGTCATCGTCGCCGTCGAGACCGACGCCTCCGGCAAGGCCTGGGACCTCGCGCTGTCCTACGCCAAGGCCATCGGCGGCCTGCGCGCCGCCGGCATCAAGACGACGTTCACCGAGGAGACCGAGACCGACCTCTTCGGCGAGCAGGCCGTGCTGTGCGGCGGCGTCTCGCAGCTCATCCAGTACGGCTTCGAGACCCTCACCGAGGCCGGCTACCAGCCCGAGGTCGCCTACTTCGAGGTGCTGCACGAGCTGAAGCTCATCGTCGACCTCATCTACGAGGGCGGCATCACCAAGCAGCGCTGGTCCGTCTCCGACACGGCCGAGTACGGCGACTACGTCTCCGGCCCGCGCGTCATCGACCCGCACGTCAAGGAGAACATGAAGGCCGTGCTGTCCGACATCCAGTCGGGCGCCTTCGCCGAGCGCTTCATCGGCGACCAGGACGCCGGCGCGCCGGAGTTCAAGGAGCTGCGCGAGAAGGGCCAGAACCACCCGATCGAGCCGGTGGGCCGCGAGCTGCGCAAGCTGTTCGCGTGGGTCAAGCCCCAGGACACCGACTACGTCGAGGGCAACGCGGCGCGCTGACGGAGATAGGGGCGAGGCACGAGCCCCTGGCGGAGGCGGCGCAGAGCGACTGCCCGACCGTCGGTTCAGAGGGCAACGCGGCGCGCTGACGGAGATAGGGGCGAGGCACGAGCCCCTGGCGGAGGCGGCGCAGAGCGACTGCCCGACCGTCGGCGCAGAGGGCAACGCGGCGCGCTGACGCCTCGGCCCGTGTGCCGCACGACGGCCCGTCACCCCTGCGGGTGGCGGGCCGTCGTCGTGCGCCCCGCCGCCGTGCTGCCAGGATGGGCGCATGACGGACGACGCCGCGCTCCCGCGCGACCTGCAGCCCACGCCCGGCCTCGGGGCGCCCGACGCCCTGGAGCTGCCCGTGGACGACGCCGCGCAGGCGGCACGGATCCAGCAGTACTGGGAGCTGGTGCGGGGCCGCGCGGGCCTGGGCCGCGCCGCGGTGGTCACCGGGCCGGGGTGGGCCACGAGCGTGCCGCCGGAGGCGTGGGCGTTCGGCGACTCGCCGGAGCTCGCCGACGAGCTCCTGGAGCTGGTGCTCATCGGGCGCAAGACGGCGACGGCGGCGGCGGTCTGGGAGTACGAGGCGGCGGGCGAGCCGCTGCCGACGCCCGGATCCCTGAGCATCGTGCTCGACGGCGCCCGGGCGCCGCGGGCGCTGCTGCGCACCGTCGAGGTGGTCACCGTGCCGTTCGCCGAGGTGACCGCCGAGCAGGCGTACCTCGAGGGGGAGGGGGACCGCTCCCTCGAGGAGTGGCGCGCCGGCCACGAGCGCTACTGGCGGCGCACGCTGCCGCCGCTGGGGTACGAGTTCGCGCCGGACATGCCCGTGGTGTGGGAGCGGTTCGAGGTGCTGCACCCGCGCCTCTGAGCGCCGGGACGTCCGTACCGAGGTCGGCCGCATCGTGAGACGGCTGTCCCGCATCGTGGCGCGCCGTGGCTATGCTCGGGCCATGGCTGAGACGCGGAGCATCGACCTCGCCGTCGTCGCGGGCGACGGCATCGGACCCGAGGTGGTCGAGCAGGGGCTCGGCGTCCTCGAGGCCGCGCTGGCCGGCTCCGACGTCAAGGTGGGCACCACGGAGTACGACCTGGGCGCGCGCCACTGGCACGCGACGGGCGAGACGCTCACGGACGCCGACCTCGAGGCCATCGGCCGCCACGACGCCATCCTGCTCGGCGCCGTCGGCGACCCGGGCGTGCCCTCGGGCGTGCTGGAGCGGGGTCTGCTGCTGAGGCTGCGCTTCGCGCTCGACCACTACGTCAACCTGCGCCCCTCGCGCCTCTTCCCGGGCGTGCGCAGCCCGCTCGCCGACCCCGGCGAGGTCGACTTCGTCGTCGTGCGCGAGGGCACCGAGGGCCCGTACGTGGGCAACGGCGGGTCGGTGCGCACCGGCACGCCGCAGGAGATCGCCACCGAGGTGTCGGTGAACACCGCGTTCGGCGTCGAGCGCGTGGTGCGCTACGCGTTCGCCAAGGCCGCCGCCCGCCCGCGCAAGCACCTCACGCTCGTGCACAAGCACAACGTGCTCGTGCACGCCGGCCACCTGTGGCGCCGCACCGTCGAGGCGGTCAACGCCGAGTTCCCGGACGTCACCACGGACTACCTGCACGTGGACGCCGCGACGATCTTCCTGACCACGAACCCCTCGCGGTTCGACGTGATCGTCACCGACAACCTCTTCGGCGACATCCTCACCGACCAGGCCGCGGCCATCACCGGCGGCATCGGCCTCGCCGCGTCGGGCAACGTCAACCCCGACCGCACCTTCCCGTCGATGTTCGAGCCGGTGCACGGCTCCGCGCCGGACATCGCCGGCCAGGGCAAGGCCGACCCGACGGCGACCGTGCTGTCGGTCGCGCTGCTGCTCGACCACCTCGGCCACGCCGAGGCGGCCCGGCGCATCGAGGCCGCCGTCGCGGCGGACCTCACGGAGCGCGCGCAGCACGGGCGAGTACGCTCGACGGCCGAGATCGGCCGCGAGCTCGCCGCCCGCGTCGCCGGCTGACCACCCGTCGCCGCCGCGACCGACGAGCCCTCGGCCGACCTCGGCCGTCGTCCCAGCACCCGTCCCTCCCGGACCGCTGTGGACGTCCGCGCCGCCGCCGTCGGCCCCCGCCGGGGCGCCACCGTGGCGCACGGGGCGTGGAAGACTACAGGGGTCCACTCGTGAAAGGCCCCTCCATGACGAGCACCACCGAGCCCAGCACGTCGAACGACGCGATCGCCGCCGAGCAGATCCTGCCCGCGCAGATCGAGGACATCGTCGAGCTCTTCGCCGTCCACACCACCGACGCGCCCACCTCTGACGCCGACCGCGCGGCGCGGCTCGAGGCCCCGAGGTTCGGCCAGGTCTTCACCGACCACATGGCGCGCATCTCGTGGCGTCGCACCGAGGGCTGGGTCCACCGGCGCATCGAGAAGTACGCGCCGCTGCAGCTCGACCCGGCCACCGCCGTCCTGCACTACGCGCAGGAGATCTTCGAGGGGCTCAAGGCCTACCCGCACGCCGACGGGTCCGTGTGGACGTTCCGGCCCGAGGAGAACGCGGCGCGCTTCGCCCGCTCCGCGCACCGGCTCGCGCTGCCGGCGCTGTCGGTCGACGACTTCGTCGCCTCGGTCGCGGCCCTGGTGCGCGTGGACCGCGACTGGGTGCCGACGGCGGACGACTCGAGCCTGTACCTGCGCCCGTTCATGTTCGCCTCCGAGGCGTTCCTCGGGGTGCGGCCCGCGGACGAGGCCGAGTACCTCGTCATCGCCTCGCCGTCCGGCGCCTACTTCCCGGGCGGGGTCAAGCCGGTGTCCATCTGGGTCGACACCGAGTACCACCGGGCCGGCCCGGGCGGGACCGGCGCCGCGAAGACCGGTGGCAACTACGCCGCCAGCCTGCTGCCCCAGATGGAGGCCGCGGCCAAGGGCTTCGACCAGGTCTGCTTCCTCGACGGCGGGACCAACACCTACCTCGAGGAGCTGGGCGGGATGAACCTGTTCCTCGTCATGGCCGACGGCGCGGTGCACACGCCCGAGCTCAGCGGCTCCATCCTCGAGGGCGTGACGCGCTCGTCGATCCTGCAGCTCGCCGCCGACCGCGGCCGCGAGGTCGTGGAGCGGCGCATCCCGATCGCCGAGGTGGTGGCCGCGACGATGCCCGCGAGCGCCTCGTCGACCACCCGGCCGCCCGGCGGCGTCGCGACGTCGATCGTGGCCTGCTGCGCGGCGGACGGGTCGTCGCCGCCGACGGACGTGGCCGCGGCGGAGAAGTTC
>NZ_LWGM01000160.1 GCF_001750215.1 Isoptericola variabilis | reverse complement strand
GCACCGCGCGCTCGCCGCGCCGGGCCCGCCGGCAGCACGCCGACCGGCAGCACGCCGACCGGCAGCACGCTGACCGGCAGCGACGCTCGCCGGTCCCAGACCGTGTCGCGCGGCGCCGGGACGGTGCGCGCCGTACCGTGTGAGCCATGGCACGCACCGCCGCCCCCGCCGTCGAGCTGGACGTCGCCGGACGCACCGTCCGCGTCACGAGCCCGGACCGCGTGGTGTTCCCCGCCCGCGGCATCACCAAGCTGCAGGTCGTCGAGTACTTCGTCGCCGTGGGCGAGGGAATCCTCGGCGCGCTGCTGGAGCGCCCCACCACCCTGGAGCGCTGGCCCAAGGGCGTCTTCGAGGGCGCCGTCATGGCCACCCGCTCCGACAGCCGCGGCGACGCGTTCTACCAGAAGCGCGTGCCCCAGGGCGCCCCCGACTACGTCGAGACCGCGACCATCGCGTTCCCCAGCGGCCGCACCGCCGACGAGGTCTGCCCCACCGAGCCGGCGGTCGTCGCGTGGGCGGCGAACCTGGGCACGCTGACGTTCCACCCGTGGCCCGTGCGCCGCGGCCCGGACCCGGACAGCACGGAGAAGGTGGACCAGCTGCGGATCGACCTCGACCCGCAGCCGGGCACCGCCTACGCCGACGCCGCGGCGGTCGCGCCGCACCTGCGCGAGCTGCTGGGCGAGCTGGGGCTGACCGGTTACCCCAAGACGTCCGGCGGCCGGGGCGTGCACGTCTTCGTGCCGCTGGCGCCGCGCTGGTCGTTCCAGCAGGCTCGCCGGGCCACCATCGCGATCGGGCGGGAGCTGGAGCGCCGGCTGCCCGACCAGGTCACCACGCGCTGGTGGAAGGAGGAGCGCGGCGCCAAGATCTTCGTCGACTACAACCAGATGGCCCGCGACCGCACCATCGCCTCGGCGTACTCCGTGCGCGCCAACCCGCGCGCCACCGTCTCCACCCCGCTCGAGTGGGACGAGGTCGCCGCCGTGCACCCGGACGACTTCGACGTGCTCAGCGTGCCGGCGCGGCTGGCCGAGCGCGGCGACCTGTTCGCCCCGCTGCGCGCCGACCGCGACCCCGCGCTCGACTGCGACCTGGAGCCCGCGCTGGAGCTGGCCCGGCGCGACGAGGAGGAGCACGGGCTCGGCGACCTGCCGTACCCGCCCGAGTACCCCAAGATGCCGGGCGAGCCCAAGCGGGTGCAGCCCAGCCGCGACCGGGACCGGCCGAAGGACGGAGCCCGGCCGAAGGGCGGCCGGCCGCAGGACGACGCGACGGACGGCGCTCAGGAGCGCGCGTAGCGCAGGTACACGGCCCCGTCGGCGAAGACCCGTTGGTCCGTCAGCCGCAGCGCGGTGCGCGCGCCCTCGGGCAGCGCGCGCACCCCGCCGCCGACCAGCCGTGGCACCACGAAGAGGCGCAGGTCGTCGACCATGCCCGCGCGCAGCGCCTCGGCCGCCGTCGTCGGGCCGGAGACCTCGACGACGCCGTCGGCCGCCTCGGCGATCTCGGCCAGCCGCGCGGTCGTGAGCCGCGGCTCGAGCGTGGTGCGGGGCGCGTCGAGCGCGCTCAGCGAGTCCGAGCACACGACCTTGTCGGCGCCGCGCCAGATGCCGGCGAACTCGTCCTCGACGGCGCTCGAGCCCGCGGGCCAGGTGTCCCACACCCGCATGGTCTCGAACATCCGCCGACCCATCACGAAGACCCGCACGTCGCGCGTCAGGGCGTTGACGAACGCGTGCGCGTCCTCGCTGGGCGCCGTCCACCCGATCCCGCCGTCCGGGTCCGTCACGTAGCCGTCGACCGAGCAGCTCATGCTGAACCTGAGGGTTCCCATTCCTCAGCGACGACGCGGTGCCGCGGGACTCATCGGCGCCGGTCCCCCCCGGGTCCGGGCGCTCAGGCGGTGCCGGGCGCCCCGGGCAGCAGCGCGGCGAGGTCGTAGCCGACCGGCTCCTCGAGCTGGGCGTAGGTGCACGACGCCGGCTCGCGGTCCGGTCGCCACCGCTTGAACTGCGCGGTGTGCCGGAAGCGGGTGCCCTCCATGTGGTCGTAGCCGACCTCGAGCACCCGCTCCGGCCGCAGCATGGTGAACGACAGGTCCTTGCCGGCGCTCCAGCGCGACTGCGCGCCGGGGCGGCGCTCCCCCGCCGCGCCGTCGGCCACCGCCGGGTCCTGCCAGTCCGACCAGGGGTGGTCGGCCGCCGCGGGCGTCCCGGGCTCGACGACGAGCGGCTGGAGCTCGGCGTGCAGCGCGGCGCGGCGGGCCGTGGGGAACGACGCCGCCACGCCGACGAACTGCAGCCGCCCGTCGTCGTCGTGGATGCCGAGCAGGAGCGAGCCGATGCGCGGCTCGGCCGCGGTCGAGCTCTTGTGCAGGCGATAGCCCGCGAGCACGACGTCGGCCGTGCGGGCGTGCTTGACCTTGACCATCGCGCGCTTGTCCGGCTGGTACGGCGCGGCGAGCGGCTTGGCCACGACGCCGTCGAGCCCGGCGCCCTCGAACGCGTCGAACCACCCGCGGGCCACCGCCGCGTCGGCGGAGCGCGGCGTCGCGAAGATCCGCGGCCCGTCGAGGTGCAGGTCGTCCAGGGCCGTCAGGCGCTCGCTCAGCGGGCGCCCGGTGAGGTCGTCGTCGCCCAGGGCCAGGACGTCGAAGACGACGAGGCTCGCCGTGGTGGTCTCCGCGAGCAGCCGCACGCGCGACGCCGCCGGGTGGATGCGCTGCGACAGGGCGTCGAAGTCGAGCCGGGCAGCCGCGCCGTCGGGGCCGGGCCGCGCCACCACGATCTCGCCGTCGACGACGCACCGCGGCGGCAGCTGCGCCAGGACCGCCTCGACGACGTCGGGGAAGTAGCGCTGCATCGGCCGGGCGTTGCGCGAGTCGATGCGCACGTCGTCGCCGTCGCGGTAGACGATCGCACGGAAGCCGTCCCACTTCGGCTCGTACACCCAGGCGGCCTCGCCGTCGGGCTGGTCGGGCACCGCGGGCACGGACTTGGCGAGCATCGGCAGGATCGGCGGGCTGATCGGCAGCGTCACGGAGCCGATGCTGCCACCTGGCCCGGGCCTCGGCCCGTCGGCGCGCGGGCTCAGGCGGTCGGCAGGTGCGGTGCCTCGGCCGCCTTGGCGCCGGTGATCCGGTAGACGTCGAACACGCCGTCGACCTTGCGCACCGCGCTGAGCACCTGCTGCAGGTGCGCCGGCTCGGCCATCTCGAACACGTAGCGGGACATCGCGATCCGGTCGGACGTGGTCGAGACGCTGGCCGAGAGGATGTTGACGTGGTTGTCGGACAGCACGCGGGTGATGTCGGACAGCAGCCGGGAGCGGTCGAGCGCCTCGACCTGGATCTGCACGAGGAACGTGGCGTTGGCGCCGCTGCTCCAGGCCACGTCGACGATGCGCTCGGGCTGGGCGCGCAGGCCCTCGACGTTGGCGCAGTCGGCGCGGTGCACGCTCACGCCGGCGCCGCGGGTGACGAACCCGATGATCTCGTCGCCCGGCACCGGGGTGCAGCACTTGGCGAGCTTGACCCACACGTCCTCGACGCCCTTGACCACCACGCCCGGGTCCCCCGTGCGGTGGCGGCGCACCGTGGCGGGCGCCCCCGGCACCGCCACCTCGGCGGTGTCCTCGGCCGTGCCCTCGGCGCCCCCGAGCGACTTCACCAGCAGGTCGACGACGTGTGGGGCCGAGACGTGCCCCTCGCCGACCGCCGCGTACAGCGCGGAGACGTCCGCGTAGCGCAGCTCGGTGGCGAGCCCCACCAGGGCCTCGTGCGACAGCAGGCGCTGGATCGGCAGGTTCTGCTTGCGCATCGCCTTGGTGATGGCGTCCTTGCCCTGCTCGATCGCCTCCTCGCGCCGCTCCTTGGTGAACCACTGGCGGATCTTGTTGCGGGCGCGCGCCGACTTCACGAACGCCAGCCAGTCGTGGCTGGGGCCCGCGCTCTCGGCCTTCGACGTGAGGATGTCGACCACGTCGCCGTTCTGCAGGGTCGAGTCCAGCGGCACGAGCCGGCCGTTGACCCGCGCGCCCATCGTGCGGTGGCCCACCTCGGTGTGCACGGAGTAGGCGAAGTCCACCGGCGTCGCACCGGCGGGCAGGGCGATGACCTCGCCCTTGGGCGTGAAGACGTAGACCTCCGCGCCGCCGATCTCGTAGCGCAGCGAGTCGAGGAACTCGGTGGGGTCGGCGGTCTCGCGCTGCCAGTCGACGAGCTGGCGCAGCCACGCCATGTCGGTGGCGCGCGGGTCCTCGCCCGGGCGGCCGGAGCGCGCGGACTCCTTGTACTTCCAGTGCGCCGCCACGCCGTACTCCGCGCGCCGGTGCATGTCGTGCGTGCGGATCTGGATCTCGACGGGCTTGCCGCCGGGCCCCACGACCGTCGTGTGCAGCGACTGGTACATGTTGAACTTCGGCATCGCGATGTAGTCCTTGAACCGGCCCGGGACCGGGTTCCACCGCGCATGCAGGGCGCCGAGCGCCGCATAGCAGTCGCGCACGGTGTCCACGAGGACGCGCGTGCCCACCAGGTCGTAGATCTCCGCGAAGTCGTGCCCGCGGACGATCATCTTCTGGTAGATCGAGTAGTAGTGCTTGGGCCGGCCCGTGACCGTCGCGCGGATCTTCGAGCTGCGCAGGTCGGCGGTGATCTGCTCGCGCACCACCGACAGGTACTCCTCGCGCGCGGGGGCGCGCTCGGCCACCAGGTGCACGATCTCGTCGTACACCTTGGGGTACAGGGCCTGGAAGGACAGGTCCTCGAGCTCCCACTTGATCGTGTTCATGCCCAGCCGGTGGGCCAGCGGGGCGTAGATCTCGAGGGTCTCGCGGGCCTTGCGCCCAGCCGAGGAGCTCGGCACGTACTTCCAGGTGCGCGCGTTGTGCAGCCGGTCGGCCAGCTTGATGACCAGCACGCGGATGTCCTTGGCCATCGCCACGACCATCTTGCGCACGGTCTCGGCCTGGGCCGCGTCGCCGTACTTCACCTTGTCGAGCTTGGTGACGCCGTCGACGAGCATGGCGATCTCGTCGCCGTACTCGGCGCGCAGCTGCTCGAGCGCGTACTCGGTGTCCTCGACCGTGTCGTGCAGCAGTGCCGCGGCGAGGGTCGCGCCCTCGAAGCCGAGCTCGGCGAGGATCGTCGCCACCGCCACCGGGTGGGTGATGTACGGGTCGCCCGACTTGCGCTGCTGGCCCCGGTGCGCGCGCTCCGCCGTGGCGTACGCGCGCTCGATGACCGACAGGTCCGACTTGGGGTGCGCCGCGCGCACCGCCTGCAGCAGGGGCTCCAGCGCCGGGCTGACGCTCGACCCGCGCACGCCGAGCCGCACCAGCCGGTTGCGCACGCGCACTCCCGTCCCGGACGTCGGCTGCGAGCCGAGCACGCCCGGGGCACGCTGGACCTTCGCGTCCTCGCTCATGCGCGCCTCCTTCACCAGCGGCCGGCCGGTTGACGGGTGGTGGGTGGCAAGTCTACGACTCGCCGTGCCCGCCGACGCGCAGGAGCGTCTCGACCTTCCGGCCGGCGAGCCGGTCGCGGCCCCCGAGGCCGCCCAGCTCGAGGAGGAACGCCAGGGCCACGACCTCGCCGCCGCAGCGCTCGACGAGCTCCGCCGCCGCGGCGGCCGTGCCACCCGTGGCCAGCACGTCGTCGAGCACGAGCACGCGCGCGCCGGGGCGCAGCGTGCCGCTGCGCAGCTCGATCGCGGCCGTGCCGTACTCCAGCTCGTAGTCGGCGCGCTCGACCGGCGGCGGCAGCTTGCCGGCCTTGCGCAGCGGCAGGAAGCCCACCCCGAGGCGCAGGGCGAGCGGCGCGCCGAGCAGGAACCCGCGGGCCTCCATGCCGGCCACGACGTCGACGCCGCCGTCGGCCTCGACGAGGCGGGCGAACGCCTCGACCACGTCCGCCAGCGCCGGCCCGTCGGCCAGCAGCGGGGTGATGTCGCGGAACACGACGGGCTCGTGCGGGTAGCCCGGCACGTCGCGGATGAGGGCCCGGATCTCGGCCGCCCGCTCGGCCCCGAGGCCGGACAGGGCGACGAGGGCGATGTCGTCGGTCATGCGGTGGTGCTGTCTCTCAGGTCTCTCGGCGCGCCGGGCGGCGCGGTGCGGACGTGCCGGCGCGGGGCGCGCCGGCACGTGCGGGTCAGCGCGAGCGCTTGCGCCGCGGCTGCGCCGCGTGGCCCAGGTGCTGGCCGGGGGTGAGCTGGACCGAGCCGGCGCCCGCGGCGGCGAGCTGGGCCGCCTCGGTGCCGGACACCGTCCCGGCGCGCGCCTCGAGCACCTTGGCGGTGTGCGCGGCGATCTTCGGTTCCCGCTCGCGCAGGGCGACGTCGAGCGGCGTCGCCAGGAAGATCGACGACGCGGCGCCGACGGCGATGCCGACGAACAGGGACAGGGAGATGTCCCGCAGCGTGCCCGCGCCGAGCAGGAGCGCCCCGACGAACAGGATGCCCGCCACCGGCAGCAGCGCCACGACCGAGGTGTTGATCGACCGCACGAGCGTCTGGTTGACGGCGAGGTTCGCCCGCTCGGAGTACGTGTTGCGCGTCTGGTCGAGCACGCCGTCGGTGTTCTCGCGGACCTTGTCGAACACGACCATCTTGTCGTAGAGCGAGAAGCCCAGGATGGTCAGGAAGCCGATGATGGTCGACGGCGTGACCTCCCAGCCGACGAGCGCGTACGCGCCCGCGGAGATGAGCAGGTCGGCCAGCATGGCCACGATCGCGGCGACGGACATGCGCCAGGCGCGGAAGTAGATCGCCATGAACGCCGCGGCGGCGAGCACGAAGACCACCACGCCCCACAGGGCGCGCAGCGACACCCCCGAGCCCCACGTCGGCCCGACGAACGAGTCGGAGACGTCCTCGGCCGCGTCGACGCCGTAGGCGTCGGCGAGCTCCTGGGCGAGCTGGGCGGTCTGCTCCTCGGTCAGCTGCACCGTCTGGATGCGCACCGCGTTGCTGCCCACGGTGGCCACGCGCGGCTCCTCGCCGGGGACGACCGCCTGCACGGCCTCGACGGCGGGCTCCTGGTCCGTGGTCTGCACGTTGGTCACGTGGACCTCGGTGCCGCCGCGGAAGTCGATGCCGAGCGACAGGCCCTTGATGGCCAGCACGAGGATCGAGGCGACCGCCAGGGCGGCGATCACGGCGAACCAGCGCTTGCGGCGCTGGACGATCGGGTAGGACCGGCGACCGGTGTAGAGGTCGTTGCCCCATGCGGCGAAGTTCAGCCCGGCCATCAGCGGTTCTCCTCGTCCTGGCCGCCGGCGGCCGGCGCGTCCTCGTCTCGGCCGGCGTCCTGCCCGGCGTGCGCCCGGCGCTCCGCGGCGCGCCGCTCGGCGATCGTCAGCCGGCGTCCCGTCTCGTCCGTCACCGGCGCGGGCGGCGTGCGCGGCGC
>NZ_LWGM01000016.1 GCF_001750215.1 Isoptericola variabilis | reverse complement strand
GCCCCAGTAGACCAGCAGCCCGCCGGCCAGGCCGGCGCCCACGAGCCCGCCGATGAGCGAGTGCGTGGACGACGACGGCAGCCCGAACCACCAGGTGATGAGGTTCCACACGATCGCGCCGACGAGCCCGGCCGGCGCCGTCGCGGTCATCGAGGCCGTCGACGTCGTCGACGTCGTCGACGTGGCCGGAGAGGCGCCGGGCGACGCCGCGCAGCCCAGCACCGAGACGCTCGGCCTGCCGCTCGAGCAGATCCTGGCGCGCCGCCGCGCGGCAGGGTGACGTGCCTCGCTCCGGGCCTGGGCGCCGACCCGATTTGCCCTCCGGGCCTGGCGGGGTGCTAATCTAAGGCACGCCTTGGGGCTATGGCGCAGTTGGTAGCGCGTCTCGTTCGCAATGAGAAGGTCGGGGGTTCGAATCCCCCTAGCTCCACAGACGGAAAGGTCCCTGACCGGGTGAGATCCCCGGTCAGGGACCTTTTTCGTTGGCGGAAGGTGCCTGGCCGAAGGGAAGGCACCCATGGAAGTGCGGCACATGCCCCGGTTCCTGCCTCGCATTGGTGCACCGCCGGGGACCGTAGCCCCGGCCTGCTGCCCGGCGTCGGCGCGGCTAGCGCACCTGGCAGGTATGAACGAGAAGACTCCCCAGTCGCTGGACCGGACCCCGATGTGGACGGTCGAGGAGCTGTGCATCAAGCTGCACGCCAGCCCCGAGACGCTGCGGTCGTGGCGCAAGCGCGGCACCGGCCCGCGGGCCTACAAGATCGGCCGGCACGTGCTGTACGCCGAGGACGACGTGCGTGCCTGGCTCGAGTCGCGCGAGCTGCGTCCCGCCGTGCGGCCCGCCCCGCCCGACCACGTCGGCACGGGGTGGTGACGATGCCCAGGCAGCGGCTCAAGCCGGGGGAGCACGGCAGCATCAGCTATGCCCCGTTCGAGGGCGGCCGGGTCCGGGCCAGGGCTCGGGTGCGGTTGCCCGATGGGTCGGAGGCGCAGGTGGGCCGGGTCGGGCGCACTCGCGACGAGGCGCGCTCCGCGGTGCAGGCCGCGATCATCGAGCGGCTCGGCGCCGCGCGCGGCTCGGCTGAGCTCGGGCCGCGCAGCAAGGTCGGGCTGGCCTGCCGGCAGTGGATCACCGAGCTGCGCGAACGCTCGACCTGGCCGGACCCGCCGGTGCGCCCGCAGACCGTCGACGAGTACGAACGGCTGCTGGGCAACTACGTCGTGCCCGGCATGGGCGACCGGCGGCTGGAGGAGCTCACGCCCGGGACATGCCAGGCGTGGATCGACGGCCTCGTCCGGCGCGGCAGGTCCGGAGGGCACAGCCTGATCGCCACGACCGTCCAGGCCAGCGGGGTCTTCAAGCAGGTCCTGGACCGGGCGGTCGTGCACGACGCGCTGCGGGACAACCCGATGACCAAGGTGACGCTGCCGCGCCGCCGCGCCCCGGTGCCCAAGGCGATGACCGCGCTCGAGGTCTACCGGCTGCGCCAGGCCGTGCGCGACTGGGAGGACTACCGGCGCGGGCGGCCCGGCCCGCGGCCGACCGGCAGCCTGCCGGCTGCGGTCGACGTCATGCTGGGTACCGGCCTGCGCATCGGCGAGGTGCTCGCCCTGCACTGGGGCGACGTCGACCTGGACGGACGCCGGCCCACGGTCACGGTGACGGCGACGCTGGTGGACATCAACGGACGCGGGACCGTGCGGCAGGAGTACCCGAAGACGAAGGCCGGTGAGCGCACCATCGTGATCCCGCCGTTCACCGTCGAGGCGCTGCGCAGCATCCGCCCGTCCCGCCCGATCCCCAACCTGCCGGTGTTCGCCTCGCGCCCGTTCAAGGCGCGCAGCGAGCTGCCCAAGCCGCAGACGACGGCGAACGTGCGCACGAGCCTGCGCAAGGCGCTCGACCGGGCCGGCATGAGCGGGGCGATCCACCCGCACCTGCTGCGGGCGACGGTCGCCACCGTCGTCGCGCGGGGGATGAGCGTGGCAGACGCCGCGGCGTTGCTGGGCCACCAGATCAACGCCGGCGTGACGGTGCGCCACTACATCGAGCGGCTCACCCTCGCTCCTGACACCTCCGCTGTGCTGCAGACCCTGATCGAGGTTGGCGAGGCCGAGGCGCACGCGCAGGACAACGCGAAGCCGACGGCGCCGCCCGCCGCCAACCCTCAGACGGAGGAGCCTGAGCGCGATGCTTCACGCGCCGGCGCAGGGGAGCAATGGACTCAGATGGTCCTCGACTGGGGGGCGTGATGGACCCGGCCCAGAGGCGCGAGGTCGCAGGTGGTGTGTGCCCGAGGTGCGGGAAGCCCGTGCCTCAGCGTCCGACGGGTCGGCCGGCGATCTGGTGCTCGCAGGCCTGTCGGCGGGTGGCATACGAAGAACGTCGGGCCGCTCGCTCGGGGGCGATCGCCGTCCAGGTCGTCGACCGGGTGGTCGAGCGGGAGGTACGGGTGACCCACACCCCCGACGACTGCGTGCAGGCCGTGCTGGGCTCACCGGTCGCGACCGCCCGGCTGCTCCGAGAGCTCACGCGGCTGCTGTTCGTGCAGGAGCAGATCTGGAACCCGCGATGGTCGCGGGTCGTCGAAACCGTCAACGTGCTCCTGCGGATGGTGCTGCGGTCGAACGGGGAGCGTCGGTGGTGAGCGTCTTCGGTCCCGCCCCCCGGGGCGGGACCGAGTTCGCCCGATTGTTGGTGCGGCGACGCCGCCTCGATCCAGCGCGAAGAGAGGCGTCCCAGGTGCGTCCGCCTGCCAACCACCTTGCCACTCCTAACGGTGGCCACAAGCAAGCGGCACGAGGCCGACCGGGCCGACGACCGACGCCCGGAAGGGCTACGCAGTCCCCGCTGCCTCCCTGCCGCGCCAACACCAGGATGTAGCTCCGTCGCCGATCGCAGCCCTGAGGGGAACGCCACACCTCTGGCAACTCGCGGCGAGTCGTTCCGTCCGTACGGAAAGCGACTGCCGTCAAGCACCGTGCTGGCACTCGTTGCTCATGTCGGGCCCCCGCCGCGGGAGCCGCGCGCCGGACTTCTTCAGGCTCTCACCGTGGCCGGTTGGGTGACTGAGGCGTGTGCCCGTCGAGCTCGAACAGCGGCAACATGGCACTGAGCTCGAGCACCTCCCGCACGGCGGGAGGCAATCCCTCCAGCCGCACGGCACTGGCTGAGCTGGCGACGCGGCCCAGGAGCCGCAGTCCGGCCGAGTCCATAAATGTCACGCGTGCGAGGTCGATCACCAGCTCTCCGCTGGATTCGGCGAGGTGTCGCAACGCCTGGCTCTCGACCTCGAGGAGCGCCGACATGTCGATCTCGCCCCACATCGACCAGCGCTCGCCGCAGAAGTCAATACCGCCGGCGGCCGGCGGTCCGTCGTCAGTGCGTGCGGTCTGCACCATGCTCCTTGGAGGGATCAGAACGAAGACGCTTCAGGCATCGTTGCCGGTCACGAGGCTAACAGGGCCTGCACGCTCCTACGGCGGTCATGCCCCACGCCCGTCGATGATGTCGCCCCTGCCACCCAGATCGAGGGAGCGCAGCATCGCCTCGGCCACCACGCGCTCGCTCACGCCGCTCAGCTCCGCGGACGCGCGGAGCCGGCGACGGGCCTCGTCCGCAGAGCAGTCGTTGCTCGCCATGATGACGCCGACAGCCTGTTCGACCGCGGCGGAGTCCGACATGGTGCGGTACAGGCCGGCAGCGGCGTCATCGAGGTCGGCGAACTGCAGGTGCAGCCGCACCCCGGCGGCGATCAGCTGCGCACAGACCTCGGCCGTCTCGATGACGTGCTGCGACCACTCCTCGCGAGCGCGGGAGTACAGATTGAGGGAGATGCGTACGCCCGGGCCGACGTCGCCGGGGACAGCGACGGACCGGGCGAACCCCTCCAGCTCCGCCTGCTTCCTCCAAGGGGCCCAACGGAATTCCTCGGCCACCGACGGCACGACGTGGACCACGCCCTGGGCCGCGGCTTCGATACACGGCCCGTCGTCGGCCCGCGTCTCGGATTGGTCGCAGCGGGCCGCTGCAGGCGAGCTGCTGGCCGCCAGCAGTGAGAGGGCGTGCTCGCGCACCGTGATGGAAACCTCGATGTCACCGCCCAAGGCGCCGGCGGCACGCGGCGCGTACTGCTGAAGGTAAGTGTGAAGAGCCATGCGGCTACCTCCCGTCCGCCACCCACCATCGGCAGCGAGTCCTCTTCGCTCTGGACAGCCACCGCGGACCCCAGGCAGCAGCGCTGCGCCGAGCCTTGTGGCTCCACAGTATGTCCCCACGACGCTTGCGACGGCTCGTCCGCTGAAGCTCGATACCGACGAGGCCAGCGGGCCCACCGGCGGAGCCAACCCGTGCAGACCGCGCTGCAGCGGCTCACGAAGACCCCTGAGGGGGCGGCAGGACCTGTCGGCCGAGGCCCTGTGCGACGTGCTCCTCGACGCCTCGGACGGCGTGCACGAGGACGACGTCGCCATCCTCGTCCTGCGTGTCGACCAGGTGCCCGCTGGTTGAGGCAAGTCGCTGCGGTGAGGGCGGCGGCCGACGGCCGCACGGCGCAATCCGAGGCACGACCGTCGATGCGCTTGACCTCCGCGGACACTGCCGTGCCGCGCTTTCGGTGCGGCACGCGCCTAGAATTCGAAACGTCCGCTCCGTCGATCGCCTATCGAAGGAGTTTTGCCTCGTTTATGCCACGGAATGGGGCCTCTGAAACGGTTTTGACACCGCTTGAGTGGGGATTGACGCCCGGTTCCGACCGAGGGTGAACGGAGGCCCCGCGGCCACCCGCAACCGCCGATATTCGGCGAGATTCCGCCAGATCTAGCCATCGTGCCACGTCAGTGCACACGTGGCTCCAGGACCTTTCCGTCGCGACCAATTCTGCCCCGGGGGCAGGAGAAGGTCGGGGGTTCGAATCCCCCTAGCTCCACCTCCAGAAGGTCCCTGACCGGGTGAAAGCCCAGGTCAGGGACCTTCGTCTTTCCGGGGAGTTCCTGCTCGGGACCCGCATCAAGCGGCGCTGCGGTCACCGAGCCAGGGGGACAGGACGTCCGCGCGTCCCAGCCACTGCAGCCCGCCGTCGGCGGCCTCGACCTCCGTGACGAGCGCGTCGAAGAACGCCTCCACGATGCGCTCCCGCAGCGCGCGCGCCTCCTTCTCGTCCCCGGCGCCGACGATGCAGATCCGCGTCTGCGGCGCGGCGCCCGCGGCGGCCAGGTCCCAGGGGCCCAGGTCGGCGATGCACGTCTGTCCGCCCGCGCTGTCCCACAGGCACGCCGAGTCCGGGCGGTTGGCCACGCGGAAGATCCCCCGGGCCCGGATCGGGCCGGTGCCGAGCCCCTCGACGTTGCGCAGGAGCCGCTCGGGAGCGAACGGTCGCGGCGACTCGAGGACCAGGGTCCAGCTCCGGTCCCCGAGGCGGCCCACGCGGGGGCCCGCCCCACCGACCCCTTCGCCACCCCGGGCGCCGAGGGGGTGCGCGCGGCGTTCCGCCGCCGCCCGGTCGTGGCGCCCGGCCGCGAGGTCGTGGGCGTTCAGCCCGTGCAGGCCGTCGATGCGGCGCGTGCCGACGCCGCGCAGGCGATCGACCAGGCCGCTACCGGTCGCCGACGCCCCGGTCGTCACGACCAGGTCGGCCTGCTCGAGCTGCGCCGCCGAGGCCTCGCCGATCGGGCGCTCGTCGTCGTCGGCGAGCTCGAGCCCGCGCTCGCCGCAGAGCGTGTCGCCGAGGAGGTCGGCCTCGACCGCGTCGAGGTCGGTGACGGCGACCGTCGTGGCCAGGCGGCACCCCGCGAGGGCGCCGTCGGGTCCGGTGGCGACCTCGAGGGCGCGCACCGCGGGGAGGGGCTCGGCGGTCGCCGGCAGGGCGAGCACGACGTCGGTCCAGCGACCGTCGGCCGCGAGGCGGGCGAGGGTCGGGACGGCGTCCTCCCGCACGCAGCACGACAGGCACGCGTGCTCGAGCGGCACCTGCTCGTCCTCGACGACGCCCGTCGCGTCGATCACGATCCGGCGCAGCAGGGCGTCGTCGATCGCCAGGTCGTGACGGACGGCCACCGTGGTCGGGGAACCGAGCACGAGGCCCGCCAGGGCGGACTCCCGCAGCACGGGGTCGGTGGACGCGAGCACGCTGATGGCGACACCGGTCGGCTTCGGGGCACGGCGCACAGGACTACCTCCGTTGTTGAGAACCATTATCAGGTGTGCTTGACTCTGGCGCGCTGAGAACGATTCTCAACAAACGTCTTCCACCCGTCCACAGAAGGGAGCGCCATGTCCGCCCGCTGCCAGGTGCTCGGCACCGTCCCGGGGTTCGGTCACTCCATCTCCCACTCCCACGTGCGCACCAAGCGCCGCTGGGACCCCAACGTCCAGAAGAAGCGCTACCGGGTGCCCTCCCTCGGGCGGGCCGTCACCCTGCGCGTGAGCGCCAAGGGCATCAGGACCATCGACCGCAAGGGCATCGACGTCGTCGTCGCGGAGATCCTGGCGCGAGGGGAGAAGGTCTGATGGCCCGCACCGACCTGCGCCCGATCATCAGGCTGCGCTCGACGGCGGGCACCGGCTTCACCTACGTGACCCGCAAGAACCGGCGCAACGACCCGGACCGGCTCGTGCTCAAGAAGTACGACCCGGTCATCCGCGAGCACGTCGACTTCCGCGAGGAGCGCTGATGGCCAAGAAGTCCAAGATCGCCGCAGACGAGCGGCGCCGAGCCGTCGTGGCCCGCCACGCCGAGCGGCGCGCCGAGCTCAAGCGCGTGATCTCCGCGCCCACGTCGAGCCCCGAGCAGCGCGCGATCGCGATCCTCGAGCTGCAGCGCCAGCCACGGGACGCCAGCCGCACCCGGCTGCGCAACCGCGACGTCGTCGACGGCCGGCCGCGCGCCTACCACCGCAGGTTCGGCCTGTCCCGCATCCGCCTGCGCGACCTCGCCCACCGGGGCGAGCTGCCGGGCGTGACCAAGTCCAGCTGGTGAGGAGAGCCATGAAGAAGGACATCCACCCCACCTACGGCTCGGTCGTGTTCCGCGACGCGAGCGCCGGCTTCACCTTCCTGACCCGCTCGACCCTGGCCGGCGACACGGCCGCGGGCCCGGGCCGGCCGGCGAGGACGATCGAGTGGGAGGACGGCAACACCTACCCGGTCGTGGACGTGGAGATCTCCAGCGCCAGCCACCCGTTCTGGACGGGCAGCGCGCGCGTGGTCGACACCGCCGGGCGCGTGGAGAAGTTCCGCCAGCGCTACGGGACGCGGGGTGCGCGATGAAGGTTCGTGCCTCCCTGCGCTCGCTGAAGCTGGCCCCGGGCTCGAAGGTCGTGCGGCGCCGGGGCAGGACCTTCGTGATCAACAAGCAGAACCCGCGGTTCAAGGCCCGCCAGGGCTGACCCGGGACGAGGAGGACGAGATGGCAGTACCGAAGCGCAAGACGTCCCGGTCCCGGACCCGCTCGCGACGCGCGCAGTGGAAGGCGGCCGCCCCGGCGCTCGTGCCGGTCGTCGTGGAGGGGCGGGAGGCCATGGTGCCCGCACGCCTCGCGCGCGCCGCGCGGGAGGGTCGCGTGGCCGTCGGCTGACGCGTGCCGGCCCGGGGCTGGAGGAGGTCGCGGGTCCGCATCCTTCGGCTCCACCGCGGGAACGGTCCCCGGCCGGGCGAAAGCCCTGGCCGGGGACCGTTCGTCGTCGGAAGCTGCCGGCCGGGGGAGGGCACCCAGAGAGACCAGGGAAGATCGGCACCCGCCTCGGTCCTGCCGCGCGCTGGCCGGGCGCGCAGGGCCGCGCCGCGGGCGTGCCCCGACACAGGTGCTCGGGCCCCGGCCCCGTGTCCCCGAGGCGTCCGCGGGCCTCACCCGAAGGTGAACGTGTAGACCGACACCCCGTCGGGGACGTCGAGCTCCACCACGCCCCCGGTCGGGCCGTCGCCGCGCAGGACGTCGTAGAGCCTGGGGTTCCCGGTGACCTCGATCGTGCGCTCCTCGATCACCCCGCCGTCGGCGTCGAGCACCCGCGCCGTGACGGCTCCCTCGCCGCCGAGGACGGTGAAGACGTCGGTGGAGCGGAAGGCGAGCCGCAGCGTGGCGTCCTCGCCGACGGCCGTCGCGCCCTGGAAGTCGACGTCCCACCGGCCGCCCAGGGAGAACGTGTCGCCCGGCTGGTCGGCAGGGTGCGCGTAGGTCTCCTCCCCGGAGCCGTACTCCGGCCGGCCGGAGTAGTTGAAGACCTTGTTCAGCGCGAGATAGGTCTCCGGTGTGGTCTCGTCGACGGGCGTGGTGTCCGCGACGTCCGTGGCGGGCGGCAGCTCGACGTCAGGGTCCGCAGCCCGCAGCAGGTCGCGGATGTGCTGCTCGGTGGTGGCGTAGTCGCCCTCGCCGTGCTTGATGTAACGCACGGTGCTGTCGGCGTCGACGAGGTACTCCGCGGGCCAGTAGCGGTTCCGGTAGGTCGTCCAGGTCGAGTAGGCGTTGTCCTGGGCGACGGGATAGTCGACGCCGAGGTCCCGCGCGCCGGCGACGACGTTGCGGGTCTCGCGCTCGAAGGCGAACTCCGGCGTGTGCACGCCGATGACCTCGAGGCCCTTGTCGCGGTAGGCGTCGTACCAGGCCGTCACGTGCGGGATGGCGCGCTGGCAGTTGATGCAGGAGTAGGTCCAGAAGTCGATGAGCACCACCTTGCCGCGCAGGTCGGCGAGGTCGACGGCCCGACCGTCGGGGGTGTTGAGCCACTGCGTGATCCCGGTCAGCGGTGGCGCGGTGCCGCAGTCGGCGAGCTCCGGGGAGCCGTTCGCGCAGTTCGACAGCTCGCGGTTGGCGTCGGTGACGATCCCGCCCAGGTCGAGCGCGTCCCGCACCGAGGCGTTCCGGTCCACCTGCTGCTGCAGGGCCCCGGTGTAGTCGGGCAGGGCTCGCTGCAGCCGCGCAGGCAGGTCCAGGGCGAGCGCGCCGGCCAGCGCGACGACGACGAGCCCGCCCGTGACGCGGATGCCGCGCTGGTGGCGGCGGAACGTGGAGACGCGTTCCGCGACGCGCCGCCCGGCGAGCGCGAAGACGAGCAGGGGGACCGCAGCGCCGACGGCGAACGACACGGTGAGCACGACCGTGCCGGGACCGATGTCCCCGGTCGCGCCGGCGACGGTGATCGCGGCGAGCACCGGCCCCGCGCAGGGCACGTACAGCACGCCGAGCCCGAGGCCGAGCAGGAAGGCGCCACGGTCCTGGTTCGGTGCTCGCCGCGTCCCGAGCGCGGCGAGGCGCAGGAACGGGCGCTCGAGCATCGCCTCGAAGCGCGGCACGATCATCCCGACGCCGAGCGCACCCAGCAGGCCGATGCCCACCCAGCGCAGCAGGTCCTGCGGCAGGCCGAGCGCGCCCAGCGCGAGCGAGCCCAGCAGCGTCATCACGCTGAAGCTCAGCACCAGCCCGGCGATCACCAGGTAGGGCCGCCACGACCGGGCCGTGCGCCTCGCCGGAGCCGGGCCGCGGTCGAGGCCCGCACGCCGCTCCTGCGACGGCCCGCGCCCGGTGACCACGCGCCCGCCCGGCGCGGTGCGCACCGCCGTCGGCACGCCGAACCGCAGCGCCGCAGCCCCACCAGCGGCGCCGGCGGGGATCTCGACGGGCTCGTCGCGCCGGTCGCGCGCCCCCTGGATGCCGCCGGCGAAGAAGATCACCGGGAGCATCGGCAGGATGCACGGCGAGATGCCGGTGATGAGGCCACCGAGCAGACCGATCAGGACCAAGGTCTCCATGCCCGGCGTTCGGAACGGGGAGCAAACCGGATGGGAGTCGGGATGCGACCCATCCGGTCGCGGGAGGTCTCCGAACCACGGCTGAGCGCCCCGAAGAGGGGGGCGACGACGTCAGGAGAGATCGATGAACGCCCGTACTCGCACTCGTACCGCCGCCGCCGGGTTCGCCACCCTGGCCCTGCTCGGGCTCGCCGCCTGCTCGTCCGGCTCGGACGCGGCGACCGGCTCGCAGGAGGAGTCCATGACCGAGGAGTCGCCGATGGCCACGGAGCCGGAGGGGATGTCCGGCGAAGCGTCGGAGGGCGCCACGGACGGCGCCATGGACCCGGCGGCGAACCTGGTCGGGCCAGGCTGCGCGGCCTACGCCGAGCAGGTCCCCGACGGTGCCGGCTCCATCACCGGGATGTCGACCGACCCGGTCGCGGTCGCGGCGTCGAACAACCCGGTGCTCACCACCCTGACGAAGGCCGTCAGCGGCGGGCTCAACCCTGACGTGAACCTCGTCGACACCCTCAACGGCGACGAGTTCACCGTCTTCGCCCCGGTGGACGAGGCTTTCGCCCAGGTCGACGCGGGGACCCTCGAGACGCTGTCCACGGACGCCGACATGCTGACCAGCGTGCTGACGTACCACGTCGTGCCCGGACAGATCCTGCCGGAGGACATCGCCGGCGAGCACGAGACGGTCCAGGGCGCCACGCTCGAGGTCACCGGCGAGGGCGACGAGCTGATGGTCGGCGACGCCAAGGTCGTGTGCGGCGGCGTCATGACGCAGAACGCGACGGTCTACCTGGTGGACTCGGTGCTCATGCCGCCGATGTGATCCGCCAGGTGATGTGATCCGCCAGGGGCGCAGGCCCCGGCCACGAGGCTCGAGGGCCGCCGCACCCCGTGGGTGCGGCGGCCCTCGTCGTGCCGGTGGCCTGCCCGGGGCGCTCAGCCCTCGGCGAGGACCACGATGGGGTCGGTGGTCGGCTGCTCGGACCCGCCGTCGGGCTCGACGGTCACGGCGACGCCGGCACCCGGCACGCCCTCCACGAGATGCTCGACGGAACCGTCCTGGGCCTGCAGGACGCCCGCCGGCGTCACGTCGCCTTCGGTGCCGACGACCCACAACTGGTAGTCGCGCCCGTCACCGGGACCGGGCAGGCCGCTGGCGCTGAACAGGTAGTCGTCGCCCGCCACGAGGGCGGAGGCCTCGCCGCCGCCCGCGACCTGTGCGCGCACGAGCACGGCCGACGGGTCGGCCAGCATCCGCGCGACCGCGTCGGCGCGCTGCTCCAGGCGGGCCTGCTCCTGCATGGCACGGACGGCGACCGTCGTGGGCACCACGACCGCGACGACGGCGGCCGCCGCGACGGCGGCGAGCCCTCGACGGCGTCGCGGGCGCGAGGCGTCGGCCGTGTCGTGGCCCGGGCGAGCCTGCCCGGCGGCCGAGGGGCGCTGCCCCGCCTGCGGGGTGCGGGCCACGCGGGCCAGCACCTCTCCGCGCAGTTCGGCGGGCGGGGCCTGCTCGACGGCGAAGGCCGCGACGACGTCGCGGTACTCGTCGAGGGCGCGCCGGGCGTCCGGGTCGGTCTCGAGCAGGCGCTCGACCGCCCGGCGCTCCAGGTCGTCGACCGCGTCCAGCGCGTAGGCCGGCAGCAGGTCCCAGGTGTCTCGCGTCGTGTCGTCGTGGTCAGGCACGGGCCACCCCCAGGCAGTCGCGCAGGCGGCCCAGGCCGTCGCGGATGCGGCTCTTGACGGTCGGAAGCGCGGCGCCGAGCCGCTCGGCCACCTCCCGGTAGGTGCGGCCCCCGTAGTACGCCTCGACCACGGCCTCGCGCTGCGTCGACGTGAGCGAGTCAAGGCAGCGGCGCACCGCCGCCCCCTCGAGCCGGCGCTCGACGTCGTCCGCCACCACGTCCCGCGGCCGGGCGGCCAGCGTCGTGTCGAGGTCGCGCTGGTCGCGGTCGCGCCGGGCCTGCTCCGCCCGCACGCGGTCGACGGCACGGCGCCGGGCGAGCGTGGCGACCCAGGTCCGCGCGGACCCGCGCGCCGGGTCGAACCGCGCCGCGGTCTGCCAGACCTCCACCATCACCTCCTGGGTGACCTCCGCGGCATGGTCCGGGTCCCGGAGCACGCCGAGCGACGTCCCGTAGGCGACCGGCGCGAGCGCGTCGTAGACGGCGCCGAAGGTCTCGGGGTCGCCGCCCGCGCACGCGACCAGCGCGGCGTCGACGACCTCACGGGTGCTGGCGGGGGGCGGCACCGGGCCAGTCTGCCGCACCGTCGACGCCCGTGACCTCCCGCGCCGTCCGCCGTCGACCGCGGGCCACGTCACCACCGCCACGCAGTCACCTCCCGTCGCCGCACCGGTCCGTCCGGGCGACGGAGGTTCGACGCGGTCCGCGCCGCGGATGGGTACGGTGGGGGCCAGGACGCCATGACCGCCGGCCCGACGGCGTGCCGGGACCAACGGCAGGGCGGGCGAGGAGACGGTGCGGTGGGGGTGGAGCTCGACTTCGGCGCCGTGTTCGACGCGCTGCCGACGCCCTACCTCGTGCTCGACGCTGACCTGACGATCGTGGCGGCCAACCGTGCCCGTGAGCTCGCGACGGGCCGGGCCGCCGCGGAGGTCGTGGGGCGTCACGTGTTCGACGCGTTCCCCGACGACCCCGCGGACCCCGACGCGCACGCCACGTCGTTGCTGGGCCAGTCGCTGCAGCGCGTGCTGCGCACCGGCAACCCCGACGTCATGCCCGTGCAGCGGTACAACATCCCGACCGCCGAGGGCGGCTTCGCCGAGCGGTGATGGACGCCGGTCAACACCCCTGTCCTGGACGACGACGGCCGGGTCCGGCTGATCGTGCACCGGGTCCAGGACGTCACGGACTACATGCGCGACGGCGGGACCGCCACCCAGGAACAGCTGGAGGCGGCGCGCAGGGAGATCCACGTCCAGGGGCACGCGCTGCGTGACGCGCTCACCGCCGAGGCGAGCACGGCCCAGCGGCTCGCCGGCCTCGTCGACGTCGCGAAGGAGCTCGGCCGCACCTCCACGGTGGCCGGGCTCGCCGACGTCGTCGTCGGGCGCGGGCTGGCGGCGCTCGACGCCGACGGCGGGGCCGTCGCGGTGCTCGCCCCGGACGGTCGGAGCCTCGAGGTCGTGCATGCGGAGGCGGGTGGCGGCCGCGTGCCGCGCACGGACACCCTGGACCTGCACAGCCCGGTGCCGGCGGCGGTGGCCGCGGCGTCCGGCGACCGGCTCGTGCTGCCGGACCTGACGGGTCACGACGCTCGGACGGACGCGCTCCTCGGCGACGTCGCCAGCGCCGCGTGCGTGGCCTACCCCCTGCGGGTGCACGGGCGGGTGCTCGGGTCCCTGACGGTCGGCTGGCGCCGGCCGCAGCGCTTCACCCAGCGCGACCTGGGCCTCGTCGCCGCGCTCACGTCGCTGTGTGCGCAGACCCTGGACCGCATCCAGACGCGGGAGCGGGAGCAGCGTGCGGTCGCGGCCGAGCGCGCACTGTCGGAGGCGCTGCAGCGCAGCCTGCTGTCCGAGCCGCCGCGGCTGCCGGGCGTGGACATCGCGGTGCGCTACTGGCCCTCCGCGGAGCACGCCGCGGTCGGGGGCGACTGGTACGACGCCTTCGCACTCACCCCGGGCGTCCTCACGGTCACCGTGGGCGACGTCACCGGGCACGACCGGCAGGCCGCGGCCGCGATGGCGCAGCTGCGCAACGTCCTGCGCGGGGTGAGCGTCAGCCTGCACGGCTCGCCGGCAGCCACCCTCACGGGGCTCGACCGCGCGCTGCGGGCGCTGTCGGTCGAGGCCGTCGCCACCGCGCTGGTCGCCCAGCTCGGTCCGGCCCCGGACGCCCGCGGGATGCGGAGGATGCGCTGGTCCAGCGCCGGTCACCACCCGCCGCTCCTGCTGACGCCCGACGGCGAGGCCCGGGTGCTGCGCACCCCGCCCGACCTGCTGCTGGGTGTGCTGCCGGACGTGGTCCGTCGTGACCACGAGGTCGAGCTGCCGTCCGGGTCGGCGGTCGTGCTCTACACCGACGGCCTCGTCGAGCGTCGCGGCAGGTCCCTGCAGGACGGGTTCGGGTGGTTGACCGACACGCTCCGCGGGCGGCACGACCTCTCCGCCGAGGAGCTGTGCGACCTGCTCCTCGACGCCTACGACGGCGCGCACGAGGACGACGTCGCCATCCTCGTCCTGCGCCTCGACCCCGGTGCCGGTCCGGTGCGCTGACCGCGTCGACGAGGGCGAGGTCGCCGCGGGCCCACCCGCCGGCGGGCGCGGCGTCGCGGTTCGGCGGACCGCCGCAGGTCACCGCTGGGTGACGATCCGGCCGAATCCTTGACACGGCGACGGCCGACTCCTTGACTGCGTTGTCAACGCACGCATGCGGACGAGCTGTCGACGGAGATGGCCATGGCGGACGGTGTGCAGCTGGGCGTCGGGCGTCAGCCCGTGATGGCCGACGTCGCGCGCCTGGCCGGGGTCTCGCAGAAGACGGTCTCCCGCGTCGTCAACGGGGCACCCAACGTCCGCCAGGCGGTCCGCGAACGGGTCCAGCGGACCATCGCGGAGATCGGCTACCGCCCCAACGCCGCCGCCCGCGCGCTGGTCACCCAGCAGAGCCGGGTGCTGGGCGTCGCGATGCCGGGCACCACCGACTACGGGCCGTCGGCGCAGCTGTTCGGGGTCGAGACCGCGGCGTGGGACCTGGGCTACTCGGTGGTCGTCGCCTCGGCGACGCCGTCGGCGGAGAGCTTCGCGAGCGCCGTCGGGCGCCTCGTCGACCAGGGCGTCGACGGGCTGGTCCTCAGCTACCCCTACGTCGACCACGGCCTGTCCGTGCGGGACCTGCGCCGCATCCCCGCCGTCAACGTCGGCGAGGCGCTCCTGGAGGACCTCGGCTGGCCGAGCGCCACCGTCGACCAGGAGGACGGGGCCCGCCAGGCCGTGGAGCACCTGCTGGGGCTGGGGCACCGCACCGTCCACCACCTCGCCGGGCCCGCGGACCAGGGGGCCGCCGTGCGCCGGGCCGCCGCGTGGCGCGAGGCGCTGGTCCGGGCGGGCGCTCCCGTGGTGGAGCCGCTGGCGGGGGACTGGTCGGCCCGGTCCGGCTACGAGGTCGGCCGGCGCCTCGCCGCCGACCCGGGGGTGACGGCGGTGTTCGCGGCCAACGACCAGATGGCCGTCGGCGCGATGCGGGCGTTCCTCGAGGCGGGCCGCGAGGTCCCGGCCGACGTCTCGCTGGTCGGGTTCGACGACGCCCCCGACTCGGCGTACCAGGTCATCCCGCTCACCACGGTGCGCCAGGACGTCGCGGCGGTCTCCCGCCGCGCGGTGACGGCGCTGGTGGCCTCGATCGAGGGCCGGGCGGGTCTGCGGGGCACCCTCCGACATCCCGTCAGCCTGGTGGTCCGGGCCAGCTCCGGCCCGGCACCCGCCAGGCACCCCGCCGGGCACGGCCCCTGACCGCGCCTCCCGGCCGCGAACCCCATCCCACCCACCGTGAAAGTTGGTCCGACGATGCACCGATCCACACACCGGCCGGTCCTCCGGCTGGGCGCCGCCGTCGCCGCCGGCGCGCTGCTGCTGACCGCCTGCACGGGCGGGAACGGGGGTGGCGGGGGAGGCGGCGAGTCCCCGGCGCCCGAGGACGTCTCCCAGGAGCAGGTCGACGAGGCGCTGTCCACGCCGACCAAGCTCGTCTTCTGGACCTGGGTGCCGGACATCCAGAACCAGGTCGACCTGTTCATGGCGGAGTACCCCGAGATCGACGTCGAGGTCGTCAACGTCGGCCAGGGTGCGCCGCACTACCAGAAGCTGCGCACCGCGCTGGAGTCCGGCGAGGGCGCCCCCGACGTCGCGCAGGTGGAGTTCCAGTACCTGTCCTCGTTCCGCCTGGGCGACCACCTGCTCGACCTCGCCCCGTACGGCGCGGACGAGCTCCAGGACCAGTACGCTGACTGGATCTGGGACCAGGTCTCCGACGGCGAGGCGGTCTACGGCATCCCGCAGGACGTCGGCCCGCTGGGCAACCTCTACCGCGAGGACCTGCTCCAGGAGGCGGGCGTCGAGCCGCCGGCGACGTGGGACGAGTTCGTCGAGGCGGCCCGCGCGTACCGCCAGGCGAAGCCCGACTCCTACCTGGCGAACCTGCCCGGCAACGACCCCGGCCAGTTCACCAGCTTCCTGTGGCAGTCCGGCGCCCGGCCGTTCGCCTACGACGGCGCCGAGACGGTCACCATCGACCTCGACACCCCGGAGGTCACGCGGGTCGTCGGCCTGTGGAACACCCTCATCCAGGAGGACCTGGTCGCGGTCGACCCCGACTTCACCGACCAGTGGTACCAGGGCCTGGCCAACGGCAAGTACGCCTCCTGGCAGACGGCGGCGTGGGGGCCGGTGTTCCTCCAGGGCACCGCGGGCAACACCTCGGGCCTGTGGCGCGCGACGACGATCCCGCAGTGGGAGGAGGGCGAGAACGTCTCGAGCAACTGGGGCGGATCGACCGACGCCGTCCTGACGACCTCGCAGAACAAGATCGCCGCCGCCGAGCTGGCGAAGTGGATCAACACGGCCGAGGAGCCGGCCCTCCGGCTGGCGACGGAGCAGTTCCTCTTCCCGGCCTACGACCCCGTCCTGGAGAACCCGGCCTTCATCGACCAGGAGTCGGAGTTCTACGGGGGCCAGCAGGTCAACCAGGTGTTCGCCGAGATCTCCGAGACGGTCAGCACCGACTTCGGCTGGCTGCCGTTCATGGACTACGTGTACTCGTCCTTCGGCGAGACCGTCGGCAAGGCGATCGCCGACAAGACCGAGCTCCAGCCGGCCCTCGAGGCGTGGGAGGCGGACATCACCGCCTACGCGGAGGACCAGGGCTTCACGGTCGAGTGACGCCCGGGGCGGGCCGGCCGGGAGTCGGCCGGCCCGCCCCACCCCTACCGCGAAGGAGGCGGACACCGATGTCCAGCACCACCACCGCGCCGCGGGAGGCCGCGCGGCCGCCGGCCGCGGCGACCGCCGAGCACCGGCGCTCCCTCAGGCGGCACGAGAGGACCGCGGGCTACCTCTTCGTGGCGCCGTTCTTCCTGGTGTTCCTCGCCATGATCATCGCCCCGCTCGCCTACGCCGCGTACCTGTCCCTGTTCCGCGAGCAGCTCATCGGCGGCAACGCGTTCGTCGGCCTGACGAACTACCTCGAGGCCCTGCAGGACTCGTCCTTCATCGGCGGCGTCCTGCGCGTGCTGCGGTTCTTCCTGCTGCAGGTGCCGCTCATGCTCGTCCTGTCGCTGCTGTTCGCGCTGGTGCTGGACAGCGGCCGGCTGCGCCTGAAGCGGTTCGTGCGGCTGAGCATCTTCGTGCCGTACGCGGTGCCGAGCGTCATCGCCACCATCATGTGGGGCTACCTGTACGGGCCGGACTTCGGGCCGTTCGCCCAGCTCGCCGAGGCGGTAGGGGGATCGGCGCCGCAGTTCCTGAGCAACCGGTGGGCGCTGGTCTCGATCGCCAACATCGTGACCTGGGGCTTCGTCGGCTACAACATGATCATCCTGTACGCCGCCCTGCGGTCGATCCCCACGGAGCTCTACGAGGCCGCACGCATCGACGGGGCGGGCGAGGCCCGCATCGCCTGGTCGATCAAGATCCCGGCGATCCGCCCGGCGCTGCTGCTGACCCTGATCTTCTCGATCATCGGGTCGCTCCAGCTCTTCAACGAGGTGCACCTGCTGCGCAACCTGGCGCCCAACGTCATCGGCCGCGACTACACCCCGAACCTGTACGCCTACAACCTCGCCTTCGTGAACCAGGAGATCAACTACGCCGCCGCGATCGCGTTCCTGCTCGGGTTCGTGATCATGATCCTGTCCTACGTGGTGCAGCTGAGCTCGCAGCGACGGGAGCGCCGGCCATGAGCACGCAACCCACCTCCCAGCCGCTGGCCGCCCGCCCCGAGGCCGGGGCCGACGTCGCGGGGCCGCACGGCCCCGGTACCCCGGACACCCGCCGGAGGCGCCCGGTCCACGGCCGGCCCAGCACCGTGCTGACGGTCGCCATGCTGGTGTGCGTCGCCTACTTCCTGCTGCCGCTGTTCTGGCTCGTCGTCGCGTCGACGAAGTCCAACGCCGACCTGTTCTCCACCTTCGGGCTGTGGTTCGGCGGCGACCTCAGCCTCGTGCAGAACCTGCAGGACGTGTTCACGGCGCAGGGCGGCGTCTACGCCACCTGGCTGCGGAACTCCATCGTCTACGCGGTGGTGTCGGGCGTCGGCGCCGCGGTCCTGGCCACCATGGCCGGCTACGCCTTCGCCAAGCTCCGCTTCCCCGGCAGCACGCTGCTGTTCTCGGTCACCCTCGGCGCGATCATGATCCCGATGACCGCGCTGGCCATCCCCACCTACCTGCTGTTCGCCCGCGTCAGCCTCGTCGACACCCCGTGGGCCGTGATCGTCCCGTCGCTGGTGAGCCCGTTCGGGGTCTACCTCATGCGGGTCTACGCGGAGGGGGCGGTGGACGACACGCTGCTCGAGGCGGCGCGGGTCGACGGCGCCGGGGAGGGGCGCATCTTCTGGCAGGTGGTGCTGCGGCTGCTCGCCCCGGGCTTCGTCACCGTGCTGCTGTTCCAGCTCGTCGCGACGTGGAACAACTACTTCCTGCCGCTGATCATGCTCAACAGCGCGGAGCTGTACCCGCTGACCGTGGGCCTGGCGCAGTGGCAGGCGACGTCCGCCGCCGGCTCGGGCGCCCAGGCGCTGTTCTCGACGGTGATCACGGGGTCGCTGGTCTCGATCATCCCGCTGGTCGTCGCGTTCCTGTTCCTCCAGCGGTACTGGCAGTCCGGCCTGACCACCGGCGGCGTCAAGCAGTGACGTCCGGCGCCGGCGGAGCCGGTGCGGCCACGGCGCCGGGGCGGGCGGGCCCGGGCGGCTCCTGTGCGAGCCGCCCGGGTCCCCGCGATGCTGGTCGCGACCCGTACAGGAGAAGGGAGCACCGCATGTCCGACCAGACCACGCCGCAGGACCCGACGACGCAGGAGCCGCAGCCGGAGCAGCCCGCGGAGCAGATCGAGCACCCGGGCCGCACGGAAGACATGTCCCAGGAGCCGGACCACGGCGAGTCGACCTACAAGGGCTCGGGCCGGCTCGAGGGCAAGCGGGCGCTGATCACGGGCGGTGACTCCGGGATCGGCCGCGCGGTCGCGATCGCGTTCGCGCGCGAGGGTGCCGACGTCGCCATCTCCTACCTGCCCGAGGAGGAGGAGGACGCCCAGACGACCGCCCACTGGATCAAGGAGGCGGGACGGACCGCCGTCCTGCTGCCGGGCGACATCCGCGACGAGTCCTTCTGCCAGCAGCTCGTCGCCGACGCGGTGGCCGGGCTGGGCGGCCTGGACGTCCTGGTCAACAACGCGGCCTACCAGATGTCGCAGGACGGCGGCCTGCGGGACATCACCACCGAGCAGCTCGACCGCGTGCTCAAGACGAACATCTACGCGCTGTTCTGGATCACCAAGGCGGCCCTCGAGCACCTCCCGCGCGGCGGCTCGATCATCAACACCACCTCCGTGCAGGCGTACCAGCCGAGCCCGCAGCTGCTCGACTACGCCACGACGAAGGCCGGCATCCTGAACTTCACGCGAGGCCTGGCGCAGCAGCTCGCCGAGGAGGGCATCCGCGTCAACGCGGTGGCGCCCGGCCCGATCTGGACCCCGCTCATCCCGGCCACCATGCCGGAGGAGAAGGTCGAGTCGTTCGGCGGCCAGACGCCGCTCGGCCGTGCCGGGCAGCCCGCCGAGCTCGCGCCCGCCTACGTCTTCTTCGCGTCGCAGGAGTCGAGCTACATCACGGGCGACCGCATCGGCGCCACCGGCGGGCAGATCCTGGGCTGACGCCGGCCCGAGCGCTGCGCAGCGCGTCCACGCACGAGGCCGCCGGCCGGGGAGCGTCCCGGCCGGCGGCCTCGTCGTCGCTGCGCTCGCGGCAGCCGCGCCCTCACCGCCCCGCGGCGTGCGGGTCGCTGGCGTTGAGCCGCGCCACCGTGGCGTCGTAGGCGCCCTCGACCTCGGCGAAGCGCAGGGCCTTGACGCGCTCCACGAGGATCTCGCGCAGGGTGCCGTCGTCCTTCTCGAGCAGGGTCACCACCTCGTCGGCGAACTCGTCGAGGGGCATCGCGACGGGGCTGTCCTCCTGCCCCGGCATGAGCGACGTGCGCACCGCCGGGGGCACGAGCTCCAGCACGCGCACGCCGGCGGGCTCCAGCTGCAGCCGCAGGGTCTCGCTGAGCATGTGGATCGCCGCCTTGGTCGCGTTGTAGGTCGGCGTCACGCGCAGCGGCACGTGCGCCAGGCCCGACGAGACGGTCACGACCGCCGCGTCCGGGCGGGTGCGCAGATGGTCCACGAACGCCGCCAGCAGGCGGATCGGTCCCAGGAGGTTGGTCGTGATCGTCCGCTCGGCCGTCGCCAGGGACCCCGCCGTCGTCCAGTCCTCGGGCTGCATGACGCCGGCCATCGTGACGAGCGTGTCGAGCGACGGGTGCTCGCGCAGCACCTGCTGCGCGGCGGCGTCGATCGAGCCGGGGTCGGCCACGTCGATGCGGACGGTCCGCAGGCCGGGGTGCTCGGCGGCGAGGCGCTCGAGCAGCTCGGTGCGGCGTCCGCCCACGACGACGGTGGCGCCGCGGGCCTGGAGGCGGAGCGCGAGAGCGAGGCCGATGCCGCTCGTCGCGCCGGGGACGAAGACGGTGCGTCCGGAGATGTCCATGCCCTCACCGTGACCCGGACCGCAGGGGAGCGGGAGAGGAGCGCTCGTCCACGGACCGGCGGTCCCTGGAAGAGCGCGGGTCAGCGGCGGGCGACCGCGCCGACCCAGACCCAGGCGTCGTCGGGCCGGCCGTGCTTGTCGGTGAACCGCACGTGCACGGCCCGGCGGGTCCACGCGACGGCCTCGCCGTCCACCTCGAGGTCGTCGCCGGCGACCGTGACGAGCCACGCGCGCACCGGGAAGGGCTGCGGTGCGGGCACCACCTGCTCGCCCGCGGGTCGGTACTGGCGCGGGGCGAGGGACCGCGCCCGCTGGGGCCACGGCGTGCGGTCGGTCGGTCTGCTCACGAGGCCACGATATCGAACATGTGTTCGAACGTGCGCGGTACCGGCACAGCACTGAAATTTCATCCCGAGACTTCACCCGCTCATCCCCGCCCCCGGTCCCTCGAGGGGGTGGTGCGGCCCCGGCGCACGGGTGCAGAGTGGTCGAGGATGCTGCGTCACAGCAGACGTCCAGGCATCCCGGCACCGGCACTCATGCCGGCTCGCGCGGCCGGTCGGCCCGCGCACCGCGCCGAACGCAGGGGGGCGGCGCTCCGCGAACTTCCGCTCACCCCTGGAGCACACACCATGAAGCGTCTACTTGCGGCCGGTGTCGCCGCGGTAGCGGCCACCGGCCTCGTCGCCGGTCCCGCGATCGCCGCGAGCGCTCGGCCCCAGGCCCGTCCGCCCGCCCAGCACGTCCTCGCCGACGACCTGGTGAGCCCGCTGAGCCTCGCCGAAGGACCGCGCGGCACCACGTTCGTCACCCAGAACTTCGCCGGCCTGCTGACGGCCGTCGGCGACCGCGGGCGGACCCACACCGTGTACTCGTCGCCCGGCGACGAGGCGGTCGGCGGCGTGAGCTACGCCGAGGGCGCCGTCACGTTCACCCAGGTCGGTGAGAAGCAGGAGGTCTGGCGCCTCGGCGTCGACCGCCACGGCCGGGCGCACGGCAAGCCGCACCTGGTCGCGGACACGGGGCGGTACGAGAAGCGGCACAACCCCGACGGCCGGGTCACGTACGGCTTCCGCCACACCCCGAAGTGGTGCCTCGACAAACTCCCCAAGGACCTCCCGGGGCGCTACAAGGGCATCGTCGAGTCCAACCCGTACGCGACCGCGCGGCACGGCCACACCACCTACGTCGCGGACGCCGCGGGCAACGACATCCTCGCCGTCGACCGCCACGGCAAGATCCGGACCGTCGCCGTGCTGCCGCCGCAGCCGACCGTCATCACCCGCGAGGCGGCGCGCGAGCTCAAGCTCCCCGGCTGCGTCGTCGGCCAGACCTACTGGTTCGAGCCCGTGCCGACGGACGTGGAGGTCGGGCCGCACGGCAAGCTGTACGTCTCGACGCTGCCCGGCGGCCCGGAGAGCGGCGTGCTCGGCTCTCGCGGCGCCGTGTACACGGTCGACCCGTGGTCGGGCCACACCCGGGAGGTCGCACGCGGATTCCTCGGTGCGACCAACGTCGCGGTCTCGCCCCACGGCACGGTCTACGTCACCGAGCTGTTCGGCGACAAGATCACCCAGGTGACGCACCGCGGCAAGTCCCCGTTCGTCCGCGTGAACGACCCGGCGGCGGTGGAGTGGACCAAGCGGGGCCTGCTGGCCACCGTGGACGCGGTGCCCGCGGAGAACGGCCGGCCCGACGGCAAGGTCGTGTTCTACCCGTTCCACCACTCGCACCACTGAGCCCGTCGCACCACTGAGCCCGTCGCGCCGCACGGCGCACCGCGCGGCCCCCGTCCGTCGGGCGGGGGCCGCGCCCGTGCCCGCGCCCGTGCCCGCGGCCTGCCGGAGGGCGCTGGGAACAGCCGCCGGGTCCATGCGGTTGCACGTTCTCGTGAGCGAACCCGTGATGACCCCCGCGACCGACGCGCCCATCAAGGTCGACGTCTGGTCGGACGTCCAGTGCCCCTGGTGCTACATCGGCAAGCGCCGCTTCGAGCAGGCGCTCGAGAGCTTCGGCGGCGACGTCGAGATCGAGTACCACTCGTTCGAGCTCTCGCCCGACACCCCGGTGGACTACGAGGGCACCCCGGTCCAGTTCCTCGCCGAGCGCAAGGGCCTGCCGCTGCCGCAGGTCGAGCAGATGATCGCGCAGGTCACGCAGATCGCCGCGACCGTGGGGCTCCGCTACGACTACGACAGCATGCACCAGACGAACACGGTCAAGGCGCACGAGCTGCTGCACCTGGCCAAGGCGCACGGCCGCCAGGCCGAGATGAAGGAGGCGCTGCTCCGGGCCTACTTCGTCGACGGCGGGCACGTGGGCCGCCTCGAGGAGCTCGCGGACCTCGCCGCCGAGGTGGGCCTGGACCGCGACGAGGCCCTGGCAGCGCTCGAGTCCGGCCGCTACACGGCCGACGTCAAGGCCGACGTGGCGCAGGCCGCGGCGTACGGCATCCAGGGCGTGCCGTTCTACGTGTTCGACGGGCGCTACGGCGTCTCCGGCGCCCAGGAGCCGGGCACGTTCCTCCAGGTCCTGGAGCACGTCCGCTCCGAGCGCGAGGCCGCGGCGTGAGCGCGGACGTGAGCTCCGCCGTGAGCACCGCCGAGGGGGCCGCCGAGAGCACCGCCGCGGGCGGCGGTGCCGCGCCCGCCGCGCCGCGGTTCCAGATGCTCGGCGCCGCGGGCCTGGCCTGCGACGGCGACGTGTGCGCGGTCCCCGCGCAGCCCGCAGGGACGCTCGCGGAGGCGCCGGCGGAGGCGCCCGCCGGGGTGGTCGACGCGGTTCGGCGGGTCGCCGCGGACGGCTGACCGTACGCTGCCGCCATGCGATACACGGTGCGGCTGACGCAGCTCGAGGGCCGGTGGCGCGCCGAGGTGGACGGCATGGAGGCCTCCGTCGAGGTCGCCGAGTGGGCGCAGATCGACACGGAGGTCCGGGCCCTGCTCGGCGACCTCACGGGCGCCTGGCCGGACGACCTCGAGCTCAGCTACGAGCACGGCTGACGGCGGGCCCGCCCGGCTGACCCTGGTCCCCGCTGGTGAGCATTCCGTGCAGGTTGCGTCCTCGGCTCGGTGAGCGCCGACCCGGGCGCCGACGGCTCGACCGCCGCCCCGCCCGTCCTCACCGTCCCCGTCCCCGGAGGAGCCCCGTGACGCGCAGAGTCCTCATCGTCACCCACGGTGGCCGGCCCGAGGCCGTCGCGGCGCTGCAGGAGGCCGTGCGGGAGCTCGAGTCGGCCGGCTTCGAGGTGGCGCTGCACGACGACGACCTGGCCGAGTCGTTCGGCGACCACATGGCGGTGGCCCGCACGCGCGAGGGCGTGGCGGAGTCCGAGGTCGTCATGGTGCTCGGCGGGGACGGCACGATCCTGCGCGCCGCCGAGCTGACCCACGGCACCGACGTGCCCATCCTCGGCGTCAACCTCGGGCACGTGGGGTTCCTCGCCGAGAGCGAGCGCGAGGACCTGCGCGCGGCCGTCGACCGGATCGCCCGGCGCCACTACGTCGTGGAGGAGCGCGGCGTCGTCGACGTGCAGGTGCACCTGCCCGGCGCGGCGGAGCCGGTGCGCGGCTGGGCGCTCAACGAGGCGACCGTGGAGAAGGCCCAGCGCGAGCGGATGATCGAGGTCGGCATCGAGGTCGACGGCCGGCCGCTGTCGAGCTTTGGCTGCGACGGCGTCGTGATGTCCACGGCCACCGGCTCGACCGCGCACGCCTTCTCGGCGGGCGGCCCGGTGATGTGGCCCGACGTCGACGGGGTGCTCCTCGTGCCGCTGTCGGCGCACGCGCTGTTCGCCCGGCCGCTGGTCATCGGGCGCCGGGCCGCCTACCGGGTGACGTTGCTCGAGCGCAGCCCCGTGCCCGCCGTGCTGACCTGCGACGGCCGCCGCCGCATCGACCTGCCCCTCGGCTCGACGGTCGAGGTGCGGTACGGCGCGCAGCCGCTGCGGTTCGCCCGCCTGTCGCCGGCGCCGTTCACGGACCGGCTCGTGTCCAAGTTCAACCTGCCCGTGGTGGGCTGGCGGGAGGCGGCGGACGACGCCGCGGCCGCCGCGCGTGCCCGCGCCGCCACCGGGCCGGACGACGCCTCGGAGGTGTGACGTGCTCGAGGAGATCGCCATCGAGAACCTGGGCGTCATCCGCGCCGCGCGCGTGACGCTGCCCGCCGGCCTCACCGTGATCACCGGTGAGACGGGCGCCGGCAAGACCATGGTGCTCACCGGTCTCGGCCTGCTCATGGGCGGCAAGGCCGACGCGGGCGCGGTGCGCCCCGGCGCCGCCGGCGCCGTCGTCGAGGGCCGGTGGCAGGTCGCCGACCGGCCGGCCGTCGCCCAGCGCGTGGAGGAGGCCGGCGGCGAGGCCGACGACGACGGCACCGTCGTCGTGCTGCGCACGGTGGCCGCCGGCGGCCGCTCCCGGGCCCACCTGGGCGGGCGCAGCGTGCCGCAGGGCGTGCTCGCGGAGATCGCCGACGAGCTGGTCACCGTGCACGGCCAGACCGACCAGCTGCGCCTGCGCACGGCGTCGAAGCAGCGCGAGGCGCTGGACACGTTCGCCGGGCCCGAGCACCTCGCCGTCGTCGACGCCTACCGGACCGCCTGGTCCGAGCGCGCGGCGCTGCAGGCGGAGATCGACGACCTCACCGCCCGCACGGCCGAGCGGGCGCGCGAGGCCGAGCTGCTGCGGCTCGGGCTGGCGGAGGTCGAGCGCGTCGACCCGAAGCCCGGGGAGGACGCCGAGCTGCAGGCGATGGTGGCGCGGCTGGGCAACGTGGAGAGCCTGCGCGTGGCGGCGACGGAGGCGCACGAGGCGCTGGCCGGCGAGGACGTCGAGTCCGCCGGCAGCGCCGTGGAGCTGGTCACGCGCGCGCGCCGCGCGCTCGAGGCCGCGGCGGGCGACGACCCGGCGCTCGGCGACCTGGGCTCGCGCGTCGCCGAGGCGGGCTACCTGCTGGCCGACGTCGCCACCGAGCTGGCGGCCTACGTCGACGACCTGCAGGCGGACCCGGCCGGCCTCGAGGCCGCCCACACGCGGCTGGCGGAGCTGACCACCCTGACCCGCTCGTACGGCGAGACCGTCGACGACGTGCTGCGCTGGGCCTCCGACGCGGGCCTGCGGCTGCTCGACCTCGACGACGGCGGCGAGCGGCTGCGCGGCATGCAGGAGCGCATCGGCGAGCTCGACGCCGAGCTGGCGCGGCTCGGCGCCGAGGTGACCGCCGGCCGCGCGGCCGCGGGGGAGCGGCTCGCCGCGGCGGTGACCGCCGGGCTCGCCGGGCTGGCCATGGGCGGCGCGCGGCTCGAGGTGGCCGTCGACCCGGCCGACGAGCCGGGCGCGTGGGGCGCCGACGCCGTCACGTTCTCGCTGGTGCCGCACCCGGGCGCGCCCGCCCGCCCGCTCGGCAAGGGCGCCTCCGGCGGCGAGCTGTCCCGCGTGATGCTCGCCGTCGAGGTGGCGCTGGCCACCGCGGCGGCCGAGCGCGCGGAGGCCCAGGACGGCGGCGCCACGGCCGTGCTGCCGACGTTCGTGTTCGACGAGGTCGACGCCGGCGTCGGCGGCCGGGCCGCCGTCGAGGTCGGCCGCCGGCTGGCCCGGCTGGCCCGCAGTACGCAGGTGATCGTGGTCACGCACCTGGCCCAGGTGGCGGCGTTCGCCGACGCCCACCTCGTGGTGACCAAGTCCGCTGGTGACGAGGGCACCGTCACCGGCGTCCAGGAGGTCGCGGGGGACGACCGCGTGCGCGAGCTCGCCCGCATGCTCTCCGGCCAGGAGGACAGCGAGGCGGCGCGGACGCACGCGCTCGAGCTCCTCGAGTCCTCCACCGTGGGACGATGAGGGCGATATGAGATCGATCCTCCGCAAGGCCGTCCCGTCCGCCAGCCGCCCGTCCGCCACCAGCGCCGACGGCGCGACGCGCGGACCTGCCCGCGTGGGCCGGCGCACCAAGGACCTGACCAAGCGGCTCGCCCCCGGGGACGTGGCCGTCATCGACCACGTCGACATCGACCGCGTCGCCGCCGAGGCGCTCGTCGCGGCGCAGCCGGCGGCGGTGCTCAACGCCGCCCGCTCGACGTCGGGCCGGTACCCCAACGCGGGCCCCGGCATCCTGCTCGAGGCCGGCATCGTGCTCGTCGACGACCTCGGCCCCGCCGTGATGGACCTGCCCGACGGCGTCGAGGTCGAGGTGGCCGAGGGGCGCGTGCTGCGCGGCGGTCGCGAGGTCGCCGCGGGCACCCGCCAGACGCCCGAGACGGTCGAGAAGGAGCTCGCGGCCGCCCGCGAGGGCCTGTCCGACGAGATCGAGCGGTTCGCCGAGAACACCATGACCTACCTGCGCCGCGAGCGGGACCTGCTGCTCGACGGCGTCGGCGTGCCGGCCGTCAAGACCCGCTTCGAGGGCCGCCACGTGCTGATCGTGGTGCGCGGGTACCACTACCGCGAGGACCTGGCGATGCTGCGGTCCTACATCAAGGAGAACCGGCCGCTGCTCGTCGGGGTCGACGGCGGCGCGGACGCGATCCTCGACGCCGGCCTCAAGCTCGACATGATCGTCGGCGACATGGACTCCGTGTCGGACAAGGCGCTCGCCTCCGGCGCGGAGGTCGTGGTGCACGCGTACCGCGACGGCAACGCCCCCGGCCTCGAGCGGGTCCAGGCGCTGGGCGTCGAGCCCGTGGTGTTCCCCGCGACCGGCACCAGCGAGGACATCGCCATGCTGCTCGCCGACGACGAGGGCGCCGAGCTCATCGTCGCGGTCGGCACGCACGCGACCCTCGTGGAGTTCCTCGACAAGGGCCGGGCCGGCATGGCCAGCACCTTCCTGACGCGCCTGCGGGTCGGCGGCAAGCTGGTGGACGCCAAGGGCGTCTCCCGGCTGTACCGCCCCTCCATCTCCAACCTCCAGCTCACCCTGCTCTCGCTCGCCGGCATCGCGGCGGTCCTCGCGGCCATGTGGTCGACATCGGTGGGCCAGGCCTTCTTCGGCATCACCGGCGCCCGGCTGGACGACTTCGTGTCCTGGGTCGGTAGCCTCTTCGGCGGCTGACCGGCTGACCGGCGGCCGGCGAGCGCGCACGCCGCCCCGCCGCCCGGCACCTGACCTGCTCGCGACCACCCGGACCACCCGGACCACTCGAAGGAACCCCCACCTCCCGTGATCGACTTCCGCTACCACCTCGTCTCGCTGATCTCCGTGTTCCTCGCGCTCGCCGTCGGCATCATCCTCGGCGCCGGGCCGCTGCAGGGCGCCATCGGCGACCAGCTCACCGACCAGGTGGACGCGCTGCGCGGCGAGCGCAACGACCTGCGCGACCAGCTGGCCGCCACCGAGACGACGGCGGAGCAGCGGTTGACGTTCCTGCAGGCCGCCGGCCCGCAGCTCGTGGCCGGCACCCTCGAGGGCCGGCGCGTCGCGATCGTCGACCTCGACGACGTCGCGGGCGACGTGGAGCAGGGCGTCGTGGACCAGGTCGAGGCCGCCGGCTCCCCTCGCCTGGTGGCGGGCATCCGCGCCGTCTCGACGCCGTTCGGCGTCTCCCACGTGGCGCAGCGCGCCGCCATCGCCTCGCTGCAGCCCGCCGCGCAGACGGAGCTGATCGCGCGGGTG
>NZ_LWGM01000159.1 GCF_001750215.1 Isoptericola variabilis | reverse complement strand
GCCACCCGGCCCGCCGTGGGGCCGGGCGGCTCCTGGGCCGGCGTCCTCGGCGTCGCCGAGGCGCACGCCCGTGCCGGGCCGCGGCTTGCCGGCGGCGCTACGGCTCCGGTGAGCGCGACGACGGCCGGTGCGACGACGACCGGCAGGACCTCTGCGGGGACGACGACGGCCGGTGCGGTCGCGCCTGCTGCCGCACCGGCCGTCGTGGCGGGGTCAGGACGGGTTGACCCGGAACAGCTGCGCACGCTCGCGGATGAGCCGGGCGCGGCCGAGGCGCGGCTTGTCGGACCCGTCGCGGATGACGCCGCCGGAGGCCTCGAAGCCGGTGAGGAAGTCGATCGCCCAGGCGACGTCCGCCGGGGACGGGCTGAAGGACTCGTTGACCACGGCGGGCTGCTCGAGGTCGAGGCACAGCTTGCCCGTCATGCCGAGGGCGACGGCGTCGGCGGACTGCTCGCGCACCAGCGGGTGGCTCGTGCCGACCGTCGGGCCGTCGATCGGGCCGGTGAGACCGCCGATGCGCGAGGCGGTGACGAGGCGCGAGCGCGGGTAGGCCATGGCGAGCGGCTCGTTCGCGGTGCCGGTGTCGCGGCGGTAGTCGCCGGACCCGAAGGCCAGGCGGAAGACGCCGGGGGCGCGGGCGATCGACACGGCGTCCTCGATGCCCAGGGCCGACTCCACGAGCGCGATCACGGGCAGGTGCCCACCGAGGCGCTGGACCGTGTCGACCACCTCGTCGGGGCTCTCGGTCTTGGCGAGCATCACGCCGGCCAGGCCGGGCGCGTCGCGCAGGGCGGCGACGTCGTCGGCCCACGCCGCCGAGCTGCGCTCGTTGATGCGCACCCAGGCGCGGCCGCCGGCCGCCAGCCACTCGAGCACGCCCGCGCGGGCGGAGTCCTTGAGGCTGTCGTCCACGGCGTCCTCGCAGTCGAGGATCACCTGGTCGGCGCGCGAGAGCTGCGCGGCGTCGAACAGGTCGGTCCGCAGCGCGGACAGCAGCAGCCACGACCGGGCGTGGGCGGGGGCAACGCGGGCGTCCTCGCGGGAGCGGCGGCGCTCGTCGAGGGAGATGTCGGTCGTCACCCCGTGATGCTACGAGGCTCGCGGCGCGTGGCTCAGCACCACGTCCAACAACGTCACCGCCGCCGCCTTGTCGAGGGGCGAGTTGTAGTTGCCGCACTTCGGCGACTGGACGCACGCGGGGCACCCGTGGTCGCAGGGGCAGGCCGCGATGGCGTCGCGGGTGGCGCGCAGCCACGTGGCGCCCAGCTCGTAGCCGCGCTCGGCGAAGCCCGCGCCGCCCGGGTAGGCGTCGTAGACGAACACGGTGGCCTGGCCGGTGTCGGCGTGCAGCGCGGTCGACACCCCGCCCAGGTCCCAGCGGTCGCAGGTGGCCAGCAGCGGCAGCAGGCCGATCGAGGCGTGCTCGGCCGCGTGCAGCGCGCCCGGCACCACGTCGGGCGTCAGGCCCGCGCCGGCCAGGACGTCGTCGGGCACCGACCACCACACCGCCGTCGTCGCGAGCGTGCGGCTGGGCAGGTCGAGCGCCTCGGTGCCCAGCACCTGCATGTCGGGCAGGCGGCGCCGCTCGAAGCTGACGACCTGGCTGGTCACCTCGACCGGCCCGAGGCCCCAGGTGATCGGCCCCCACGAGCGCTCGACCACCTCGCGCGAGCCCTCGGGCGCCTCGCCCGGGTCCTCGATCGCGATCTCCATGACCTCGCGCGACCAGGTGCCGTGGTCGACGTCGCGGCGCACCACGAGCGCCACCCGGTCGGTCAGGTCCAGGCGGTCGACGACGAAGGTGACGCCCTGGTGCACGTACACGGCGCCGTCGTGCACCTGCCCGTCGGCGCTGCCGGCGTCCACGGTGCCGAGCAGGCGGCCCGTCGGCGCCTCCACCACCCGCACCGGCTGCCCGCCGCTGCCGCGCAGGTCGGCCAGGCCGGCCGCCGGCTGCGCGTGCGTCCAGTACCAGCCGGAGGGCCGCCGGCGCAGCAGCCCCCGCGCCACCAGCACGTCGAGCACCTCGCGCACCTTCGCCGGGTCGCCGAAGTCGGCCAGGTCGTCGCCGCGCAGCGGGATCTCCTGCGCCGCGGCGCACAGCTGCGGGGCCAGCACGTACGGGTTGGTCGGGTCGAACACCGTGGCCTCGAGCGGGGCGTCGAACACCGCCTCCGGGTGCGTCACCAGGTACGTGTCCAGGGGGTCCTCGCGGGCGACGAACACGGCGACGCCGTCGGCGCCGGCGCGCCCGGCGCGCCCGGCCTGCTGCCACAGCGACATCCGCGTGCCGGGCCAGCCGGCGATGAGCACGGCGTCGAGCCCGGAGATGTCCACGCCGAGCTCGAGCGCGTTCGTCGTGGCCAGGCCGAGCAGCGCGCCGGTGCGCACGGCCTCCTCCAGCGCCCGGCGCTCCTCGGGCAGGTACCCGCCGCGGTAGGCCGCGACGCGGTGGCTCAGCTCGGTGGACACCGGGCGCAGGTGGTCGCGCGCCTGCTGCGCGACCGACTCCGCGCCGCGGCGCGAGCGCGTGAAGGCGAGCGTCCGGGCCCCGTGCGCGGCGAGGTCGGCGAGCAGGTCGGCGGCCTCAGCGGTCGCGGAGCGGCGCGGGTGGTCCGCCGCGCCCTCCGCGGTGACGACGGTGGGGCCGTCGGTCTCGACGTGCGCCGGGTCCAGGGGGTCCGGCAGCGCCCAGGGGTCGTCGTCCATCGCGGGGCCCTCGCCGGACGCCGAGGTCCGCTCGAACGCGAACGAGTCCAGCTCCGGCGGCTGCCACAGCGCCACGGTGCGCCGCCCGGCGGGCGAGGCGTCCTGGTCGACGGCGACGACGTCCTCCGGCGCGACGCCGAGCAGCCGTGCCGTGCTCGCGGCGGGGTCGGCCGTCGTCGCGCTCGCGACGACGAACGTCAGCGGCCCGGGCGCCCCCACGGTGCCGGTGGCGCCGCCGTCCGTGCCGTCCGCCGAGCCGGCCGCACCGCCCGCCCTGGGCCGGTAGTGCGCCGCGAGCCGGGCGAGCCGCCGCAGCACGAGCGCCACGTGGGCGCCGAACACCCCGCGGTACGTGTGGCCCTCGTCGACGACGACGTACCGCAGCCCGCGCAGGAACCGCGCCCAGCGCCGGTGGCCCGGCAGCATCGAGAAGTGCAGGAAGTCGGGGTTGGTGAGGACGACGTCGGCGTGCTCGGTGACCCAGCGGCGCTCCTCGGACGGCGTGTCGCCGTCGCAGGTCGCCACCCGCAGGTCGCCGCCGCCCGGCCCGGCGGCCTCGCGCGTCGCGGCGACCACCCGCTGCAGGCCCGCGAGCTGGTCGGCGGCCAGCGCCTTCGTCGGGGACAGGTAGAGCACGGACCCGCGGCGCTGCGGCGGCAGCTCGCGCCCCACGGCGGTCAGCGCGGGCAGCCAGAACGCGAGCGACTTGCCCGAGCCCGTCGACGTCGCCAGGGCCACGTCCTGTGCCGCCCACGCGGCGTCCGCGGCCTGGACCTGGTGCACCCACGGCCGCTCGACGCCGAGTGCGCGGTAGCCGTCGACCAGCGCGGGGTCGGCCCAGCCCGGCCAGTCGGCGGTCCGGCCCGTCCGCCCGGGCAGGGTGCGCACGTGGGTGAGCCGGTCGGCGCGGGCGCCGCCGGCGACGAGCACGTCGAGCAACGGGTGCCCGGCGTCGTGTGGCCCGGCGTCGACCGACCCGGGTGCGGGCGACGAGGAAGGACGCTGCGGCACCCGGCCATCCTCCCACCCGGGGGTGACGGCAGGTCAGCCGCGCAGCGCCTGCGCCATCGCCCGGCTCAGGTACCAGGGGTCCACCACGGCGGTCATCTCGCGCGCCGAGTGCATCGACAGGATCGGCGCGCCCACGTCGACCGTGCGGATGCCGAGCCGCGTGGCCGTGATGGGGCCGATCGTCGAGCCGCAGGGGATCGAGTTGTTGGACACGAACTCCTGGGACGGCACCCTGGCCGCCGCGCAGGCCGCCTGCCAGCGGGCCGCGCCGTGGGCGTCGGTGGAGTAGCGCTGGTTGGCGTTGATCTTGAGGATCGGCCCGCCGCCGACGACCGGCCGCACGGCCGGGTCGTGCCGCTCCGGGTAGTTCGGGTGCACGCCGTGGCCGACGTCGGAGCTGACGTGGAACGACGCGGCGAAGGCCCGTGCCCGCTCCTCGGCGGTGGCGCCGAGCGCGGCGGAGACCCGCAGCAGCACGTCCTCGAGGAACGGGCCGGCGGCGCCGGAGCGGGACGCCGAGCCGATCTCCTCGTGGTCGAACGCGGCGACCATCGCGATCGGGCCGGCCTCGGGCGCCCCCTCGGCGGCCAGGTCCAGCAGCGCGGTGGTCGCGGCGTGCGTCGAGAGCAGGTTGTCCAGCCGGCCGGACGCCCACAGCGCCTGGTCGGCCCCGAAGGCGCGCGGCGCCTGGGTGTCCGCGACGACGATGTCGTAGCCGAGCACCTGGTCGCGGTCGACGCCCGCGCCGCCGGCCGTCGCGGCGAGCGCGGCGAGCAGGTCCGCGCCCTCGCCGAGCCCGGCGGACAGGCCCCACACCGGCTGGGTGTGCCGCTGCTTGTCGAGGGTGAGCCCGTCGTTGACGGACCGGTCGAGGTGGATCGCCAGCTGCGGGATGCGCAGGAACGGCCCCGTGCGCACGAGGTGCTCGGCGCCGTCGGCGGTGACGACCCGGCCGGCGAGCTCCAGCTCGCGGTCGAGCCACGAGCTGAGCAGCGGGCCGCCGTAGACCTCGACGCCGGCCTGCGCGAAGCCGGCCCCGCCCGTGGTGGGGTGCGGCTTGAGCTTGAAGCCGGGGGAGTCCGTGTGCGCGCCCACGATCGTGAACGGCGTCGTCGCGCCCGCCGACGCCGGCACGGCGAACGCGACCGCCGAGCCGTCCCGCACGACGACGTACCGGCCACCTGGCACGACCTCCCAGGGGGCGGCCTCGTCCAGCCGGACGAAGCCCGCCGCCTCGGCGCGGCGGGCGATCTCCTCGGCGGCGTGGAACGACGACGGCGAGGCGGTGACGAAGGCACCCAGGTCCTCGGCGTGGGCGCGGGCCTCGCCGGGCACGGGACGAGCGGGCACGGGGGTGGCAGGCATGGCTGCAGTCTTCCACGCACCCCCGGCGCGCCCGGGCCCGGGGCCTGGGTCGACACCGCCGGGACGCGCGACTGGTCGTACCTTTCGTGACGCCCGTCACATGTGGTTAGACTCGCGCATCCCGCCGTCAACGGTGCCGGCGGGAACCTCTTCTTGAGGGGGGCGGGCTCCAGCACCGGGGCCCGAGCGCAGCGCAGGCACCACGAGGCCCAGGCAGCTCGTCGAGGAGGACGGATGCTCACTCTCGGGACCACCAGCATCACCATCGTCGCGGTCATCGCGGTCATAGGCCTCGCGGCCCTCGGCTGTGCGCTCGTCCTGCGGCGGCAGGTCCTCGCCGCCGGCGAGGGCACCGAGCGGATGCGGGACATCGCCCGGGCGGTCCAGGAGGGCGCGGCGGCCTACCTCAACCGGCAGTTCCGCACGCTGGGCTGGTTCGCGATCGTCGTGTTCGCTCTCCTGTTCCTGCTGCCGGGCGACGGCGGCGTCCGGGTGGGGCGCAGCGTGGCGTTCCTGTTCGGGGCGGCGTTCTCCGCGGCGATCGGCTACCTCGGCATGTGGCTGGCCGTGCGCGCCAACGTGCGCGTCGCCGCGGCCGCCACGCAGCCGGGCGGACGCGCCGCCGGCGCCCGGATCGCGTTCCGCACCGGCGGCGTGGTGGGCATGTCGGTGGTGGGCCTGGGCCTGCTCGGCGCGGCGCTCGTGGTGCTCGGCTACCGCGAGGACGCGCCCGCGGTGCTGGAGGGCTTCGGCTTCGGCGCCGCCCTGCTGGCGATGTTCATGCGCGTCGGCGGCGGCATCTTCACCAAGGCGGCCGACGTCGGCGCGGACCTGGTGGGCAAGGTCGAGCAGGGCATCCCCGAGGACGACCCGCGCAACGCCGCGACCATCGCCGACAACGTGGGCGACAACGTCGGCGACTGCGCCGGCATGGCCGCCGACCTGTTCGAGTCCTACGCCGTGACGCTGGTGGCGGCCCTCATCCTCGGCAAGGCCGCGATGGGGGAGCAGGGCCTGGTGTTCCCGCTGATCGTCACGGCGATCGGCGCGTTCGTCGCGCTGCTCGGCGTGCTGGTCACCCGGGTGCGGGGGAACGAGAGCGGCCTGGCGGCGATCAACCGCGGCTTCTACGTCTCGGCCGTGGCCGGGGCGGCGCTGGCCGCCGTCGCCGCGTTCGCCTACCTGCCCGGCTCGTTCGCCGAGCTCGGCGGCACCGCCGACCTCGGCGACGTCACCGCCGACCCGCGGGTGGTCGCCAGCCTGGCGGTCGTCATCGGCGTCGTGCTGGCCGGCGTCATCCTGTGGATCACCGGCTACTTCACCGGCACGACGTCGAAGCCGACGCTGCACGTGGCCGCCACCAGCCGCACCGGCGCGGCCACCGTGGTGCTGTCCGGCATCGGCGTCGGCTTCCAGTCCGCCGTCTGGACCGCCGGCATCATCGCCGCGGCGATCTGCGGGGTGTTCCTCCTGGCGGGCGGCTCGGTGTGGCTGTCGCTGTTCCTGGTGGCGCTGGCCGGGTGCGGCCTGCTCACCACGGTGGGCGTCATCGTCGCGATGGACACGTTCGGCCCGGTCAGCGACAACGCGCAGGGCATCGCCGAGATGTCGGGCGACGTCGACGAGGTGGGCGCGCAGACGCTGACGGACCTCGACGCCGTCGGCAACACCACCAAGGCGATCACCAAGGGCATCGCCATCGCCACCGCGGTGCTGGCCGCCACGGCGCTGTTCGGCTCGTACGCCGACGCCGTCTCCGCCGCGCTGGCGGACGTGGCCGACCGGGGCACCGGCCTGGTCGCCGCGATGCTCGACTACCAGATCACCTCGCCCATCACCCTCGTGGGCGTGATCCTCGGCGCCGCGACGGTGTTCCTGTTCTCCGGCCTGGCCGTCGACGCCGTGACCCGCGCCGCCGGCGCGATCGTGCTGGAGGTGCGCCGCCAGTTCCGCGAGCACCCCGGGATCATGACGTTCGAGGAGCGCCCCGAGTACGGCCGCGTCGTCGACATCTGCACCCGCGACTCCCTGCGTGAGCTGGCCACGCCCGGCCTGCTGGCGGCGTTCGCGCCGATCGCCGTCGGCTTCGGCCTGGGCGTCGGCCCGCTCGCCGGGTTCCTCGCAGGGGCCATCGGCGCCGGCGTGCTCATGGCGATCTTCCTGGCCAACTCCGGCGGCGCCTGGGACAACGCGAAGAAGATCGTCGAGGACGGCGCCCACGGCGGCAAGGGCTCGGAGGCGCACGCCGCCACGGTCATCGGCGACACCGTCGGCGACCCGTTCAAGGACACGGCGGGCCCGGCGATCAACCCGCTCATCAAGGTGATGAACCTCGTCTCGGTGCTCATCGCGCCCGCCGTGGTGGCGCTCAGCGTGCCGGCCGACGCCAACACCGCGCTGCGGGTCGCCATCGCCCTGGTGGCCGCCGGGATCGCGCTCGGCGCCGTCGCGCTCTCGCGGACGCGCGCCGCGCGGGCCGACCGCGAGCTCGAGCCGCGCGCCGTGC
>NZ_LWGM01000158.1 GCF_001750215.1 Isoptericola variabilis | reverse complement strand
AGCGGCCGGGGCGGCGCGTCGGCGACCCGCGGCAGCCCGCTCGCCTCGGCCAGCTCGACGACGCCGACCGTGCCGTCCGGGGAGACGGCCCAGCGCGCCGTGGTGGGCCGCCCGATCGCGTCCACCGTGGCGAGCGCACGGGCCTCGACGCCCCACACCCCCAGGAGCGCCTCGAGCGTGCCCTCGCCGCCGTCGGCCATCGGCAGGCAGGTGACGCGGGCGTCGGGGACGGCGTCCCGCACCCCCGCGGCGAGGGCCGCCGCGACGTCGACGGCGGCCAGGCTGCCCTTGAAGGAGTCGGGGGCGACGACGACGTGCGGCGCGGCGCTGCTGCGGCTCTCGACCACCGGCGCGCTCCCTTGCGTGGTACCGGTCACGCGGCCGAGGATAGCCAGCCGCGCCCCGCCGTCGGCGCAGGTCGGGGCTCCCGGCGCGCTCCCCGTCGTCCGGCGCAGGACCGGCCGCAGGCCCGGCGGTCAGCCGCGGCGGCCGCGCCGCGCCCCGCGGTCCACCGGCGGGATGTCCGCCTGCGCGGCGCGCAGGGCCTCGAGCAGGGACCGCAGCCGGGCCTGCTGGTCGTCGTCGAGCGCCTCGCCCACGTACCGGCCGATGGCGCGCACGTGCTCGGCGCCGGTCTCGCGCTGCAGACGCCGGCCGAGGTCGGTGATCGTCACGAGCGTGCCGCGGGCGTCGTCGGCCGGCGTGGAGCGCGTGACGAGCCCGCGCCTCTCCATCCGCTCCACGAGCCGGGACACCGACGACTGGGCCAGGAGGATGCCCTCGGTGAGCTCGCGCAGCCGCAGCGCTCCGCCGCCCTCGACGAGCACGAACAGCACGTCGTACTCACGCATCGAGACCTGGCCCCAGATCGGGTCGTCCTGCAGCCGGCGCAGCACGACCACCTGGGTGCGGAACAGCGCCTCCCACGTGGCGGCGGCGGCGCGCTCCTCGGCGGTGACCCGGCGGGCGGCGTCGTCCATGCGGTCCTCCTGTCCGTTCTCGGCGGTCAGCGCCCGAGGCGCCGCTCGCGGCGGGAGTAGTCGCGCAGGGCGCGCAGGAAGTCCAGGCGCCGGAAGTCGGGCCAGTACGCCTCGCAGAAGTACAGCTCCGAGTGCGCCGACTGCCACATGAGGAACCCGCCGATCCGCTGCTCCCCCGAGGTGCGGATGACCAGCTCGGGGTCGGGCTGGCCCTTGGTGTACAGGTGCTCGGCGATGTGCTCGACGTCGATGCTCTGGGCGAGCTCGGCGAGCGTCGCACCGCGGCCGGCCTGCTCGCGCAGGAACGAGCGCACCGCGTCGGCGATCTCGTGGCGGCCGCCGTAGCCGATGGCCACGTTGACCTCGAGGCCCTCGACGTGGGCCGTCGCCTCCTCGGCCTGGCGCAGCGCGGTGGCCAGCGGGGCGGGCAGCAGCTCGGTCCGCCCCGCGACGCGCAGCCGCCAGCGGCCCGACGCGGCCAGGTCGCGCACGGCGTCCTCGAGGATCTCCATCAGGTCGCCCAGCTCGTCGGCCGAGCGCGCGAGGTTGTCGGTGGACAGCATCCACAGCGTCACGACGTCGATGCCGAGCTCCTCGGCCCAGCCGAGGAACTCCGCGATCTTGTCGGCGCCGCGCCGGTGGCCGGCGGCCGCCGGCTCGCCGAAGGACTTCGCCCAGCGGCGGTTGCCGTCGAGGATGACGCCCACGTGGCGGGGCATCCGGTCCGGCAGCAGCGAGGCGGCGAGACGCCGCTCGTAGAGGCCGTAGAGCGGATGGGGCAGGCGCACGGTGACACGCTACCGCCCGGCCAGGGCCTTCCCGGCTGCCCGGCGGGCCGCGGCGGGCCCTGTCGCACGATCTTCACAGGACGGCCGCCCCCGTGCGATCTTCGGGGCGGGGCGCGACCGCGCGGCCGCGCGCCGAGCGCCGTAGGCTACGGTTGCGTAACCTACGCGAGCGTAGGTTACGACCGCTGCACCCGACGAGCCAGGAGGCCCCTGTGGCAGCAGCCACCCACCGCCGCTCCGACGTCCCCGACCCCGTCGACGTCGCCCGCCACGCCGCGGCCGGCGCCCACCGGGCCGCGAGCTCCGCGGCCGACGGCGCTCGCGACGCGGCCCACGAGGCCCGCTCCGCCGTCGTCCAGACCGTCAGCACCGCCGCCGCGCAGATCAAGCCGCGGCTGCGCGGGTGGATCCACGCCGTCACGGCGCCCCTCGTGCTCGCGGCCGGCATCGTGCTCGTGGTGCTCGCCCCGCCGGTGGCGGGCAAGGTCGCGGCCGGCGTCTTCGCGCTGACCGCCCTCATGCTGTTCGGCACGAGCGCCGTGTACCACCGCGGCAGCTGGTCGCCCCGCGTCGCCGCCGCGCTGCGGCGCGCGGACCACTCCAACATCTTCCTCATCATCGCCGGCACCTACACGCCGCTGGCCGTGCTGCTGCTCGACCCGCCCACCGCGACGACCCTGCTGACCATCGTCTGGGTCGGCGCCGTCGCCGGCCTGCTCGCCCGCGTGCTGTGGATGGGTGCGCCGCGCTGGGTCTACGTGCCGGTGTACGTGGCGCTGGGCTGGGTGGCCGTGGCCTACATGGGCCAGTTCTGGGCCACCGGCGGGCCGGCGGTGGTGTGGCTCGTGGCGGGCGGCGGCCTGGCCTACACCCTCGGCGCCGTCGTCTACGGCACCCGGTTCCCCGACCCGTCGCCGCGCTGGTTCGGCTTCCACGAGATCTTCCACGCCCTGACGGTGGTGGGCTTCGCCTGCCACACGGTGGCGATCTTCCTCGCCGCCCTGTGACTCCGGGCGGGCCGGCTCAGGCGGGCACGACGCGGTAGCGGCGGTTCGCCAGCGACGGGTTGCGCAGCCGCTCGGCGGCCAGCGGCTCCGGGTCGAGGTCGACCGTCCGCACGTCGGGCGCCTCGCCGAGCTCGAGGCCGACGACGCCGTCGGGCCCCACGAGCAGCGACCGCCCCGTGACGCCGCCGCCCGCCATGCCGACGCCGATCACGACGGCGGTGTTCTCGATCGCCCGCGCCCGCAGCAGCGTGCGCCAGTGGTCGGCCTTGAGCGGCCCCGCCACCCAGGCCGCGGGCACCAGCAGCACCTGCGCCCCGGCGTCGACCACGCGCCGCGCGGCCTCCGGGAAGCGCAGGTCGTAGCAGGTCAGGACGCCGAACGTGAGGTCGCCGACGGGCAGCGTCAGCGGCGGCGCGTCGGCCGGGCCCGGCTCGAGGGTGTCCGACTCCCGGCCGCCGAACGCGTCGTACAGGTGCACCTTGCGGTACGCCCCGGCGAGCTCTCCCGACGCCGCCACGGCGACGACGGCGTTGACCGCCCGCAGGCGGGCGGGGGCGCCGCCCCCGGGCGCCCCGGCCCCGGGCGCCCCGTCCCTGGGCACCCCGGCCACCGGCGTCGTGCCGGGCAGCGTGGTGCCCGCGACGATCGCGAGGCCGTGGTCGCGGGCCAGCGCGCGCAGGTGCGTCACGAACGGCCCGTCGAGCGGCTCGGCGTGCTCGATGCCGACGCCGCGGCGGTCGTAGCCGGAGGCGTACTCGGGCAGCACGAGCAGGTCGGCCCCGGCGCGGGCGGCCGCGGCCGCGACGTCGGTGACGACCTCGCGGTTGGCGGCGTGGTCGTCGGAGACCGCGACCTGCGCGACCGTGACGCGCACCGGTGACGTCACTCGCCGCCCCCGCCGCCGCCGTCGGACCCGCCCGCGTCGCCGCCCGTGCTCGCGGCCGAGCCGCCGTCGCCCCGGCCGTCCCCGGGGCGGCCCGGGCGCACGCGCCGCGGCTCGGCCACCGGCAGGCCCTGGGCCTGGGCGTTGTGGGTGGTGCGGCGCAGGTGCCGGGTCAGCGACAGGAACAGCAGGATCGCCACCAGCACGAGCGCGAACGTGGCGACGAAGCCGGCGATGCCGGGCGAGACCTCGTAGTCCTCGAGCTGGCGGACCGGGCTGGGGCTCGGCGACGGCGCCGCCGTCCCGAGGCGCAGCGAGACCTCCGTGACCGCCCAGGCGGCGGCGTGCAGCGCGCTCACCGGGCCGCCTCCGTCCCGCGGATGCCGGCGAACAGGTCGTCCTCGGGCAGCGTGGTCTCCACCCGCGACTCGGCCAGCTCGTACTCCTCGGTGCGCCACACCTCGCGCTCGACCTCGCGCGGCACGGCGAAGAAGAACCCGTCGGGGTCGATCTGCGACGCGTGCGCCCGCAGGGCGGCGTCGCGCTGGGGGAACCAGTCGGCCACCTCGATGCGTGTGGTCACCTCGCGCTCGGGGACCTCGAGCGCCTCGCGCGTCTCGATCCACGACCCGAACGGCGACTCCAGGCCGCGCTCGACCAGCCGCGCGTGCACGGCACGGATGCGCTCGATCGAGAAGCCGTGGTTGTAGTAGAGCTTGAGCGGCTCCCACGCGGGCGCGCCGCCGTCGACGACGTAGCGCTCCGGGTCGCCGGCCGCCTGCCAGGCCTCCATCGTCACGGTGTGCGTGTACACGTGGTCCGGGTGCGGGTAGCCGCCGGACGGGTCGTACGTGGTGATGACGTGCGGGCGGAACCGGCGCACGGCCTCCACCAGCGGCGCCGCGGCCTCCTCGAGCGGCGTCAGCGCGAAGCAGCCCTCCGGCAGCGGCGGCAGCGGGTCGCCCTCCGGCAGGCCCGAGTCGACGAACCCCAGCCACTCGTGGCGCACCCCGAGCGCCGCGGCGGAGGCGGCCATCTCGAGCCGGCGCACGGCGCGCTTGCCCTCGATCGTGTCGAACTCGTGCCCCTCGGGCACCACGTACGAGGGGTTGAGCACGTCCCCGCGCTCGCCGCCCGTGCACGTGACGATCAGCACGTCCACGCCCTCCGCCGCGTACCGGGCGGTGGTCGCGGCCCCCTTGCTCGACTCGTCGTCGGGGTGGGCGTGCACGGCCATCAGGCGCAGCCGCTCGGGCGTGCCGGCTCCAGCGCTGGTCAAGTCAGGACCTCCTGGGACGAACAGGGCCGCCGGCCGGCCGGAGCGGGCCGCGGCAGGGGCAGGGCGACGGCAGGCGTGCCCATGGACCACAATCATTCACCATGAGCGACCCTTCCTCCTCCGTCCCGCCCGCGGACAGGTACGGGCGCCGGCCGCGCCCCGCGCCGTCGGTCCCCGCGGACGACGAGCTGGAGCCGGAGGACGGCGGGCGGGGGCGCACGCGCCTGCCGCGCCGCGCGCTCGTGGCGATCTGGGCGGCGATCGCGCTGGCCGTCGCCGCGGTGGGCTACCTCGCCTGGTCGCAGTACGCCGCCAACCCGGTCACGGCCGACGTCGTGAGCTTCCGCGTGCTGGACGCCGAGCGCGTGCAGGTGGACCTGCAGGTCTCCATGCCGCCGGGGTCGACGGCGGTGTGCACCGTCGAGGCGCTGTCCGAGTCCTACGCCCAGGTGGGCACGCTGGAGGTGCCCGTGGGCCCCAGCGACGGGCAGACGAGCCGGTACGGGGTCACCGTGCGCACCTCGCAGCTGGCCACCACCGGCGTCGTCGAGGGCTGCCGGCCGGGCTGAGCGCGTCCGGAGGCCGCCCCGTTCACCCGCTCGCGCAGCGGCACGATTCCCCCCGTCCGGCCGATCCCGGCTACGCTGAGGGATTCACAGAACAGTCCTGACACCAGCCGACGCGCGTGCCGGACGCCCGCCGGGCGGACGCGTGCGGCCCCGGGCAGGCTGACGAGCACCACGAAAGGAGAGCCCTCGTGACCGAGGCAAACGTCACCTGGCTCACCCAGGAGGCTCACGACCGGCTGAAGGCTGAGCTGGAGCACCTCTCCGGGCCTGCCCGCACCGAGATCGCCGAGCGCATCGCCGCCGCCCGCGACGAGGGCGACCTCAAGGAGAACGGCGGCTACCACGCTGCCCGCGAGGAGCAGGCCAAGAACGAGGCCCGCATCCGCGAGCTCACCGAGAAGCTGCGCAGCGTGCGCATCGGCACGCCGCCGGACGACGGCAAGGTCGAGCCGGGCATGGTCGTCACCGCGCTGCTCGCCGGCGAGGAGATGACCTTCCTCCTCGGCTCGCGCGAGATCGCGGGCACCACGGACCTGGACGTGTACTCCCCCACCTCGCCGCTCGGCGCGGCGATCGACGGCCACTCCGTCGGCGACACCGTCGCCTACACCGCCCCGAACGGCAAGGAGTTCACGGTCGAGATCAAGGCCGCGAAGCCCTTCTCCGGCTGAGTCGTCCCCGACGACCACGGAGCAGCGAGACGCCGGAGGGCGGCCCCGTCGGGGCCGCCCTCCGGCGTTCTGCGTCTCCCGGGCACCGGCTCGCGCCCGAGGGCGCGCCCGCCTGGCGGGTCACTCGACGCCGAAGCCCGCCCCGCGCAGCCGGGACACGATCTCGTCGCGGTGCTCGAACCCCTTGGCCTCGACCTGCAGCGTCACGAGCACCTCGGAGACGGCCAGCGACACGTCGGTGCGGGTGTGGTCCACGTGCACCACGTTGCCGCCGGCGGCGGCCACCGCCTCGACGAGCGCCGCGAGGGCACCGGGGCGGTCGTCGACGCGCACCCGCAGCTGCAGGTAGCGGCCGGCCGCCACCATGCCGTGCTGGATCACCCGCATGAGCAGCAGCGGGTCGATGTTGCCGCCGGTGAGCACGGGCACGACGGCGCCGCGCCCGGCGAAGTCCTGCGGGGCGGCCGTGACCGCGGCGACGGCGGCGGCACCGGACGGCTCGACCACCAGCTTCGCCCGCTCGGCGACGAGCAGCAGCGCGCGGGAGAGCTCGTCCTCGGTGACCGTGCGTACCTCCACCCCGAGCCGCTCCAGGATCGCGTAGGGCACCTCGCCCGGGGTCCCGACGGCGATGCCGTCCGCCATCGTCGGGCGCGCGTCGGCGGCCAGGGGGCGCCCGGCCGCGAGCGACCGCGGGTAGGCGGCCACGTTCTGCGCCTGCACGCCCACCACGCGCACGTGCGGGGCCGCCTCGGCCAGCGCCGTCGCGATGCCCGCCACGAGCCCACCGCCGCCGAGCGGCACCACGACAGTACCGACGTCGGGCACCTGCTCCAGCACCTCCAGGCCCAGGGTCCCCTGGCCGGCGACGACGTCGACGTGGTCGAACGGGTGGATGAGCACGCGGCCGGACCGCGCGGCCTCGGTGCGGGCCGCGACGAGGGCCTCGTCCACGCTGCTGCCCACGAGCCGCACGTCGGCGCCGTACGCCCGCGTGGCCGCGAGCTTGGGCAGCGGGGCGTCCACGGGCATGAACACCGTGGCGTCGATGCCGAGCAGCTGCGCGGCGAGGGCCACGCCCTGGGCGTGGTTGCCCGCCGACGCCGCGACCACGCCGAGCGCCTTCTGCTCCGGCGTCAGGCGGGACATGCGGGTGTAGGCGCCACGGATCTTGAACGAGCCCGCGCGCTGGAGGTTCTCCAGCTTCAGCACGACGGGGTCGCCGACCTGCTCCGACAGCACCCGCAGCCGCTGCACCGGCGTGCGGGTGGCGACGCCGTCGAGCAGCGCGGCGGCCTCGCGCACGTCCGCCAGGGTGACGGCCCCGACCGGGCCGTCCGGCGCGGCGGCGCCGGTGGTGGTCGCCGCGGCGTCCGTGGTGCTCATGTTCGCGGTCCCTCTCCCCGGGTGCTCCGGGCTCGTGCAGGCGCGCCGGCCCGTGCGCGCCCGGGCCGGGC
>NZ_LWGM01000157.1 GCF_001750215.1 Isoptericola variabilis | reverse complement strand
GACCTGCGCTGGGACCTGCTGCAGGGCCTCGTCGCCGTCGGGCTCGCGGACGACGCCGAAATCGACGCGCAGCTGGAGGACGACGACACCGCCTCGGGCCGCCAAGCCGCGGCCCGCGTGCGGGCGACGTCGCCGTGGCGCGCTGACCGGCCGGCGGGACGCTCAGCCGACCGCCTCGCGGTGCCGCTCGGCCAGCTCCTGGTACTGCAGCGCGTTGCGCCGCACCCGCTCCCGGCCGGCCTCGTCGAGCTCGCCGCGGACCTTGGCGGGCACGCCGACGGCGAGGTGGTGCGCCGGGACCTCCTGGCCCTCGCGCACGAGCGCGCCGGCCGCGACGAACGCGCCCGTGCGCACCACCGAGCCGTTGAGCAGGGTGGCGCCCATGCCGACGAGGCAGCCGTCCTCGACCGTGGCGCCGTGCACGATCGCCCCGTGCCCGACGCCCACCCCGGCGCCGATGTGCGTCGGCACGCCGGTGTCGGTGTGCACCACGCAGTTGTCCTGCAGGTTGCTGCCCTCGCCGAGCACGATCTCGTCCATGTCGCCGCGCAGCACCGCGCCGTAGAAGACGCTCGCGCGCGGGCCGATCCGCACCCGGCCCACGACGGTCGCCGTCGGGGCGACCCAGGCGGTGGGGTGGATGTCGGGCGTGTGCCCGTCGAAGGGGATCACGGTGGCCATCCCGGGAGCGTACCGACCGCCGCGGCGCGGCGGCGGTCGGCACGGCACCGCGCTCAGCGGTGGCTCTCGAACTCCTGCGTCAGCTCGTACCCCAGGCGCGCGTACAGGCGCCGGGCGGTGTGGTTGACCGCGTACAGCCCGAGCGTGACCATCGGGACCTCGGCGAGCCCGGCGCGGGTGGCGACGGCGGTGGTCGCCGCGGCGATGCCGCGCCCGCGCCAGCCCGGGTCCGTGCCGATGGACCCGAGGACCCACGGCTGCCCCGGCACGCGCCGGCTGGCGCCGACCACGCCGCGGACCACGCCGTCGTCGTCCCGCCAGCCCCACCAGCGCGAGCGCGGCTCGTCGACGGGCAGCTCGCCGTGCGGGTTGCCGCGCTCGCGCGCGGCCTGCGCCTCGGCGAGGCCGGCGTCGCCGACCAGCTCCTCGACGCGCTCCTCGCCGGGCTGCGCCGGCGGGTCGGAGGTGGTGCCCATCCAGTCCCACGCGCCGTCGGTGGGCGCGTCGAACGGGGCGGGCACGACGAGACCCGGGTCGGCCACCGCCATGGCGGCGAGGGTGGCGCGGGTGCCGCGCGGCACCGACGAGCGCGTGGCCGAGGCGAGGCTCGTGCCCTCCCGCTCGAGGTCCGCGGCGGCGCGCAGCAGGAGCCGCGCGGCGCCGTCCGGCGTCCCGACCGACAGCAGGCTCGCGGACGCCGCGTCGTCGGCGGCCTCCACGGCGAACGGTCGGTCCCCGTCGGTCCGCTCGCGCCAGCGCAGCCGCACGAGCAGCGCGTCGTCGTCGGACCAGGCGTGCGTGACGTCCCAGCCGTGCCGGGCGTTCTCCGCCACGACGACGGGGTGCCCCGCCCAGCGCGCCGGCAGCGCGACGCCGGGCAGGGTCACCCGCTCGAGCAGCGCGGCGTCGAGGCTCACTCGCCGGGCACCGCGTCGACGCCGGCCTCCTTGCGCTGCTCCGGGGTGATCGGGGCGGGCGCCTCCGTGAGCGGGTCGAACCCGCCACCGGACTTCGGGAAGGCGATGACGTCGCGGATGGACGGCGACTTCGTCAGCAGGGCGACGATGCGGTCCCAGCCGAACGCGATGCCGCCGTGCGGCGGGGCGCCGAACTGGAAGGCGTCGAGCAGGAAGCCGAACTTCTCCTGCGCCTCGTCGTGCCCGATGCCCATGACGTCGAACACGCGCTCCTGCACGTCGCGGCGGTGGATACGGATGGAGCCGCCGCCGATCTCGTTGCCGTTGCACACGATGTCGTAGGCGTAGGCCAGCGCGTTGCCCGGGTCCTGCTCGAACTTCTCGACCCACTCGGGCGTGGGCGAGGTGAACGCGTGGTGCACGGCCGTCCAGGCGGAGTGGCCGAGGTCGACGTCGTCGTCCTCGCCCGCCGGCTTGAACAGCGGCGCGTCCACGACCCACACGAACGCCCAGGCGTCCTCGTCGATCTGGCCGGTGCGCCGGGCGATCTCCAGGCGGGCGGCGCCGAGCAGGGCGCGCGCCTCGCTCGTGCGGCCGGCGGCGAAGAACACCGCGTCGCCGGGCTGCGCGCCGGTGGCGGCGGCCAGGCCCTCGCGCTCGGCGTCCGAGAGGTTCTTGGCGACCGGGCCGCCGAGCGTGCCGTCCTCGGCGAACGTCACGTACGCCAGGCCCTTGGCGCCGCGCTGCTTGGCCCACTCCTGCCAGGCGTCGAACTGGCGGCGGGGCTGGTCGGCCCCGCCGGTCATCACGACGGCGCCGACGTACTCCGCCTGGAACACGCGGAACGGCGTCTCGGCGAAGTACTCGGTGAGCTCGACCAGCGGGTTGCCGAAGCGCAGGTCCGGCTTGTCCGTGCCGTACAGGCGCATCGCCTCGGCGTAGGTCATGCGCGGGATCGGCGTGGTGATCTCGTGGCCGATGAGGCGCCAGAGCGCCGTGAGGATCTTCTCGGCCAGGGCGATGACGTCGTCCTGGTCCACGAAGCTCATCTCGACGTCGAGCTGGGTGAACTCCGGCTGGCGGTCGGCGCGGAAGTCCTCGTCGCGGTAGCAGCGGGCGATCTGGTAGTAGCGCTCCATGCCGCCGACCATGAGCAGCTGCTTGAACAGCTGCGGCGACTGCGGCAGCGCGTACCAGGAGCCCGGCGACAGGCGGGCCGGCACCAGGAAGTCGCGGGCGCCCTCGGGCGTCGAGCGGGTCAGCGTGGGCGTCTCGATCTCGACGAACTCGTGCTCGTCCAGCACGCGGCGGGCCGCCTGGTTCGCCTTGGCGCGCAGGCGCAGGGCGTGGGCCTGCTGCGGGCGGCGCATGTCGAGGTAGCGGTGCTTGAGGCGCGCCTCCTCGCCGATGGTCTCGGTGTCCGCGAGCGCGGTGGAGACCTGGAACGGCAGCGGCGCGGACTCGTTGAGCACCGCGACGTCCTTGGCGATGACCTCGATCTCGCCGGTGGCGAGGTTGGGGTTCGCGTTGCCCTCCGGGCGGCGGGCGACCTCGCCGGTGACCTGCAGGACGAACTCGGCGCGCAGCGGGTGCGCCACCGACTCGTCGCGGATGACGACCTGGGCGATGCCCGAGGCGTCGCGCAGGTCGATGAAGGCCACTCCCCCGTGATCGCGACGGCGGTCGACCCAGCCCGTGAGGGTGACGGTCTGACCGATGTGCTCGGCCCGCAGCGAGCCGGCCGTGTGGGTGCGCAGCACGGAGAGGTCCTTCCTAGGGATTCAGGATGACGTGGGGGGCGGCACGGGACCCGTGCGCCTGTGCGAGTCTATCCGTCGCACCACCGTCCCCGACGAAGGGTTTCCCATGGCCCGCAGGATCGCCACGAACACGAAGGTCGACCGCGAGGGGCTGCTCGCCGTGCTCCGCGAGCGCCGCAAGGGCGTGCTGGCCACGACGCGCGCCGACGGGCGCCCGCAGCTGAGCGCGGTGACGTTCGCCGTCGACGGCGAGGGGCGCGTGGTGATCTCCACCTACCCCGAGCGCGCGAAGGTGGTGAACCTGCGCCGGCGGCCCGAGGCGTCCCTGATGGCGCTCGGCGACGACTTCGACGACGCGTGGGTGCAGGTGGACGGCACGGCCGAGGTGATCGACTCCCCCGAGTCCGTCGAGCCGCTGGTGGACTACTACCGTGCGGCCGCCGGCGAGCACCCCGACTGGGACGAGTACCGCGCCGCGATGGTCACGCAGGGCAAGTCGATCGTGCGGATCACGATCGAGCGCTGGGGGCCGGTCGCCACGGGCGGGTTCCCCGCCCGGCTCGCCGACGGCTGAGGCGCCCCCGGAGCGGGGACAGCAGCCGGGACAGTAGCCGGGACCGCAGCCGGGGCGGGCTCAGAACAGCGTCTGGTCGGGGCCGGCGCCGGCCACCGTCAGGCCGGTGCCGTCGACCGGCATCCCGGCCAGCGCGCCGGCCGGCCAGGAGCGCGTCCCGGCGGCCGGCTCTTCGGCCGGCTCCACGATCGACCCCGCCGGGTAGTCGCCGTCGTCGTGCGGACGCCTCGCGTCGTGCGGCCGGCCGGTGGCCCCCGAGCCGCGGCGGTGCCCGGACGAACCGAACCCGCGCTCGTCGAGCAGCGGCCGCACGCGCTCCCACAGCCACTCCTGGTAGGCCTTGATCGAGTACGTGCCGCGACCGAACACCCGCCCGTACCCGGCCACCAGGTGCGGGTGGTCGCGCTCGAGCCACTGCAGGTACCACTCGCGCGTGCCGGGCTTGAGGTGCAGCGGGATCACCGTGACGCCGGTCGCGCCGGCGTCGGCGATCGCGTCCAGCAGCCGGCGCAGGTGGTCGCGCGAGTCCGTGAGCCACGGCAGCACCGGGGCGACCATGACGCCGCACGGCAGCCCCGCCGCCCGCACCGCGCGGATCAGGTCCAGTCGGGCGCGCGGCGTCGGCGTGCCGGGCTCGACCTGCTGCTGCAGCTCCTCGTCGGCGAAGGCCAGGGAGACGCCGAGCCCCACCTGGACCTTCTCGGCCGCCTGAGCGATGAGCGGCAGGTCGCGGCGCATCAGCGTGCCCTTGGTGAGGATCGAGAACGGCGTGCCGGAGTCCGCGAGCGCCCCGATGATGCCCGGCATGAGCCGGTAGCGGCCCTCGGCCCGCTGGTAGGGGTCGGTGTTGGTGCCCAGCGCCACGGGCTCGCGCCGCCACGACTTCCTGGCGAGCTCCGCGCGCAGCACCTCGGCGACGTTGACCTTCACGACCACCTGGCTGTCGAAGTCCCTGCCCGCGTCGAGGTCGAGGTACTGGTGGGTGGGCCGGGCGAAGCAGTAGGCACAGGCATGGCTGCAGCCGCGGTACGGGTTGACCGTCCAGCGGAAGGGCATGCGGGACGCCGCCGGCACCTGCGACAGCGCGCTCTTGGCGGCCACCTCGTGGAAGGTGATGCCCGCGAACTCCGGCGTGCGCACCGTGCGCATGAGGCCGATGCGCGACAGCGCGGGGCGCGCCAGCCCCGGCAGCGCGCCGTCGTCGGCCGTGATCGCCTGACCGTCCCACCGCATGCCGCCATTCGAACACGCGTTCGACGCCCGGGTCAACGCGCCGGCGCCCCCAGCCGTTGTGGGTACAGAACACGCCGTGCGATCGCGAGATCGCACGGCGTGTTCTGTACCCACAACGAGGTCAGGCGTCGGCGGGGATTACACGGGGCCAGCGGTCCTCGGCCGGCGGCTCCCAGGTCGCCGCGTCAGCAGGCGTCTGCTCGCCGGAGCGGATGTCCTTGACCTGGTCGGGCCCGCGCACGCCGTCCTCGCCCACCGCGCCGGGGAACCAGACGTACGGGATGCCGCGGCGGTCGGCGTACCTGATCTGCTTGCCGAACTTCGCGGCGGTCGGCGCCACCTCGACGGGGATGCCGCGCCCGCGCAGCGCCGCCGCGACGGCGTCGGACGCCGCGCGCTGGTCCTCGTCCACGACGGCCACGACCACGGCGCTGGGCACGCCGCGTGTGGCCCGCACCAGCTCGGCCGACAGCAGGCGCGAGACGACGCGCGAGACGCCGATCGACAGGCCCACGCCCGGGTAGGTGTTCTTGCCGTCCGAGGCGAGGGTGTCGTACCGGCCGCCGGAGCAGATCGAGCCGAGCTGCTCGTGGCCCACCAGCACCGTCTCGTAGACCGAGCCGGTGTAGTAGTCCAGACCGCGGGCGATCTTGAGGTCGGCGACCACGACGCCGGGCGCTCGCTCGGCGGCCGCGGCCACCAGCGCGCGCAGCTCAGCGAGGCCGGTCTCGAGCAGGTCGGTGACGGCGCCGTACGCCGTCGCGAGCTCGCGCACGCGGTCGACCACGGACACGTCCTCGCCGGAGATGGCGGCCAGCTCGAGGCAGGCCTTGGCCTGCTCGGGGGTGGCGCCCTGCTCCGCCTGGAGCAGCTCGGCCACGGCGTCGGGGCCGACCTTGTCGAGCTTGTCGACCTGGCGCAGCACGCCCTCGACGTCCTCCAGCCCGACGCCGCGGTAGAAGCCCTCGGCGACCTTGCGGTTGTTGACAAGGACGCGCACCGGCGGCAGGCCGATCCCGCGCAGCGCGCCGAGCGCCTCGGCCATCACCAGCGGCAGCTCGACCTCGAAGTGGTAGGGCAGCTCGCCGGCGCCGACGACGTCGATGTCCGCCTGCACGAACTCGCGGAACCGGCCGTCCTGGGGCCGCTCGCCGCGCCAGACCTTCTGGATCTGGTAGCGCTTGAACGGGAACGCGAGCTTCCCGGCGTTCTCCAGCACGTAGCGGGCGAACGGCACGGTGAGGTCGAAGTGCAGGCCGAGCTGCTTGTCGCCGGCCTCGTCGGCCTCCGGGTCCGCCTGCAGGCGGCGCAGCACGTAGACCTCCTTGGAGGTCTCCCCCTTTCGCAGCAGCTGCTCGAGCGGCTCGACCGCGCGCGTCTCGATCCCGGCGAACCCGTGCAGCTCGAACGTGCGGCGCAGCGTGTCGAGGACGTGCTGCTCCACGACGCGACCGTCGGGGAGCCATTCGGGGAAGCCGGAGAGCGGGGCGATGCGAGCCATGCCCCCATCTTCCCAGACCGCGGGCGCCGGACGGGCTGGCCGGGCCCGGCGGTCAGCCGAGGAACGGGTTGGTGGCCAGCTCCTGGCCCACCGTCGTCGTCGGCCCGTGCCCGGGCACGACGGCGAGGCCGGCGTCGAGCCGGGCGACCACGTCGCGCAGCGTGGCGCGCATCGTCGCCGGGTCGCCGCCCGGCAGGTCGGTGCGGCCGACCGAGCCGGCGAACAGCACGTCGCCCGCGAGCACGGCGTCCTCGGTGACGTAGAGGGTGGCGCCCTCGGTGTGCCCGGGCGCGTGCTGCACCCGCAGCCGCACGGCGCCGGCCTCGAGGGTCCCGGCGCCGTCGTCGCCGGCGGCGCCGAACGGCACGACGTCGGCGGGCGCGCGGTAGTCCTCGGGCGCGAAGCCCAGCGCCGCGACGGCCTGACGCAGCGCGCCGCTCACGCCGCCGGTACCGAGGCCCAGCGTGCCGAAGGGATCGGCGAGGCGGTAGGCGTCGGCCTCGTGGATGCGCATGGGCACGCCGTACCGGTCGCACAGCGCGGCGGCGTCCCACGTGTGGTCCACGTGGCCGTGGGTGGCGAGCACGGCGCGCGGGGTCCAGCCGTGGTCCTCGACCAGCAGCGCCACCTGCGCCGCGACGCCCGCCCCGGCGTCGACGACGACGCAGTCGCCGCCGGAGACCACCACGCAGCAGTTGGTGGCGAAGACGGGCGCGACGACGACGTGGATCTCCATGGCCAGCACGCTACTGCGCCTCCCGACGGCGTCCGGGCGCGGACCGGCCACGGGGCGAGCCGCGGCGAGCCGGGGCGAGCGGCGGGTGAGCCGTGGGTGAGCCGCGGGTGAGCCGCGGGTGAGCCGTGGGACGGGCGGGGACTCCGCAGGCCCTGGTGCCTAGTCGAGCGACGTGAGCTGGTGCTTGACCGACGACGGGCTGGCCAGGCCGACCGCCTCGCCGATCTCGCGCATGGTCGGGGGGTAGCCGCGCGCCTCCACCGACGTGCGGATCGTCTCGAGGACGCGGC
>NZ_LWGM01000156.1 GCF_001750215.1 Isoptericola variabilis | reverse complement strand
GTCGGCGCGGGCGCCGCCGGCTCGCTCGGGGCGGCCGGCGCGGCGGCGGCCTCGTGGACGAAGGCGGGTCCGGTGAGCCGGTCGGTCTCGGCCGGCTCGGGCTCCACGCCGGACGCCGTGCCGGTCGACGTGCCGGCCGAGATGCCGGATGCCGTGCCGGTCGTCGCCTCGGTCGCGTCCGTGGGGTCGGTGGTCGGCTCGGGTGCGGTGCGGTCGGAGGTCGTCGTCATCGGTGGTTCTCCGTGCTTCCGTGGGAGGGGCCGGCGTCCGTGCCGGCGGTCAGGGGGTCGGCGCGGGCGGCCGGGACGCGGTGAAGGGTCCGGCGGCGGGCGCGGTGCCGTGCAGGGTGTCGTGCAGGACGCCGACCGGGCCGTGCCACAGCCACCGCGTGACCTGCTCGGTGAGCTCCTCGCGCTCGGGGCGCTCGTCGGGGTGGCTGAGCCACCACTCCCCCGCGCCGCGCACGAAGCCGACGGCGCCCGCGGCCCACGCGGCGGCGACGCCCGGCGGCACGTCGGCCACCTGCGCGAACGGGCGCGCGACGAGCTCGATGACCGAGTCGAGGTAGGCGCTCAGCGGGGCGTCGGCCGTGCCGACGGCGCCCGGCCGGCGGTCGGCGGGCCCGGCCGGCACCGCAGGGTCCGCGGGCTCGACGCCGGCGATCGAGGTGCGGGTCACGAACCAGTAGACGTGCGGCGAGTGCTCGATCATCTCGAGGTACACCCGCACCATGGCGCGCAGGGCGGCGAGCGGGGTCGGGGCGGCCTCGGCCGCCTGGCGCAGCGCGTCGTGCATGTCCGCGACGACGGCGGAGGAGACGGCGAGCCGCAGCCCCGCCTTGTCCTCGAAGTAGCGGTAGACGATCGACTTCGACGTGCCGGCCTCGGTGGCGATCTCGTCCATGGAGACGCCGGGGCCGTGCCGGTGCACCGCCTTGCGCGCGGCGTTCACCAGCTGGGCGCGCCGCGCCGCCCGATGATCGTCCCAACGGGTCGAGCGCCCGTCCACCGCCGTCATCGACCGCCTCCTGTGACCCGACTCACGAGACCGACAGTATCAGGTACTGTGAGTCCTACGTCACGAGCAGCACCCACCCCTGAGCGAAGGAACGACGAAGTGGCCACACGCTCCACCGCCGCCGCGACCGCCTCCGGCAAGGCCCGGTCCCCGAAGCGCGCGGACGACGCGCCCGCGCTGCGCGACGCCGTCGTCGTCGGCGGCAACCGCATCCCGTTCTCGCGCGCCGGCAAGAGGTACGCCGACGCCTCCAACCAGGAGATGTTCACGGCCGCCCTCGAGGGCCTCGTGGCCCGCTTCGGGCTGCAGGGCGAGCGCCTGGGCGAGGTGGTCGGCGGCGCCGTGCTCAAGCACTCCCGCGACTTCAACCTCGTCCGCGAGTGCGTGCTCGGCTCCTCCCTGTCGCCCCAGACCCCCGCCTACGACCTGCAGCAGGCGTGCGCCACCGGCCTGGAGGCGGCCATCGCCGTCACCAACAAGATCCGCCTGGGCCAGATCGAGTCCGGCGTCGCCGGCGGCACCGACACCGTCTCCGACGCGCCGATCGCCGTGAGCGAGGGCCTGCGCCGCGCGCTGCTGGCCGCCTCGCACGCCAAGACGCTGCAGCAGCGGCTCAAGGCGCTGGCGAAGGTCCGCCCCGGTGATCTCAAGCCGCTCACCCCGGCCACCGACGAGCCGCGCACCGGCCTGTCCATGGGCGAGCACCAGGCCGTCACCACCGCCCGCTGGGGCATCACGCGCGAGGCCCAGGACGAGGTCGCGCTCGGCAGCCACCGCAACCTCGCCCGCGCGTGGGAGTCCGGGTTCTTCGACGACCTGGTCACGCCGTTCCGCGGACTGACCCGCGACGACAACCTCCGCCCCGACACCTCGGTGGAGAAGCTCGCCGCGCTCAAGCCGGTGTTCGGCAAGAGCCTCGCGGCGTCGGACACCCCCGCGGAGCCGACCATGACGGCGGGCAACTCCACGCCGCTGACCGACGGCGCCTCCGCCGTGCTGCTCGCCTCGCGCGCGTGGGCCGAGGAGCACGACCTGCCCGTGCTGGCCCGGTTCGTCGACGCCGAGACGGCCGCCGTCGACTTCGTGCACGGCCACGAGGGCCTGCTCATGGCCGGCGTGCACGCCGTGCCGCGCCTGCTGGCCCGCAACGGCCTGACCCTGGACGACTTCGACTTCCTCGAGATCCACGAGGCCTTCGCCGCGACGGTGCTCACCACGCTCGCCGCGTGGGAGGACGACGAGTACTGCCGCACGGAGCTGGGGCTGCCCGGCGCCCTGGGCAAGGTCGACCGCTCCAAGGTGAACGTCAACGGGTCCTCGCTCGCCGCGGGGCACCCGTTCGCCGCGACGGGCGGGCGCATCCTCGCCACGGCCGCCAAGCTCGTGGCGCAGCGCGCCGCCCAGACTGGGCGCCCCGCCAGGGCGCTGGTGTCGGTGTGCGCCGCCGGCGGCCTCGGCGCGACGGCGATCATCGAGTCCGCCTGACGACCCGGGACCCAGGGAGGGACCACCGATGACCGACTCCTACACCCGGCTCGTCAACACCGGGATCACCAAGACCCTCGCGAAGAAGCTCGGCCTGCCGCGCCCCGCCGTGCTGCGCCGGCACCGGCCCGGCGACCCGCTCACCGTCGGCCCCGTGCTGGTGCTGTCCGACGCCGCCTCCAAGGCCGACGCCGACCGCGTGGCCCAGGCGCTGCTCGCCTGGGACCTCGACGTGCGCCGCGACCCGGTCGAGCTGCGGGCCGACCCCGGTCGCCTCGGCGCCGTCGTGCTCGTGCTCACCGAGCTGGCCCGGCCGCAGGACGCCTCCGAGGCCGTGCTGGCCGCCGGGTCGGTGCTGCGCAAGCTCGCCCCGCACGGACGTGTGGTCACGCTCTCGCGCGCCCGCACGGAGCAGGACTCCCCCGACGTCGCCGCGGCGCGCCAGGGCGTCGACGCCTTCTGCCGCTCGCTGGCCAAGGAGCTGCGGGCCGGCGCCACCGGCAACGGGATCGTGCTGACCGACGGTGCGGCCGCCGGCTCGACGTCGGCCCTGGCCGCGCTCCGGTTCTTCCTGTCCGCGAAGTCGGCGTACGTGCACGGCCAGCTGCTCGAGGTCGGCCCCACCGACGCCGCGCTGCCGACGTCGTGGGACCGCCCGCTCGAGGGCCAGGTCGCCGCCGTCACCGGCGCCGCCCGCGGCATCGGGGCCGCCATCGCCCGCACGCTCGCGCGCGACGGCGCCACCGTCGTCTGCGTCGACGTGCCGGCCGCCGGCGAGGGCCTGGCGCGCACCGCCAACGCCGTGCGCGGCACCGCGCTGCAGCTCGACGTCACGGCGCCCGACGCCGGGACGCGGCTCCTGGAGCACGCCCGGGCCCGCCACGGGCGCCTGGACGTCGTGGTGCACAACGCCGGCATCACGCGGGACAAGCTGCTGGCCAACATGGACGCCGCCCGGTGGGACTCCGTCGTGGCCGTCAACCTCGCCTCCCAGCTGCGCATCAACGCCCAGCTGCTCGAGGCCGCCGAGCGCGGCGAGGTCTCCGGGCTGCGCGTGGTGTCGCTGGCCTCCACCAGCGGCCTGGCCGGCAACCGCGGGCAGACCAACTACGCGTTCACCAAGGCCGGCGTCGTGGGGCACACCGCGGCCACCGGCCCGCTGCTCGCGCGGCACGGCGGCACGGCCAACGCCGTCGCGCCCGGCTTCATCGAGACCGACATGACCCGGGCGATCCCGTTCGCCACCCGCGAGGCGGCCCGGCGCCTGTCGTCGCTGCTGCAGGGCGGCGAGCCGGTCGACGTCGCCGAGGCGATCGCGTTCCTCGCCTCCCCGGCCGCCGCCGGGGTCAACGGGCAGACGCTGCGCGTCTGCGGCCAGAACATGGTGGGCCGGTGACCGCCGGACCGCTCGCAGTGACCACGGGCGCGGGCGGCGTGCTCGCGGTCGAGACCCTGACGTCCGTGCCCGGACTGACCGGCCTCTACGCGCGCGGCGCCGCGTCGTCCGGCCGCATCGCCGCCGGGCGCGCGCTGCCGTCCCTGCCGGTGATCGGCGCGGGCGGGGAGGACGCGCTCACGCTGCCGCCCGTCGCCTACCGCGTCGCGGACGTCGACACCGCGGGCATGGCGTCCCACCTGCGCGACTACCAGCGGCTGCTGCACGAGCCGGTGTCGGACCGCCTGCCGTCGGGCTACCTGCACGTGCTCGCCTTCCCGCTGGCCACGGCGGTCATGGTGCGCGCCGACTTCCCGCTGCCGCTGCTGGGCATGGTGCACCTGGCCAACGACGCCGCGCTGGCCCGTCCCCTGCGGCTGGGCGACCGGCTCGAGCTGCGCGCGTGGGCCGAGAACCTGCGCCCGCACCGCCGGGGCGTGCAGGTGGACCTCGTGGCGGAGGTCCGCGAGCACGGCGCCCTGGACGAGCCGGTGCCCGCGTGGCGCGGGGTCTCGACGTACCTGGCCCGCGGGTTCGACCCGTCGGAGGTCGAGGGCGCCGACGGGGCGGACGGCGACGGCGTGGCCGGCGCCGCGGACGGCGCCGTGGATGGCACCGTGGATGGCACCGTGGCCGGCGCCACGACCGCGGACGACACCGCGGACGCGGCCGACGGCCGGTCTGCCACCGACCCGTGGGTCCCGCCGCTGCCCACCGGCCGGTGGGTGCTGCCCGCCGGGACGGGCCGGGCCTACGGCGCGCTGTCCGGGGACCGCAACCCCATCCACATGTCGGCGCTGTCCGCCAAGGCGTTCGGCTTCCCGCGGGCGATCGCGCACGGGATGTACACCGCGGCGCGGGCGCTGGCCGACGTCGGCGTGGCGCGCGGCGACGCGTACCGGTGGACCGTGCGGTTCGCCAAGCCGGTGCTGCTGCCCGGCACGATCGACGTGGCGGTCACGCCCGCCCAGGACGCGGTCGCGTCCGAGACGTCGCCGGAGGCGCTCGAGCCGGGCGGGTTCGCCTACGTGGGCTGGAACGCGCTGCGCCGCCAGAAGCACTTCGAGGGCACGGTCACGCCGCTCTGAGGCCCGCCCGCGCCGGGCCGGACGGCGTGTCGGCCCGGCCCGGCCCGCCCGGCGCGGCAGTGTCGGGGACATGCGCGCACCGACCCTGGGGTTCATCGCCCGGCCCACGCTGCCGCCCGCGCGGCACCTGGAGCTGGCCCGCGCCGTGGAGGCCGCCGGGATCGACGAGCTGTGGCTGTGGGAGGACTGCTTCAAGGAGACGGCCGTGGCAGGGGCTGCGGCGGTCCTGGGCGCGACGGACCGGCTGCGCGTCGGGCTCGGCGTGCTGCCCGTGCCGCTGCGCAACGTCGCGCTCACCGCGATGGAGATCGCCACGATCGAGGGCATGTTCCCCGGCCGCCTCGTGCCCGGCGTCGGCCACGGCGTCCAGGACTGGATGGGCCAGGTGGGCGCGCGGGCTGCCTCCCCGCTGACCCTGCTGCGCGAGCACCTCACCGCGCTGCGGGCCCTGCTGGCCGGCGAGCGCGTCACCACGCGCGGGCGGTACGTGACGCTGGACGGCATCGCCCTCGACTGGCCGCCGGCCACGCGCCCGCCGGTGCTGGCGGGGGCGGGCGGCCCGAGGACGCTGCGCCTCGTGGGCGAGCACGCCGACGGCGTGATCCTCATGTCGTCGACCGGGCTGGACGGCCTGCCGCGCGCCCTCGAGCAGGTGCAGGCCGGCCGCCGCGCCGTCGGCCGCGCGGACCCGTTCGCCGTGGTCGTCTTCGTCGCCGTCGCCCGCCGCGTCGAGCACCTCGCGGACACGCGCGCCATGCTGGCGGCCGAGGGTCACGACGTCGCCGACGACGCCGCGCTCGCGCGGCTGGCCGCGTTCGGCGACGCCGAGCAGGTCGCGGCCACCCTGCGGGCGTACGCCGACGCCGGGGCCACGACCGTGGTGGCCGAGCCGGACGCGCACGATCCCGACCCCGAAGGGCTGGCCGCCTGGTTCGGCCGGGAGGTCGCGCCGCTGCTGCGGTGAGGGCCGTGCCGGCGCCTCCTAGGCTGGCGGCATGACCGAGCTGCACGAGCGCACCGCCGTCGAGCTGCGCGACCTGCTCCGCGACGGCTCCCTCGCGCCGACCGACGTCGTCGAGCACTACCTCCAGCGCGTCGACAAGGGCAACGCCGCCGTCGGCGCGCTCACCCTGGTGACCGCCGAGGCCGCCCGCGAGCGCGCCGCCGCGCTGGAGCGCGAGCGGGACGCCGGCGCCCTCGTGGACGACTGCCCCGACGACGACGCCGTGCTGTGGGGCCTGCCGTCCGCCGACAAGGACCTGTGGGACCGCGCGGGCGTGCCGACCGGGTTCGGGTCGCGGGCGTTCGCGGGCCGGCACGCGTACGTGCCCGAGGTCAGCAGCGACGTCGTGCAGGTGCTCGACGCCGCGGGCACGGTGTCGCTCGGCCGCACGGCCGCGCCGGAGCTCGGGTTCCCGGCCTACACCGAGATGCTGGCCGGGCCGCCGGCGCGCAACCCCTGGGACCTCGGTCGCGGGGCCGGCGGGTCGAGCGGCGGCGCGGGCGCCGCGGTGGCCGCGGGCCTGCTGCCGTTCGCGCCAGGGTCCGACGGCGGCGGCTCGATCCGCATCCCGGCCGCCGCCTGCGGCCTCGTGGGGCTCAAGCCGACCCGCGGCCTGCTGCCGGCCGGGTCGGGCGTCGACTCCCTCGGCGGGCTCGTGGTCGCCGGTCCCCTCGCCCGCACGACGGCCGACGCCGCGCTGCTGCTCGAGGGGATGCTGCCGCGCCGCGGCGACGGCACCGTCGACCACCCGCTCACCCTCCGCACCGCCGCCGGGGAGCGGGGCGGCTACCTCGCCGCCGCGCAGCGCGGCGAGGCGCCGGACGGGCGGCGCCGCTTCCACCTGGCGGTGAGCACGTTCAGTGCCTGGGACGGCTTCTACGACGTCCCGGCCGGGCCGGAGGCGCGCGCGGCGCTCGACGCCGCGGTGGCCGAGCTGGGCGCCCTGGGGCACGGCGTCGACGAGCCGGCCTGGGAGCCCGACGCCGCCTACGCACCCGCGTTCCGGACGATCTGGATGGCCGGGGCGTCGGCCGTGCCCGTCGACGACCCCGAGCGGCTCGCCCTGCTCGAGCCGCTCACCCGGTGGCTGGTGGACGCCGGCCGCAGGGTCTCGGCGCGCCAGCTCGCCGAGGCGCTCGCGGCGCTCGCGCGGTTCGAGCGCACGATGGTGGCGCGCGTCGAGCGGTTCGACGCCGTCGTGACGCCGGCGCTGGCGATGACGCCCCGCCCGCTGGGCTGGTTCGACCCCGAGGACCCGGAGCGCAACTTCGAGCAGCAGTGCCAGTACACGCCGTACACGTCGATGATCAACGTGTGCGGCCTGCCGGCGATCACGGTGCCGGTCACGTGGACCGAGCCGACGGCCTCCGCGCCGGCGGGCTTGCCGATGGGCGTGCAGCTCGTCGGGCGGCCCGGCGGCGAGCACGTGCTCCTGGCCCTCGCCGCGCAGCTCGAGGAGCGGCTGCGGTGGTCGGAGCGGCGGCCGCCCGTCTGGTGACCTGATGGTCTTCCCCTCGCCGCCGCCCGAGCGTAGCATTACCCCCTGGGGGTATCTGCAGCGCGAGCACGAGGGAGTGACCGATGTCCGCTCACGCCGGGTCCGCTCGGTCGGTGGACGCCGCGCCCGGGCCGGGCGGCGCCCGCCCGGCGCCGTGGCCGTGGCCGCGCACCGCCGC
>NZ_LWGM01000155.1 GCF_001750215.1 Isoptericola variabilis | reverse complement strand
CCTCCACCGTGGCGAACGCGTCGGTGCCCGGCGCCGGCTGCGGGAGCGTGGCCGCGTCGAACAGCTCGACGACGGCGCGCTCCCCGGCGGCCACCGGCCGGCCGTCGGCGTCCGCGGCCGGGGCCGTGCCCTGCGCCACCACCGCGCCGTCGTGCTCAACGCGCCAGCGCAGCTCGAGGTCGGCGGTGTCCGCGACGAACCGGCGGCTGCGGATCTCGACGACGCCGCCGGCAGCGGCGGGCCGCACGACGACCGGCCGCTCGACGTGCGCGAACTCCGCCAGCCCGGGGCTCGGGGTGCCGTCGGACAGCACCATGCCGTCCATGACGAAGTTGCCGTCGTGCACCACCTCGCCGAAGTCGCCGCCGTAGGCGAAGTACTCGACGCCGTCGGGCGTGGTGGTGCGGATGCCGTGGTCGCGCCACTCCCAGACGAACCCGCCGTGCAGCCGGTCGAAGCGGTCCACGAGCTCGCGGTACTGGTCCAGCGCGCCGGGGCCGTTGCCCATGGCGTGCGCGTACTCGCACAGCAGGAAGGGCTTGGACCGCTGCCGCGCGGCGTCGGCGGTGCTGCAGCCGAGCAGCGGCGTGAACGAGCGGCCGGCGCTGCCGTCGGCGGCCCCGATCGACTCGACCTCGGGCACCGTGGCGTACATCCGCGAGTAGACGTCGGTGTACTCGCCGGCGTAGTCGCCCTCGTAGTGCACCGGGCGCGTGCGGTCGCGGCCGTGCACCCACTCGGCCATCGCGGCGAGGTTGCGGCCCGTGCCGGACTCGTTGCCCAGCGACCACAGCACCACGCTGGGGTGGTTCTTGTCCCGCTCGACGGTCCGCCGGACGCGGTCAAGGTAGGCCTCGCGCCACCGCGGGTCGTCGCTGGGGTTGTCCACCCAGCCGCCGGCCTCGAAGCCGTGGGTCTCGAGGTCGCACTCGAGGATCACCCACAGGCCGAGCTCGTCGGCGAGGTCCAGCAGCCGCGGGTGGGGCGGGTAGTGGCTGGTGCGGATCGCGTTGACGTTGTGGCGCTTCATCTGCGCCAGGTCCGCCCGGGCGTGCGCCTCGTCGAAGACGCGGCCGCGGTCCGGGTGCGTCTCGTGCCGGTTCATGCCGGAGAACGTCACGGGCCGGCCGGTGACCAGCAGCCGGTCGCCGACGATCTCGACCCGGCGGAACCCCAGCCGCAGCGTGACGGTCTCCCCCGTCGCGGCGACCGTCGCGGTGTAGCGCCGCGGCGTCTCGGGCGACCACGGCTCGACCACGCCGACCGCCACGGGCCCGACGTCCTCGGGGCTCTGCCAGGTCACATCGATGCCGAGCTCCTCGACCCGCAGCCGCACGGGGAACGCCGCGGCCTCGGCGCGCAGCTCGGGCACCACCGTCCCCTCGAGCGTCGCCGGGTCGACGTCGGCGTCGAGCCACACGTCATCGACCGCGCCGGCCGGCCGGTGCAGCAGCGTGACGTCGCGGAAGATGCCCGGGAGCCACCACTGGTCCTGGTCCTCGAGGTAGCTGGCGGCCGACCACTGCACCACCCGCACCGCGACGGTGTTGGCGCCGGGGTGCACCACCTCGGTCACGTCGAGCTCGTGCGCGAGCCGGCTGCCCGAGGCCGCCCCGACCTCGACGCCGTTGACCCACACCCGGAAGAACGACTCGACCCCGTCGAACCGCAGCAGCACCCGGCCCTCGCGCGTCCAGGCCTCCGGCACCTCGACGTCGCGGCGGTAGTCGCCCGTCGGGTTCTCGTCCGGCACGTGCGGCGGGTCCACCGGGAACGGGAACTGCACGTTCGTGTAGATCGGGCGCCCGTAGCGGCCGTCGCCGACCAGCACCCAGTGGGCCGGGACCGGGACGTCGTCCCAGCCGGCGTCGGGCGCGTAGTCCGGGCGGGCGAAGTCGTCGGGCGCCTCGCCGTCGGGCAGCGCCCCGTGGCCGCCCGGCGTGCCCGGCACGCCGGGCAGCAGCCGGAACCGCCACGTCCCGTCGAGGGACAGCCGGGGTGCGTCGCTGTCGAGCGCCGCCCGCGGCGGCTCGACGCGCCCGGCGGCCGGGACCGTGGACTCGTGGGACAGCAGCGTCATGCCTTGACAGCGCCTTCCGTGAGGCCACCGCGCCAGAACCGCTGGAGCACGATCATGGCGACGGCGAGCGGGATGACCGAGAGCAGCACGCCCCCGGTGGTCAGCTCGTAGAACTCCGGCAGCCGGTCGGTCTGGCTGCGCCAGTTGTTCAGGCCGAGCGTGATCGGGTACAGCTCCTGGTCGCTGAGCATGACGAGCGGCAGGAAGTAGTTGTTCCAGATGCCCACGAGCTGGAAGAGGAACACGGTCACCAGGGCGGGCGTCATGATCCGCAGCCCGATGGTGTGGAAGATACGCAGCTCGCCGGCGCCGTCGATGCGGGCGGCCTCCACCAGCGAGCCGTCCACCGTGGCGTCGGCGTAGATCCGGCACAGGAACAGGCCGAACGGCGACACCAGCGACGGGATGAGCACGCTCCAGTACGTGTTGGCCAGGCCCAGCTGGCTGAACAGCAGGAACAGGGGCAGCGCCGTGGCCGTGCCGGGCACGAGGACGCCGCCGAGCACCAGGCCGAAGACGAGGTTGCTGCCGCGGAACCGGTACTTGGCGAGGGCGTAGCCGGCCGCCGCGGCGAGGTACGTCGCCACGAGGCCGCCCACCCCCGCGTAGACGACCGAGTTGCCGAACCACCGCACGAAGATGCCGTCGTCGTAGCTCAGGACGGCGCGGAGGTTGTCGAGCAGCGCGAACTGCTCGCCGAGCAGGAACCCGTTCGTGCCGAACAGGTCGTCGGTGGTCTTGGTCGCCGCGACCACCACCCAGTAGACGGGCACGAGGAAGTAGACGGCGACGACGACGAGGATGCCGGTGACGAGGATCGTCGTGGCGGGGTTGCGGCCGGGGCCGCGGCCGGCGGGGCGGTCGCCGGCGTCCGTGTGCTGCGGGGGCTCGGCGGGGTCGAGGGGACGGGTCGGGACGGTGGCGGTCGTCATCGCGAGCTCCTGTTCGTCAGCCGCAGGAAGAGGAACGACAGGGCGAAGGCGACCAGGGCGATGAGCACCGACTGGGCCGCCGCCACGTTGTAGTCGTTGTAGGCGAACGCCGTCGTGTAGGCGGAGAGGTTCGGGGTGTACTGCGAGTCGATCGCCGGCGAGACGGTCTGCAGCAGCTGCGGCTCCGCGAAGAGCTGCAGCGTGCCGATGATCGAGAACACCGTGGTGAGCACCAGGGCCGGGCGGATCAGCGGCAGCTGGATGCTCCAGGCGGTGCGCCACGGGCCGGCGCCGTCCACGCGGGCCGACTCGTACAGCTCCGGCGGGATCGCCTTGAGCTGGGCGACGATGATCAGCATGTTGTAGCCGGCGTACGTCCAGGTCACGATGTTCGCGATGGACCACAGCACGGTCCCGGCCCCGAGGAAGTCGGGCTCGAAGCCGAACAGCATGCTGGTGACGTCGATGATCGGGCTGAGCCCGGGCACGTAGAGGAACGACCACAGGATCGTGGCCAGCACGCCCGGGATGCCGTAGGGCAGGAAGTACGCCGCGCGGAAGAGCCCCGGCCAGCGCGCGGACGCCGACTCGAGCAGCAGCGCCAGCAGCGTGGCCGCGACGATCATGATCGGCACCTGCACGACGCCGAACAGCAGCATGCGCCCGATCGAGGCGATGAAGTTGCCGTCCTCGAGCGCCAGCCGGTAGTTCTCGAACCAGGCGAAGCTGCTGGTGACGCCGGCCTCGCCGAACAGGCCCTCGCGGGTGACGGTGGTGAAGCTCTGGCCGATCGCCACGAGGATCGGCAGCACGAACGTCAGCACGAACAGCGCGAGGAACGGCGCCACGAGGATCCAGGGTGCCCGGGTGACGGCCGTGGAACGCCGGCGCGGACGCCGGTCGGTGGTCCCCGCCGCGGCGGCGGGACGGGTGGTGGTCGCGGTCGCCATGTCAGCCCTCCGCCTTCCGGATCGTGAGGCCCTTGTTGCGGAAGACCTCGATGGTCCGCTGCTCGGCGGCGACCACGGCGTCGACGAGCGTGCCGCCCGTCGCCTTGGACCGGAAGCCGTCGGCGAGGATGTTGAACGTCTGCTGCGTGATGGGCCACCACTGCCAGTCGGGGTTCTGCTCCTGGGTGGCGGGCTGGAAGACCTCGGTGTTGTAGCGCTGGCCGCCGAAGAAGTCGCTGGGCTGCTTCCGCGCCTGGCCGATGTAGTCGCGCGCCGGCGACCAGCCGATGCCCGAGTGCTCGATCATGGCGTCGATGCCCGCGGGGTCGGTGTTGAGCCAGACGGCGAACTCCATCGCCTCCTTCGGGTGCTTGCTGTTCGCCATCACCGCCGACGTCGAGCCGCCGATGAAGGACGAGCCGTACCCGTGGTCCCAGCGCGGGGCCGGCGCCACGCGCCACTTGCCCTCCGCGCCGCTGACGCCCGCCAGCAGGGCGTCGCCCCAGCTCGCGCTCACCAGGGAGGCGATCTTGTCGTCGGCCGCCGCGGCGAACCAGCCGGGGCTGTAGGGGTTGAGCGAGGTGGAGACGACGCCGTCGTCGATCGCCTTGTCGAAGAACCGCGCGACGTCGAGGGTCACCTCGCTCGCCATGTCGATCTCCCAGCCGTCCTCCGCGGTGCGCAGCCACGTGGCGCCGGCCTGCATCGCGTGGGCCGTGAAGACGGAGGTGTCGGAGAGCGGGAACGCGTCGATGAACATCCCGGCGTCGCGGAAGGCGGGCGCCACCTCGGCCCACTCGCTCCAGGTCGTCGGCACCTCGGCCCCGACCTGCTCGTAGAGGTCAGGCCGGTAGTACGTGCCGGTGGGGCCGGAGTCCTGCGGGATGCCGTAGACGCCGCCGGCGAAGCGCACCTGGGACCACAGGGTCGGGTCGAACTTCTCGGCGTGCTCCTCGACGCCGTACCGGGTCAGGTCCACGAGCCCGTTGACGAGCATGAACTCCGGGACCGTGCGCATCTCCACCTGCGCCAGGTCCGGGCCGCCGCCGGCCGCGAGCGCCGAGTACAGCTTCTGGTACCCGCCGGAGTTGCCGCCCGGGATCCAGGCCACCTCGACCTGCACGTCCGGGTGCTGGGCGTTCCACACGTCGGCGACCTTCTGCAGGTCCTTGAGCCACGCCCAGTAGGTCAGCGTGACCTTCTCGCCCGTGGCGGCCGGCACCACCGGCTGGGCGTTGACCGACGTCGTGCCCGGCGTGGCGCACCCGGCGAGCACCGCCGCCGCGCCGGCCCCGAGCCCGAGCCCCAGGAGCTCCCGTCTGGTGATCGTTCGCATCCGTCCTCACTTCGTCGTGAATCGGCTGGTGGCAGCGTCGCCCCCGTGCGCTCTGCCCCGAGCGCGCGCCCAACCTAACAGGTGGTCGGCATCTGGTCCTGCGGGACAAAGGGGGCGTGTCGGGAGGGTCGTGGCCGTCCGGCGGCCGGACGGCCACGACCCTCCCCGCGGTGCCTCGGCGGCGGGGCTCAGTGCCGCACGCGGGGCACCGGCACCTGCGCGAAGTCGGTGTCCGCGGCCAGGTAGAAGCCCGGGTACGCCGGCTGGTTGTAGGCGGTCTGCTGGCGCGCGACGTCGGCCCGGTACTGCGGGTCGTGCATCAGCGTGTACATCTTGCGGTCGGTGACCTCGGTGGACAGGTACAGCCGCAGGGCCGACGAGTCCGCCGTGCGCACCAGCACCTCCTCGCGCCAGTCGCCGAGCACGTCCGCCACCAGCGACGGGTTGCCCTTGGTGTCGTTGTTCGTGCGCGTGCCCGCCAGGGACAGGCGCACGGTGCCGTCGCCGTCGACGATCGCGGGGGTCTCGTCCCGCGCGCCGGTGACCAGCTGCGTGGACCCGTCCGCGGCCCAGCGCACCGACTGGTTGGTGCCCGGGATGGCGTCCGACAGCCGCCGGCCCGTGGCGCTCAGGGTGCCGGAGGCGTCCGTCCCGCCCGGCATCGACGCCCACACCTCGAGGCCCGGCACGTCCGTGCGCACGTCGCCGACCATGCACCGACCCGTGTCACGGCCGGAGAAGGCGCCGAACAGCACCTCGCCGGTGGCGGCGTCGCGCAGCGCCGAGCCGTAGGGCACGCCGGCCCCGCCCTCGTGGCAGGTCCAGATCTCCAGGCCGGGGCGCGCGGGGTCGACGTCGGTGACGTGCAGGGCGTCGCCGTGCCCGAGGTTCGCCGTCGCGCCCGGGTCCGCCGAGCCCTCGGGCAGCGTGTCCGACGACGAGTACAGCAGCGACCCGTCGTCGTCGAGCGTCGCGGCCCCGTAGACGACCTCCTGCCGGCCGTCGCCGTCGACGTCGGCCGCCGAGAGCGAGTGGAAGCCCTGCCCCCACAGCGCGGTCAGCGGGTTCGAGCCGTCGGGCGCCGGGTCCGGCACGCGGTCGTCGAACGGGTTGCCCATGGGCTTGAAGCCGGAGTCGGCGGTCCACCGGGTCGAGAGGCGCCGCCCGTCCCAGTCGTAGGCCACGACCGCGGCCCGGGTGTAGTACCCGCGGGCGAAGATCGCCGACGGGTGCTGCCCGTCCAGGTACGCGACACCGGACAGGAACCGGTCGACGCGGTTGCCCGGCTCGATGCGGCTCCACTCGTAGTCGCCCCAGCGCAGGCCGTCGTCGGTGCGGCCCGGCTCGTAGTCGACCGTGTCCAGGGGCCGCCCGGTGCGCCCGTCGAACACCGACAGGTACTCCGGGCCGGACAGCACGAAGCCGTCGAAGGTGCGCAGGTCGTTGCGGTCGGAGCGGCTCGGGGCGTACTCGTCGACGAAGAAGTCCACGAGCTCGCGGGCGTCGTCCTCGGCCAGCGGGTAGTCGTACCGCGGCGCGATGCCGAACGCCTCCTCGAGGGTCGCGGGCCACTGGCCGCTGCGCACCTCGGGGTAGGTGGTCCACTCCTGGAAGACCTCGACCAGGTGCTCGGCGTAGTCGGCGGCGCTCCAGCGGTAGTCGTCGTCGTGCGTGACGCCGGCCCGCCGGTCGTCCTGCGGGATCTGCACGAAGCGGCTGCTCGCCGGGCGGCCGTCCCGGTACGTCGTCGCCCTCGTCCCCGGCGCCGTCTTGACCATGACCTCCGCGCGGCCGTCGCCGTCGAAGTCGTAGACCGGGAACTGCGTGTAGTGCGCGCCGGAGCGCACGTTCACGCCCAGGTCGATGCGCCACAGCTGGGTGCCGTCCAGCTCGTACGCGTCGAGGTAGGTGTTGCCGGTGTACCCCTTCTGCGACACGTCCTTGGCCCGCGACGGGTACCACTTCACGACGACCTCGTAGGCGCCGTCGCCGTCGAGGTCGGCCACCGAGGCGTCGTTCGCCGCATAGTCGTACGGCTCGCCGAGCGGCGTGACGCCCGCGGGCGGCTTGTCGAGCGGGATGTCGAGGTGGCCGTCGGCCCAGGCGGTGACCGGTGCGCTGCGCCGGCCCGGGTGCCCGTCGGTCACCGGCGCGACGGCGTAGCGCGACCGCGCCGTGCCGTCGGGGTCGACGAAGTTCGTCGACCCGGTGACCGTGGCGATCCGCCTCCCGTCCCGGTAGACGACGAAGTCGGCGCCCGCCATCCCGGTGGCGGTGTGGCCGGTCACCTCGTCCCCCAGCAGCCGCCAGGACAGGAACACCCCCTCGCTCGTGCCGACGGCGACCAGGCCGCGGTCCAGGTCTCGACCGCCGCGACCAGCTCGTTGACGCCCCAGGTGTTCACCGAGACGCCGAAGCGCAGCTCGGCCTCGGTCTTGTCGCCCTCGGTGACGGCGACGTTGCGCATGTTGTCGCCGAAGCGCACCAGG
>NZ_LWGM01000154.1 GCF_001750215.1 Isoptericola variabilis | reverse complement strand
GGCGTTGGCCTGGCGGGCGCGGCCGGCGGCCATGCCGAGGCCGGCCGGGAGCACCACCTCGAGGCGGCGGCCGCCCACCTCGACGACGACCCGCTCGGCCTGCGGCTGCAGCTCCTCGGCCTCCGGCTCGGCAGCCGCCGGGGCGGCCGGCGCGAGCGTGGCCAGCGTGTCGGCGAAGTCCGTCTCGATCCACCGGGTGTGCACCCGGAACGCGTCGCCGCCCGCCGGGACGAAGTCCTCGGACTCGAGCACGGCGCGGTGGAACGGCACCACGGTGGGGATGCCCTGCACGTCCAGCTCGCGCAGCGCGCGCCGGGCGCGCTCCACGGCCTGCTCGCGCGTGGCGCCGGTGACCACCAGCTTGGCGATCATCGAGTCGAACGCGCCGGAGACCGTGTCGCCCTCGACCACGCCGGTGTCGACGCGCACGCCCGGGCCGGACGGCCAGCGCAGCGTGGTGATCCTGCCGGGGGAGGGCAGGAACCCGGCGGCCGGGTCCTCGCCGTTGATGCGGAACTCCAGGGAGTGCCCGCGCACGGTGGTGGCGTCGTAGCCGAGCTTCTCGCCGTCGGCGATCCGCAGCTGCTCGCGCACCAGGTCGATGCCGGTGACCTCCTCGCTCACCGGGTGCTCGACCTGCAGGCGCGTGTTGACCTCGAGGAACGAGATGGTGCCGTCCTCGCCCACGAGGAACTCGCACGTGCCGGCGCCGACGTAGCCGGCCTCGGCGAGGATGGCGCGCGAGGCGCGGTCGAGCGCCTCCTCCTGCGCGGGCGTGAGGAACGGCGCGGGCGCCTCCTCGACGAGCTTCTGGTGACGCCGCTGCAGCGAGCAGTCGCGCGTGGAGACCACGACGACGGTGCCGTGGGCGTCCGCGAGGCACTGCGTCTCCACGTGCCGGGGGCGGTCGAGGTAGCGCTCGACGAAGCACTCGCCGCGGCCGAACGCGGCCGTCGCCTCGCGCACCGCGGACTCGTAGAGCTCGTCGATCTCCTCGGCGGTGCGGGCCACCTTGAGGCCGCGGCCGCCGCCGCCGAACGCCGCCTTGATGGCGATGGGCAGGCCGTGCTCGGCCGCGAACGCGCGCACCTCGGCGGCGTCCTGGACCGGGTCGGCGGTGCCGGGCACCAGCGGGGCGCCGGCGCGCTGGGCGATGTGCCGGGCGCTCACCTTGTCGCCGAGCGCCTCGATGGCCGCCGGGGGCGGGCCGACCCACACCAGGCCGGCGTCGATGACGGCCTGGGCGAACTGCGCGTTCTCGGACAGGAAGCCGTACCCGGGGTGCACCGCGTCGGCGCCGGAGCGGCGCGCGACGTCGAGCAGCTTGTCGATGTCGAGGTAGGTGTCCTGCGCCCGGGCGCCGCCGAGGGCGAACGCCTCGTCGGCCAGGCGGACGTGCAGCGCCTCGCGGTCGGGGTCGGCGTAGACCGCGACCGACGCGATGCCGGCGTCGGCGCACGCGCGCGCGACCCGGACCGCGATCTCGCCGCGGTTGGCGATGAGGACCTTGGTGATGGGCACGGCTCACCGTAACGCGGGCCGAGCGTTGCTCAGGGCAGGTGTCGGGGGGCCGCGGAGAAGTCTGTAGCGGGTGCCAAGCGTGCTCGGGGCCGTCTGTAGGGATCCCACATGGCGAGCGCGTCCGGGCGGGCCCCGGTGCCACGTGCGTTGCGGGTTCGCACAGACGCGGTCGCCTGGCGGCCGGGCGCCCGCGGCGCCCGGCGGTCAGCCGCGCAGCGCGTGGAAGGGCACGCCGATCTCGCCCAGCAGCTCGCGCAGCAGCGGCAGGCTCAGCCCGACGACGCCGTGGTGGTCGCCCTCGATGCGCTCGACGTACGGGCCGCCGAGGCCGTCGATGGTGAAGGCGCCGGCCACGTGCAGCGGCTCGCCGGTGGCGACGTAGGCCTCGATCTCCGCGTCGTCGACGTCGGCGAAGTGCACGGTGGTCGACGACGTCGCGCCCAGGGTGGCGCCCGTGCCGTCGCCGTCGGTGTCGCGCAGGTCCACCAGCCAGTGCCCGGTGTGCAGCACCGCGGCGCGCCCGCGCATGGCGCGCCAGCGGGCCCGCGCCTCGTCGGCGTCGGCGGGCTTGCCCAGCACCTCGCCGTCGAGCTCGAGCATCGAGTCGCACCCGACGACGACGGCGTCGGCCACCTGCGCGCCGATCATGTCGGCCACGGCCTCCTCGTCCTCCAGGCGCCGCGCGACGTCCTCGGCCTTGGCCTGGGCGAGCACGAGCACCTGGTCGGCCGCCTCGAGCTCGCCGTGCCGCTGGGCGGCGTCGGCCAGCACGGCCGGCTCGTCCACGCGGGAGACGACCACGGTGGGCTCCACGCCGGCGGCGCGCAGCGTCGCCAGGCGGGCGGGGGACTGGGAGGCGAGGACCACGTGGACCAGGGGCTCGGGCACGAGGGAACCCTAACCCGTCGCCCCGGCGCGTCACCCGAGCAGCAGGGCGGCCGCGAAGAGGACGACGGGGGAGAGGATCGTGGTCACGAGGATGGTGTCCCGCGACAGGACCTCGCCGCGGTGGAACCGCGAGGCGTAGTTGAAGACGTTCTGCGCCGTGGGCAGGCCGGCGAGCACGACGGCGGCGAGCACCTCGTCGTCGTCGAGCCGGAACGCGTACCGGGCGAGCGCGAACGCCACCGCCGGCATCACGACGGCCTTGATCACGGTGGCGACGGCGGCGGCGGCGCGCGACGACCCGCGCCGCAGCGGCCGCGACCCGTGCAGCGACATGCCGAACGCCATGAGCATCATCGGGATCGCCGCCCCGCCGAGGATCTCCAGCGGGGCGAGCACCGGGGCCGGCACGCGCCAGCCGAGCGCGGAGACCACGGCGCCGGCCACCGACCCGAGGATGATCGGGTTGCGCACGGGCTGGGTCAGCACGAGCCGCACCGACAGCCGGCCGGACGTCTGCGCGTCCAGCAGCAGCAGCGTCAGCGGGGCGAAGACCAGCAGCTGGAGCAGGAGCAGCGGCACCACGGCGCCCGGGTCGTCCAGCACGTACACCGCCACGGGCAGGCCGATGTTGTTGGCGTTGACGTACCCGGCCGAGACCGCCCCGACCGTCGCCTCGGACGCCGAGAGCCGCAGGCGCACCGCGTTGGCGACGACGAACAGCCCGGCGGCGACCACCGCCGCGGCGCCCTGCACCAGCAGGGGCGCGTGGAACAGCTCGGCGAGGTCCGCGTCGGCCACCACGGTGAACAGCAGCGCGGGGCTGGCCACGAAGAACGCGATCCGGTTGAGCGCGTGCTGCGCGCCGTCGCCGCCGAGGCGCAGGCGGCCGGTGAGGTACCCGGCCGCGATGACCACCGCGATGATCGCGAACCCGGTGAGGATGCCCTCCATCGGACGCGGGCGCGGTCAGCCGCGGGCGGCGGGCGCGTCGGCGAGCGCCTCGCGCAGCACGTCCAGGCCCACCGAGCCGAGCGACAGCGCCCGGGCGTGGAACGCCTTGGCGTCGAACGCCTCGCCGCGCGCCGCGGCGGCGGCCTTCGCGTCGTCGCGCACCTGCTCCCACAGCCGCTGGCCCACCTTGTACGACGGCGCCTGGCCCGGCCAGCCGAGGTAGCGGTTGTACTCGAACCGCACGAAGCCCTCGGCCATGTTGACGTTGGCCCTGAGGAACGGCCAGGCCTTGTCGGCGTCCCAGGTGCCGCCGCCCCAGCGCTCGGGCGCGGGCAGGCCCAGGTGCACGCCGATGTCGAAGACGACGCGGGCGGCGCGCATGCGCTGGGCGTCGAGCATGCCGAGCCGGTCGCCCGGGTCGTCGAGGTAGCCCAGGTCGTCCATGAGCCGCTCGGCGTACAGCGCCCAGCCCTCGCCGTGGCCGGAGACCCAGCAGGCCAGGCGGCGCCACGAGTTGAGGGTGTCACGGGCGACGACGGCCTCGGCGCACTGCAGGTGGTGGCCCGGCACGCCCTCGTGGTAGACGGTCGTGCGCTCGCGCCAGGTGCTGAAGCGGGTGACCTCCGGCGGCACCGACCACCACATGCGGCCCGGCCGGGAGAAGTCGTCGCTCGGCGGGGTGTAGTAGATGCCGCCCGTCTGGGTCGGGGCGATCATGCACTCGATCGTGCGCACCGGGCCGGTGATGTCGAAGTGCACGCCGTCCAGCTCCTCGATCGCTCGGTCGGCGGTCTCCTGCATCCAGGCGCGCAGCGCGTCGGTGCCGTGCAGCTGGTAGCGCGGGTCGGCGTCGAGCGCGGCGACGGCGTCCTCCACCGTGGCGCCCGGGCCGGCGATCTCGCGGGCCACCGCGGTCTGCTCGGCGACGACGCGGTCGAGCTCCTCCAGGCCCCAGGCGTAGGTCTCGTCGAGGTCGACGGCGGCGCCGAGGAACTGGCGGGAGAACAGGGCGTAGCGCTCGCGGCCGGCGGCGTCGGCGTGCGGCGCCCTCGGTGCCAGCTCCGTCTCCAGGAACGCGGTGAGGCGGCCGTAGGCCTCCCGCGCGGCGGTGGCGCCGTGCTCGAGCTCCTTGCGCACGAGGCTGCACGCGGCGGACTCGTCGAGCACCGCGGCGGCCTCCTTGCCGCCCACCAGGGCGGTGAAGAACGAGTCCGGCCCGGCGAGCTCGCGCGCCTGGGCCATGGCCTCGCGCACCTGGCGCAGGGGCGCCACCCGGCCGTGGCGGGCGGCCTCGGTGAGCGAGGCGACGTAGCCCTCGACCGCCCCGGGCAGCGCGTGGAGGCGGGCGGCGACGTTCTCCCAGGCCTCGACCGTGCCGGTGGGCATGATGTCGAAGACGTCGCGCAGCTCCTGCACGGGGGAGGCGATGTTGTTGAGGCTGGCCAGCGGCTCGCCCGCCTCGTACAGCTCCACGGCGAGCCCCAAGCGCTCGCGCATGGCGGCCAGGGTGACGCGGTCGACGTCGTCGACCGCCGTGAGGCCGTCGAGCTCGCGCAGCGTGGCCCGGTCGGCCTCGGCCCGCGCCGCGTGCCCCTCGGGGGACAGGTCCGTCATGAGGTGGTCGAACCCCGGCAGGCCCATCGCGGTGGCGCCGAGCGGGTCGAGCGCGGCGATGCGCCGGACGTGCTCGTCGGCGACGGCGTCGACGGGCGTGGGCGTGCGGGGCGCGGAACCGGGAGTCGTCACGGCGCGAGCCTAGCCCCGCGTCAGCTGCGCAGGCTCCAGCGCCAGGCGTCGGCGTTGTGCCGCCCCGAGCGCCCGCCGAAGCTCTTCGCCGTCACCCCGGCGCCGTTGCCGCGCACGGTGCGGGCGTGGTTGGTCCACTCGTCGATCGGCGCGACGTCGTCGGGCAGCCCGGTGGCGCTCACGACGGCGGCGAGGCCGGCGACCAGCGCGGCGACCTCGAGCTCGTCGGGCTGGCCGCGCACGATGCGCACCGCGTGCGGCGCCTCGGGGGTGCCCGGGCCGGTCTGCTGCTCGCTCACTCGTCGTCCTCGTCGTCGTCCCCGAAGGCCGGCGCGCCGCCGCGGGAGGCGGCCCACTCCACGACCTCGTACCCGCCCTCGGCGAGCCGGTTCGTGGCCTGCTCGCCGGCCTCGTCGAGCAGGTCGATGACCCCGTCGATGGTCATGTCCGCACCGCCCGGCGGCACGGCCACCACGAAGCCGAGGTAGAACGCCTCGGCGGGCTCGGCGCCCTCCGGCAGCTCGTGCACGTGCTCGTGCTCCTCGTCCTCCTCCGGCTCCCACACCGAGCTGGTGAGGTCCGGGTGCATGCCGAGCGCGTCGTGCAGCACGTCGAACAGCGACGCGTTGAGGTGGCCGATGCGGTTCTCCAGCGCGAGGACGCGCGGGTCCTCGTCGGCCTCCGCCGCGCCGAACTCGGCGCGGACCCCGACGGCGGTGCCCACGTACTCGTGCAGCGCCGCCGCGAGCGCGTCGACCGCGCGGTGCATCGGCTCCGGGTCGACGGCGCCGAGCGGGGCCGGGCCGTGCGTGGCGTCCTCGTGACTCATGCGGGCGATTGTCCCTCAGCGTGGTTCTCGGGGCTCACAGCGGGATGTTGCCGTGCTTCTTGGGCGGCAGGCTGGCGCGCTTGGTGCGCAGCGCCCGCAGCGCGCGCACGACCTGCACGCGGGTCTCCGACGGGCGGATGACGGCGTCGACGTACCCGCGCTCGGCGGCGTCCCACGGGTTGACGATCGCCTCCTCGTACTCGGCCGTCAGCCGCGCGCGCTCCGCCTCGACGTCGCCGCCGGCCCTGCCGACCTCGGCCAGCGCCCGGCGCTGCAGGATGTTCACCGCGCCGCCGGCGCCCATGACCGCGACCTGCGCCGTCGGCCAGGCGAGGTTGACGTCCGCGCCGAGCTGCTTGGAGCCCATGACGATGTACGCGCCGCCGTAGGCCTTGCGGGTGATCACGGTGACCAGCGGCACCGTCGCCTCGGCGTAGGCGTAGATGAGCTTGGCGCCGCGGCGGATGATGCCCTGGTGCTCCTGGCCGACGCCGGGCAGGAAGCCGGGCACGTCGACGAAGGTCAGCACCGGGACGTTGAACGCGTCGCAGGTGCGCACGAACCGCGCGGCCTTCTCGGCCGCGTCGATGTCCAGCGTGCCGGCCATCGCCATGGGCTGGTTGGCGACGATGCCCACGGCCTGGCCCTCGACGTGCCCGAAGCCGACCAGCACGTTGGTGGCGAACAGCGGCTGCACCTCGAGGAACGACTCGGGGTCCAGCACCGTCTCGACCACGGTGCGCATGTCGTACGGCTGATTGTCGGAGTCCGGGACCAGCGTGTCGAGCGCCTCGTCGTCCGCGGTGACCTCGAGCGGGGTGTCCTCGGGCGGGAACGCCGGCGCGTCGGACAGGTTGTTCTGCGGCAGGTAGCCCAGCAGCTGGCGCACGTAGTCGATGGCGTCGTCCTCGTCGGCGGCCATGTAGTGCGCGACGCCGGACCTCTCGTTGTGGGTGCGCGCCCCGCCGAGGGTCTCGAAGTCGACGTCCTCGCCGGTGACCGCGCGGATGACGTCCGGGCCGGTGATGAACATGTTCGCGGTGCCGTCGGCCATCACGACGAAGTCGGTCAGCGCGGGGGAGTAGACGGCGCCGCCGGCGCTCGGGCCGAGGATGAGCGAGATCTGCGGCACGACGCCGGAGGCGGCGACGTTGCGCCGGAACATCTCGGCGAACTGGGTGAGGGCGGCCACGCCCTCCTGGATGCGCGCGCCGCCGCCGTCGGAGATGCCGATGATCGGCACGCCGGTGCGCAGCGCGAGGTCCTGCACCTTGGCGATCTTCTGGCCGTGCACCTCGCCCAGCGAGCCGCCGAAGACGGTGAAGTCCTGGCTGAACACGCACACCTGGCGGCCGTCGACGGTGCCGTAGCCGGTGACGACGCCGTCGCCGGCCACCTTCTTGGCGTCGAGCCCGAAGTTGCGGCTGCGGTGCACCGCCAGCGCGTCGAGCTCCACGAACGAGCCCGGGTCCAGCAGCGCCTCGATGCGCTCGCGCGCCGTCTTCTTGCCGCGCGCGTGCTGCTTGGCCTGCGCGGCGGCCTCCGGCTCGGTGACGGCCGCGGCGCGGCGGCGCTCCAGGTCGGCCAGCTTCGCCGCCGTCCCGGTGGTCCGGGGCTGGGCGGCGAGGGTGTCGGTGGTGGCGTCGTTCACGCAGGCGAGCCTAGTTGGAGCACCTGCACAGTTCGATGCGCGGCCGGACGCGTGGCGCGGGTGTTCTTTGGTGGGTCCCCACAACGCCCGGCGGGTGCCGGCGGGGCGGGGGCGGGACCGCGCGGCGCGCGCGGAGGGCCGGGCCGGGCCGGGACCCGCCCGCCGGGACCTGCGCGAGGATGGTCGGGTGACCGAGAGCCCCGCGCCCGCAGAGCCCGCCGCTCCCGCCGCGCCTGCGGTGCCAGCCGCTCCT
>NZ_LWGM01000153.1 GCF_001750215.1 Isoptericola variabilis | reverse complement strand
GCCGCCGCGCTGCGCGGCAGCCGCTGCGAGGGCTGCCGCCTCGAGCTCAACCCCGGCGACCTCGCCGCCGCGCGCGGCGCCGCGCCGGAGCAGGTGGTGCGCTGCGAGGAGTGCGGCCGCATCCTCGTGCGCGTGCCCGAGACCTCCGCCGCCTGATGGCGCGCGTCCTCGTCGTCGAGGCCGACGGCGGATCCCGCGGCAACCCCGGGCCGGCCGGCTACGGCGCGCTCGTGCGCGACGGCGTCGAGGGCCGCGTCCTGGCCGAGCGGGCCGGGTACCTCGGCGTGAGCACGAACAACGTCGCGGAGTACACGGGCCTGCTCGAGGGGCTGCGCGCCGCCGCGGCGATCGACCCGGGGGCCGACGTCCAGGTGCGGATGGACTCCAAGCTCGTCGTGGAGCAGATGAGCGGGCGCTGGCAGGTCAAGCACGAGGCGCTGCGCGCCATCGCCCGCCAGGCGGCCGCGCTGCTGCCCGCCGACCGCGTGACGTACACCTGGGTCCCGCGCGCCGAGAACGCCGCGGCCGACCGCCTGGCCAACGAGGCCATGGACACCGGGTCGACCATCGCGCGCGACTTCCCGGCCGTCGCGGGCGGGGCGGAGGACGACGAGGCCGGTGCCGCGCCGGGCCGCGACACCCACGTGCGCCCGTCGGGCTCGATCGCCCGCTACGACGGCGCCGAGGCGCTGACGGTCGTGCTGGTGCGCCACGGGCAGACGCCCCTGACCGTCGCCGGCGGCTACTCGGGCGGCGGCGTGCCCGGCCCGTCGCTCACCACGCACGGGCGGACCCAGGCGGCGCGCGCCGCCGACGCCGTGCACCGGGTGGGCAAAGACCTGTGGCCGGACCTGCCGCGCGCCACCGAGGTCGTCGCCTCGCCGATGGTCCGCACCCAGGAGACCGCCGCGGCGATCGGCCGCCGCCTGGGCGTGCCGGTGCGCACGGACGCCCGGTTCCGCGAGTGCGAGTTCGGGGAGTGGGAGTCGCTGACGGCGGTCGAGATCGAGCAGCGCTGGCCGGGCGAGCTGGCGCGGTGGCACGCCGACGGCGGCACGCCCGCGCCGGGCGGCGAGTCGTACGCGGACGTCGGCGCGCGGGTCCGGGCGGGCCTCGAGGACCTGCTCGCCGGCGGGGCCGGGCGCACCGTCGTCGTCGTGGGGCACGCGATCGTCGTGCGCACCGCGGTGGGCCAGGCGGCCGGCGCGCCGGCGTCGCGCTGGTACCGGCTGCGCGTGCCGCCGTGCTCGCTGTCGATCGTGCGGCTGTGGCCGGACGGCGCTGCCGAGGTCACGACGTCGGGCTTCCCGACGGGGGACTGACCCCGCCGCCGCCGGGGGCGCCGGCGGGGGCGCCGGCGGTCAGCCGACGACCAGCTCCAGCGTCCGCGGGCCGGTGCGGCCGGTGGCGGCGTGCAGCGTCGCCTCGAGCACGCGGTAGCTCAGCCCGCTGCCCACCTCCGTGCCGACCACCTCGCCGACGAGCTCCTCGGCGGCCTTGAGCAGCTCGGCCGCGCTGGTCGGCTCGCCCGCGCGGCGCAGCAGGTGGCCGGTGAGCACGCCGCGCGTGTGCTTGGCGTTGTGCGACACCACGGACCGCCTGCCGGCCGCCTCGCGCACCACCCGCACGGTGACCCAGTCGGCGGCGCCGTCGCCCGTGGTGCGCGGCTTCCACGCCGCGAGGTAGGCGGCCGAGCGGCAGTCCACGACGACGTCGCCCGCGGCGCGCGCGTCCAGCGCCGCGGCCAGCGGCGCGCGCCAGGCGGTCGCCAGCTTCCCGACGCCCGGCAGGTCCACGCCCATCGACAGCCGGTAGGCGGGCACGCGGTCACCGGGCGCGACGACGCCCCACAGGCCCGAGACGACCCGCACCGTGCGGGCGGCGCGGGCGGCGGCCTCGTCGGGCAGCGCCGCCAGGCCCGCGGCCGCGTACAGCACGCCGGTGTAGACCCGCGACGCCGGCGCGGCGGGCTCGGCGCGCAGGCGGGTGTTGCGCGCGATCTCCTCGCCGAGCGAGGCGCCGACGCCGAGCACCTGCGCGGCGTCGGGCCGGGCGCTGACGGTCGCGAGCGCCTCGAGGACGGCCGTGCGCCGCGCGGTGAGCGCGTCGGCGGCGGTGAGGGCCGCGAGGTCCACCGGGGCGGCGTCGGCGGGCGCGGGCGTCTTGCCCTCGGAGGGCGGCAGGAGCAGGAGCACCGGACCAGGGTAGGCGCCGCGCGACGCCGCCCCGGACGCCCCGGGGACCGCACGCGGCCGCCCGGCGATGCCCTCAGCCGCGCCGAGCGCGGCGGGGGAGCGCGAACACCAGGGCGAAGGCCGCGACCGAGAACGCCGCGCTCACCGCCATCGCCGTCGCGGCGGCGTGCCCGAAGCCGGCCGCCAGGTCGGCGGGGCTGCCCGAGGCGACCGTGAGCGAGCCGAAGAGGACGGAACCGATGACGGCGATGCCGGCCGCCGACCCGATCCGCTGCGCGGTGCCGATGACGCCCGCGGCCGCGCCGGCCTCCTCGGGGTCGACCGTGGCGACGATGAACTGCTGGTTCGGGGCGATGAACATGCCCGAGCCGAGGCCTGCCACGGCCAGCGAGGGCAGCAGCGTCCAGTGCGTCAGCGAGGCCGGGTCCAGCACGGCGAGCAGCAGCCACAGGGACACCAGCCCGGCGGCGACCATGCCGGTGCCGAGCACCAGCACCCCGCGGCCGAGCCGCTCGGCCAGCCGCGCCGACCGCGCCGCGCTGACGATGCTGCCCAGGGCGAAGGGGATGGACACCAGGCCCGACTCGAGCGCGCTGTGCCCCAGGCCGGTCTGCCACAGGATCGAGATGGTGAAGAAGATCGACGTGAACGCCGCGAAGTAGACGAGGGCGAGCACGACGCCGCCGGTGAACGCGCGGTGGCCGAACAGGCGGGGCGGCACGAGCGGGCTCACGCGGCCGCGGCGGGCCACGCCCACCTCGAAGGCGCCGAACGCGGCGAGCAGCGCCGCGCCGCCGCCGAGGGACAGCCAGGTCCACGGCGGCCAGCCCGAGCCCTCGCCCTGGATGAGCGGCACGAGCAGCGCCACGAGCGCGGCCGTGAGCAGCACGAGCCCGCCGAGGTCCGTGCCGCCGGGCGCCCGCGCGTCGGACTGCGGGTCGGCCTGCGGGTCGGCGGCGCGGCGGGCGGCGCCGCGGGGCAGGAGCAGCAGCGCGCCCAGCACGGCGAGCGCGCCGAACGGCAGGTTCACGTAGAAGATCGAGCGCCACGCGTCGTCGCTCGCGCCCTCCTCGATGAGCACGCCGCCCACGAGCGGCCCCGCCGCCGAGGCGACGCCGATGACGGCGCCCAGCGCGCCGAAGGCCCGGCCGCGGTCGCGGCCGGTGAAGAGCACCTGGATGGTGGCGCCGACGGCGGGGAAGAAGATGCCGCCGCACAGGCCCTGGGCCACGCGGGCCACGACGAGCTCCGTGGCGCCGCCCGCCTGGGCGCACCACCACGAGGCGAGGGTGAAGCCCGCGATGCCCGCGAGGTACACCCAGCGGTGGCCGACGCGGTCGCCCACCCGGCCGGCCGGGATGAGCGCGAGGCCGTAGGCGAGGGCGTAGCCGGAGATGATCCACTGCAGCGTGGCCTCGGGGGCCTGCAGCGACGAGCGGATCGTCGGTAGCGCGACGTTGACGATGGTGGTGTCGAGCAGGGCGATGGCCGCGCCGAGCATGAGCACGGCGACGGCGGCCCAGCGGCGGTGCGGCGAGAGGTCGGCGGCGGTCGGCCGCGGCGCGGTCACCGTGGGGCGGGCGTGGGGCACGCTCCTCAGCATGGCAGCGCCCGGCGGCACCGGCGCGCCCGCCCGGCCGGTAGACTCGGCGGCGCGGACGAGTCGGTCGGACGGTCGCGTCACCAGGGTCTTCGGGCCCCGGTGCCGAGGAACGTCCGGGCTCCGAAGGGCGAGGTGGTGGCTAACGGCCACCCGGGGTGACCCGCGGGACAGTGCCACAGAGAGCAGACCGCCTCCCCGCCCGGCCCTCGGGCCGAGCGGGGCGGTAAGGGTGAAACGGTGGTGCAAGAGACCACCAGCGCGCCTGGTGACAGGTGCGGCTAGGTAAACCCCACCTGGAGCAAGGTCAGACAGGGAGCGTTCGAGGGCGGCCCGCCCGAGCTCCCGGGTAGACCGCTCGAGGCCTGCGGCGACGCAGGCCCTAGATGGATGACCGTCACCCGCGCCGGGGCAACCGGGCGCGGGCACAGAACCCGGCGTACAGACCGGCTCGTCCGCACCCTCGCCTCCGCCTCGCCGTGCGCCGTGCACCGTGCACCGTGCGCCCGGTGCCGCGCCGACCACGACGCCGGGCGGATCGTCCGCTTCCACGGGGCAACCGTTGAAAGGGAAACCAAGGGTCAAGGACCTTCCCGCACGGCGCAATGTCGGTGTACCGTTCAGGACCAGGCGACGAAGCCGTCGCCAAGCTCTCGGGGCCCGGCACCAAGAAACGGTGCCGGTCGCACGCCGGAGCACGGGGAGAAGAGCGACATGACTCTCACGAGCGCGAGGACGGGCGGCATCGAGCTGGAGCCCAGGGCGGGCGTCAGCGTGGTGTCGATGTGGGGCGACATCGACGCGGCCCTGCGGGCCGAGGCGAGCACGGCACTGGCCGGCGCCTTCGAGCGGGACGTCCCGGTCGTGGTCGACGCGTCCCGGGTGACGTTCATCGACTCCGCCGGGGTGGCCTTCCTCGTCCAGCTGTGCGCCATCGGGCGCGACGAGGGGCTCCAGGTCTCGCTGCGCAACCCGCCCGCCGTGGTCGCCGACGTGCTGCGGATGGTGGGCGTCGACGACGTCATCGTCGAGGACGAGCCGTCGGCCGCGCCGCGCGTGCTGTGAGCGCCCCGGCCTGACCGCCCCTGCCGCCCGCGGCGAGCCCGGGGCCCGGTCGCGGCGAGCCGGGGTCCGGGCGCGCCCTACTTCTGGGCGTGCTTCTTGTCCTTGTGGTGACCCGCGACCGAGGCGGCCATCGCGGCCGCACCCACGATGCCGGCCTTGTTGCGCAGCTTCGCGGGGATGATCGGCGCCCGCAGGTCCAGCAGCGGCAGGAACTGCTCGTGGTGCTTGCTCACCCCGCCGCCCACGACGATCAGCTCGGGGGACAGCAGCATCTCGACGGTCTCGAAGTAGCGCTGCAGGCGCTTGGCCCACTGCGTGAAGTCGAGGTTCTCGCGCTCGCGGGCGGAGTCCGCCGCCTTGCTCTCGGCGTCGTGCCCGTCGATCTCGAGGTGGCCGAGCTCGGTGTTGGGCACCAGGACGCCGTCGACGAGGAGGGCCGAGCCGATGCCCGTGCCCAGGGTGGCGAGCAGGACGACGCCGTCCTTGCCCTTCGCCGCGCCGTACCGCTGCTCGCCGACGCCCGCGGCGTCGGCGTCGTTGATCGCCGTGACGGACCGGCCCGTCGCGGCGTTGAGCGCGGCGGGCAGGTCCACGCCCTTCCACGACGGGTGCAGGTTCGCGATGAACCGCACGACGCCGTGGTCGAGCGGTGCGGGGAACGCCACGCCGACGGGGACGTCCTTGGGCAGGTCGAACGACTCCACGAGCTCGGCGACCACGCGGGTCACGGCGTCGGGGGTCGACTCCTCGGGGGTCGGGATGCGGACGCGGTCGGCAGCGAGCTCTCCGGTCTCGAGGTCCACGGGCGCACCCTTGATCCCCGAGCCGCCGATGTCGATGCCGAACGCCAGGTCATGCTTCGCCATGTGCTCATCCTGCGGCAGGATCGGTGCATGAGCGAGGAGAACGCCGCAGGCGGCACCCAGTACTGGTACAACACCCGCACCGGGCAGGTGGAGGAGGGACACTTCTCGAGCTGGTCCCACCTCATGGGCCCGTACGCCACGCGCGAGGAGGCGCAGGCGGCGCTCGACAAGGCGCGCGCCCGCACCGAGGCGTGGGACCGCGACGACGAGAAGTGGCGGCGCTGAGGCCCCGCCGCCGGCCCGCCCGGGTGCTCACCTGCCCGCCGCCGTCCGGTGCGCGGCGCGTCACCCGCCGGTAACAACCGTGGGGCAAGATGTGCCCCATGGACAGGCAGCAGGAGTTCGTGCTCCGCACGGTCGAGGAGCGCGACATCCGCTTCATCCGGCTCTGGTTCACCGACGTGCTGGGCGTGCTGAAGTCCGTCGCGGTCGCGCCGGCGGAGCTGGAGCAGGCGTTCGCCGAGGGCATCGGGTTCGACGGCAGCTCGATCGAGGGCCTCACGCGCGTGTACGAGGCCGACATGATCGCCAAGCCCGACCCGACCACGTTCCAGGTGCTGCCCTGGCGCGGGGAGCGGCACGGCACCGCCCGCATGTTCTGCGACATCCTCACGCCCGACGGCGAGCCGTCGCTGGCCGACTCCCGCAACGTGCTCAAGCGGGCGCTGGCCAAGGCGAGCGACAAGGGGTTCACGTTCTACACGCACCCCGAGGTCGAGTTCTACCTGTTCGAGCAGCTCGCCGCGCCGGACGCCCCGCTGGTGCCGGTCGACCGCGGCGGCTACTTCGACCACCTGGCCCGCGGCTCCACGCACGACTTCCGCCGGGCCGCGATCACGATGCTCGAGTCGATGGGCATCTCGGTGGAGTTCTCCCACCACGAGGCCGGCCCCGGCCAGAACGAGATCGACCTGCGCTACGCCGACGCCCTGACCACCGCGGACAACCTCATGACGTTCCGCACCGTGGTCAAGGAGGTGGCGCTCGAGCAGGGCGTGTTCGCCACGTTCATGCCCAAGCCCCTCACCGAGGAGCCGGGCTCGGGCATGCACACGCACCTGTCGCTGTTCGAGGGCGACCGCAACGCCTTCCACGAGCCGGGCGCCCAGTTCGACCTGTCCAAGACCGCGCGCCAGTTCATCGCGGGCCTGCTGGTGCACGCCGGCGAGATCACCGCGATCACCAACCAGTACGTCAACTCCTACAAGCGCCTGTGGGGCGGCTCCGAGGCGCCCAGCTACGTGTGCTGGGGCCACAACAACCGCTCCGCGCTGGTGCGCGTGCCGATGTACAAGCCGGGCAAGGGCAACTCCTCGCGCGTGGAGTACCGCGCGCTGGACTCGGCGGCCAACCCGTACCTCGCGTTCGCCGTCATGCTGGCGGCCGGGCTCAAGGGCATCGAGGAGGGCTACGACCTGCCGGAGGCCACCGACGACGACGTGTGGGAGCTCACCGACGCCGAGCGCCGGGCGCTCGGCATCGCGCCGCTGCCGCAGTCGCTCGACGAGGCGATCGTCCTGATGGAGCGCTCCGAGCTCGTGGCCGAGACCCTCGGCGAGCACGTGTTCCGCTACGTGCTGGCGAACAAGAAGCAGGAGTGGGCGACCTACCGCCAACAGGTCACGCCGTTCGAGCTGCAGCGGTTCCTGCAGTTCCTGTGACGGGCGCCCTCGGCCCGGGACCGGCCCGCCGCCGGTCCCGGGCGCGGGCGTAGGGTCGGGGCCGTGGGTACCACGACGACGTCGGGAGCCGACGAGCTGCCGTCCCCGCCCCGGGCCGCGGGGCGGCGCGAGACCGTCACGCGCCGGCTGCTGCGGGCGGGCTTCGCCGACCTGACGCGCTCGGCGCAGCTGTGGGCCGACCCCGCCCTGGAGGCGGTCCTGCCCACCGGGCCGGGCCGCGACGACGAGACGTCCGCCGCGGACGACCTGCTGGCCGCGCTCGGCGGCACGGCGGACCCCGACATGGCGCTCCTGCAGCTGGTGCGCCTCGCGAGCGCCCGGGCCGCCGGCGCGCTCGCGGGCGTGCTGGAGCGGGACGGCGTGCCGCGGGCCCGCCTCCTGGCGGTGCTCGGGGCGTCCTCCGCCCTCGGCGACGAGCTGGTGCGCCGCCCGGAGCTGCTCGACGTCCTGGGCGACGGCGACGTCGGGGTCGACGTCGACCCCCGCGAGGTGCGCGCCGAGCTGCTGACGGCCGTGGGGGCGGACCCCGACGACGTCGCCCCGGTCGCGGGCGCGGAGCCGGGCGGGTGGCCGGACGCCGGGGCCCGCAGCGCGACGGAC
>NZ_LWGM01000152.1 GCF_001750215.1 Isoptericola variabilis | reverse complement strand
CAGGCGGGCAGCGCGCGGCGCAGCCCGTCGGCGCGCTGCTCGGCCGGCCGCAGCCGCACGCTGGCGTGCAGCACGCTCGCGCCCTGCTGCGCGACGACCACGGGGTACAGCTCGAGGCGCGCCACCTCCGGCAGGTCGTCGGCCAGCACCGCCACGCGCGCCACCACGTCCTCCAGCGCCGCCACGTCGGCCGGCGGCGCGCCCTGGTAGCCGAAGAGCCGCGGCGCGGCACGCACCGAGCGCACGAGCTCGTGCACGTCGACGTCGGTCAGCGGCGCGATGCCGTAGGCCACGTCGTCGAGCAGCTCGGTGGCGTCGCCGGACAGCCCGAACGACACGACGGGGCCGAACAGCGGGTCCTCCGTCGAGCGCACCACGCACGCCACGCCCGACGGGACCATCGCCTGCACCTCGAGCACCGGCTCGCGGTCGGGCTCGAACGCCGCGGCGACCGCCCGCATCCGCTCCACCGCCTCGCCGAGCTCCTCGGCGTCGGCGAGGTCCAGCCGCACCCCGCCGAGGTCGGCGCGGTGCCGCAGCGTGCGCGCGGTCGACTTCAGCGCCACGGGCCAGCCCAGCCCGTCCGCGGCGGCGACCGCCTCGGCGGCGGTGCGCACGCGCCGCGAGCGGTGCAGCGTCAGGCCGTAGCAGGCGAGCAGCTCGGCGGCGGCGTCCTCGTCGAGGAGCACCTCGCCGTCGCCCGCCGCGGCGGCCTGGCGCAGGTGCGCCTCGACCAGCCGCCGCGCCCGGGCCTGCTGCACGCCCGCGGGGCGCGCCGTCGTGCCGTGGTCGCGGTCGCGCCAGGCCGCGTGGTCGACCACCTTGGCGAGGGCGGCGACGGCGTCCTCCGGGGTGGAGAACGCGGGCACGCGCACCTCGCGGCCGTCGGGCGCCGTGGCGACCAGCTCCTCCGGCATGCCGTGCAGGCCGAGCATCGACGCCACCGTCGGGCGGCCGGTGCGGGCCGCGGCGCGGGCGACCGCCCGCGCCACCGTGCCGCTGCGCGGCATCACGACCGGCACGTCGACCGCGACGACGACGTCGCACGCGCCGGGGGCGTAGAGCGCCTCCACCGTGCGCTCGACGTCCTCGTCGGACATGTCGGCCGACAGGAAGTCGCTCGAGGTGGCGACGACGAGGTCGTTGGCCGCCGCGGCCTCCGCCACGAGCGCCGCGAGCGCCGCGGAGCTGGCCAGGATGCCCACCCGCCGCCCGCCCGGCAGCGGCTGGTGGGCGACCACCTGCGCCACGTCCATGAGCTGGTGGGCGTTCTCGGCGCGGATGACGCCGGCCTGGCGCAGCAGCTCGTCGAGCATCCGCCGCGGTGCGCGGGTGGCGCGCACGGCGTGCCCGGGCGGCACCACCTGGCCGGAGCGGCCCGCGACCACCACGACGACCGGCTTCTCGGCCGCCACCCGGCGGGCGATGCGGGAGAACTTGCGCGGGTTGCCGATCGACTCCAGGTACAGGCACACCACCTGGGTGGCGGGGTCCTGGAGCCAGTACTGCATGAGGTCGTTGCCGGACACGTCGGCGCGGTGCCCGGCGGACACGAGCGAGGAGACGCCGAGGCCGCGCCGCTCGAGCGTGGCCGACAGGGTCACCGCGGCCGGGGCGGACTGGCAGAACAGCCCGACGACGCCCGGCGCGGGCGGGCGCGGCGCGAGGCTGGCGTGCAGCCGGGCGCCCGGGGTGGTGGTGAGCAGGCCGTACGACGCCGGCCCGACGACGCGCATCCCGTGGGCGTGCGCCGTCCGCACGAGCGCCCGCTGGCGGTCCAGCCCGCGCTGGCCCGTCTCGGCGTAGCCGGCGGACAGCACGACGACGCCGCGCGCCCCGTGCCCCGCCAGGCGGCGCACCGCCTCGACGGCCTCCTGCGGCGGCAGGGCCAGCACGGCGAGGTCGACCTGGGTCACCTCGGCCCACGACGCGAGCGGCGTGATGCCGGGCGCCGCCGCGACCGGCCCGGGCACGCCGAGCACGGCCAGCTCGGTGTCGCCGGGGTCGGCCAGGGCGGCGTCGACCACGCGGCGGGCCATGAGCGCCTCGACCGTGCTCGGCGCCGCGTCGGCCCCCGGGCCGACCAGCAGCACCCGCCGCGCGGCGAGCAGGCCCTGCATGCTGCGCGCCTCGGCCCGGTGCTCGCGGTCCGCCATGACCTCGCGGGAGCGCTCCGTGGGGTCGAGGTCCACCGACACCGTGACGACGCCGTCGTCGAGCTGCTGGTGCACGGCGTACCCGGCGGCCCGGAAGACGGCGAGCATCGACCCGTTCTGCGGCAGCACGTCGGCGGTGAAGCGGCGCACCCCGCGCTCGCGCGCGGCCGCGGCGAGGTGCTCGAGCAGCACCGAGCCCAGGCCCTTGCCCTGCACGGAGTCGGCGATGTTGAAGGCGACCTCCGCCAGGCCCGGCTCGACGACGTCGTAGCGGGCGACGCCGATGATGTCCTCGCCGGAGCCGTCTCCCGAGCCCCCGTCCGAGCCCCCGCCGCCGTCGGACGGGCGCACCGCCACCAGCGCGGCGCGCTCCACGTGGTCCACGTGGGTGAACAGCCGCAGCTCCCGCTCGGTCAGCCGCGTGACGGGGGCGAAGAACCGGAGGTAGGCCGAGCGCTCCGACTGGCCCTGCTGGAAGCGCTGCAGGGCGTCGGCGTCCTCGGGGCGGATGGGCCGCAGGTGCGTCGTGCTGCCGTCGCGCAGCACGACGTCCGCCTCCCAACCCACCGGGTACGCCGCCGTGCCGTCCGCTGCCACGGGGCCAGGTTAGCGGCCGGCCCGGGCGCCGAGGACGGAGCCGAGGACGGAGGCGGGGAGCGCGCCGGGGAGCGAGCCGGGGAGCGAGTCGGGACGGCGCGCGGGCGGCGGCGGCCGGGTGCCGCGGTTCCGCGGGATGTCGGTGGCTGCGCGGTACCGTGGGGTACCCCGGCGGGGCCCTCCCACGCCGAGGTCCCCGCAGTCCCCCACCCTCCCGGGAGCCCGAACGCCCATGGCGCGCAAGACCGCCGCCGTCCCGCCCGAGCCGGTCGACGAGAAGATCGTCGACGTCGACGTCGCCTCGGAGATGGAGACGTCGTTCCTCGAGTACGCGTACTCCGTCATCTACGCGCGGGCGCTGCCCGACGCCCGCGACGGCCTCAAGCCCGTCCAGCGGCGCATCCTCTACATGATGTCGGACATGGGCCTGCGCCCGGACCGCGCGCACGTGAAGTCCTCCCGCGTGGTCGGCGAGGTGATGGGCAAGCTGCACCCGCACGGCGACGCGGCGATCTACGACGCCCTCGTGCGCCTGGCGCAGGACTTCTCGCTGCGCCTGCCGCTCGTGGACGGCCACGGCAACTTCGGCTCCCTCGACGACGGTCCCGCGGCCCCGCGCTACACCGAGGCGCGCCTGGCGCCGCCGTCGATGGCGATGACGGCCGGCCTGGACGAGGACGTCGTCGACTACGAGCCGAACTACGACAACAAGCTCACGCAGCCCTCCGTGCTGCCGGCCGCGATCCCGAACCTGCTGGTCAACGGCGCCTCCGGCATCGCCGTGGGCATGGCCACGAACATGCCGCCGCACAACCTCGTCGAGGTGGTCGCCGCGGCCCAGCACCTGCTGGCGAACCCCGACGCCACGCTCGAGGACGTCATGCGGTTCGTGCCCGGCCCGGACCTGCCGAGCGGCGGCAAGATCGTGGGCCTCGAGGGCGTGCGGGACGCCTACCGCACCGGCCGCGGCTCGTTCCGCACCCGTGCCACCGCCCGGGTGGAGAACATCACCCCGCGGCGCAAGGGCATCGTCGTCACCGAGCTGCCGTACACGGTGGGCCCGGAGAAGGTGGTCGAGAAGATCGCCGACGGCGTCAAGAGCAAGAAGATCCAGGGCGTCGCCAACGTCCAGGACCTCACCGACCGCGAGCACGGGCTGCGCCTGGTCGTGGAGGTCAAGACCGGCTTCGACCCCGACGCCGTGCTGGAGCAGCTGTACCGCGCGACCCCGCTGGAGGAGTCGTTCGGCATCAACAACGTGGCGCTCGTCGAGGGGCGGCCGCGCACGCTGGGGCTGCTCGAGCTGCTGCGGGTCTGGGTGGACCACCGCACGGACGTGGTGCGGCGCCGGTCGGCGTTCCGCCTGGGCAAGCGCAAGGAACGCCTGCACCTGGTCGAGGGCCTGCTCCTGGCGATCGTCGACATCGACGAGGTCATCCAGGTGATCCGGTCCTCCGACGACGCCACGGCCGCCCGCGAGCGCCTGCGCAGCGTCTTCGACCTGTCGGAGCCGCAGGCCAACTACATCCTCGACCTGCAGCTGCGCCGGCTGACCAAGTTCTCCCGCATCGAGCTGGAGAAGGAGCAGAGCGACCTCGAGCGCGAGATCGCCGAGCTCGAGGAGATCCTCGGCTCGCAGGAGGTGCTGCACCGGGTCGTCTCCGACGAGATGGGCGAGGTCGCGCGCACCTACGGCACGCCGCGGCGCACGGTGCTGCTCGACTCCGCTGGGGGCACCGCGACGTCGTCGGCGGCCGTGAGCCCGGGCGGCCGCGGGCGCCGCGCCGCGCCGATCTCGCTGGAGATCGCCGACGCCCCGACCCGCGTGCTGCTGTCCGCCACAGGGCTGCTCGCGCGCACCTCGGGCGAGCAGGCCGCCGCGGAGGTGGAGCGGTCCGGGCGCCGGCACGCGCACGACGCCCTGCGCGGCGACGCCCCGGCGACCACCCGCGGCCACGTCGGCCTGGTGACCACGGCCGGGCGCCTGCACAAGGTCTCCGTGCTGGACCTGCCGGCGCTGCCGCCGACCGACGGCGCGCCGTCCCTGTCCGGCGGCATCCCGGTGAGCGAGCTGCTCGCCCTGCCGGCCGGCGAGGAGGTGCTCGCCGTGGTGTCGCTGGCGCCGGACGCCCCGACGCTCGCGCTCGGCACCGCCCAGGGTGTGGTCAAGCGCGTCGCCACCGGCGACGCCCCGGCCAACAAGGACGAGTGGGACGTGATCGCGCTCAAGGACGGCGACCGCGTGGTCGGCGCCGCGGCGACGGGCGACGACGACGAGCTGGTGTTCGTCTCGTCCGACGCGAGCCTGCTGCACTTCGCCGCCGCGGCGGTGCGCCCGCAGGGACGCGCCGCGGGCGGCATGGCCGGCATCAAGCTGGCGGCCGGCGCGCGGGTGGTGTTCTTCGGCGTGGCCCGCGCGGCCACCCGGGACCTGCACACCGTCGTCACCGTCGCGGGCTCGTCCGGGCAGCTGCCGGGCGTCGCGGGCGGCTCGGTCAAGGTGACGCCGTACGAGCTGTACCCCGGCAAGGGCCGGGCCACCGGCGGCGTGCGCTCGCACCGGTTCCTCAAGGGCGAGGACGAGCTCGTGCTCGCCTGGGTCGGCGAGGGGCCGGCCCGCGCGGTCGGCACCGGCGGCCAGCCCGTCGAGCTGCCGGCCGACGACACGCGGCGCGACGGGTCCGGCGTGCCGGCGCTCGCCCCGGTCGCGGCGATCGGCTGAGCGCCCACGCACCTCGTCCCACGGACGGCCCGGGCCGGGGCACCCCCGGCCCGGGCCCGTCGTGGCGAGCGGGTCAGGCGGCGGCCTTCTCCACGGCCGCCAGGAGGAGCTGCGCCAGGTCGTCCGGGCGGCTGAACATCGGCCAGTGGCCGGTGGGCAGGTCGACCAGCTCGTAGTCACGCAGGGCGGCCAGTTCCGCCATCCAGGGCACGCCCTGGTCGAGGAACGACCGGTACATCGCCGACGCGCTCTCGAACCCGTCCCAGCGCTCACACGCGATCACTGTCGTCGGCACGTCGTGGCGCCGCTCGTCGGTGAGGCGCAGCGGGTCGAGGAAGACGCCCCGCGGCTCCGGCACCGCACGCGCGCGGAACTGCTCGCGCAGCGCGTCGTCCAGGCCCTCCAGCTCCGGCGCCTCGAAGAAGTCCCACGCGGGCAGCGGCACCTCGTCGCCGACCACGGGCACCTCCTCGTTGACCGCCGAGCCCTCGACCGCCGGGCCGGCGTCGACGTAGACGAGCCGCGCGACCGCGTCCGGGCGGCGGTCGCTGGCGGCGAACGCGATCGTGCCGCCGGCCGAGTGCCCGACGAGCACCACCGGGCGCCCCTCCGCGGCGAGCCGGTCGAGGACGTCGACGACGGCGGCGACGTGGTCCTCCAGCCCGATGCCGGAGCGGTCGGCGTCCCGCGACTCCTTGCCGGGCAGGGTGAGGGCGTGCACGGTGTGGCCGGCGGCCTCGAGGACGGGGCGCACCCCGTCCCACGCGGAGGCGTCGAGCCACGCCCCGGGGATCATCACGATGTCCATGCCGGCGATTCTAGGGCCCGGGTGTGACACGGCCCACACCCCTGGCCCACAACACAGCCCACACCACGGCCCGCGGCGGCAGGTGTGGTCCGGCGCGTCAGAGGTCGAGCGCGTACGTCCGCGAGCCGGAGGCCTTGACGTACCCGAGGCTCGCGTACAGGCCCGTCGCCCCGCTCGGGTTGGCCGTGTCCACGTCGAGGCTCGCCTCCCGCATGCCGTCGGCGGCCATGGCGCGCAGGCCGGCCGCGAGCGCCGCCACCGCCGCGCGGCGGCCGCGGTAGGCCCGCCGGGTCCCGAGCAGGTCGGAGTAGCCGAACGGGTACCCGCGCGCGGCGATCGAGTCCGGGTAGCGGCTGGCCATGTGGTAGCCGACGACCAGCGGCTCGCCGGCGCGCAGCGCCGCGGCGGTGGCCTCGTCGGTGTCGGGGTCCGCGAGCAGCGCCGCGACGTCGGGGTGCTCGTCGAGCACGAGGAACGACCAGCCGGGCTCGTGGTGCGTCGCCCCGCGCCGCCACTGCTCCGCGGTCTGCGGCTCGCTGCTCCAGTGGTCGCGGAAGGCGTCGTTGTGGGCGAGCCGGGTGGCGTCGTCGAGGTCGGGCGCCCACGGCACGAGCCGCAGGCCGTCGGCCGGCGTCACCTCCGGCACGGGATCGGCGAGGTCGCGGCGCAGCTCGTGCCAGTAGCGCACCGGCGCCAGCCCCGCCCGCTCGAGGAGGCGGTGCTCGGCCGCCGGCGCGTCGTCCTCCGCCCACGTCTGCAGGCGTGCGGGCAGGTCCTTGCCGGACGCGGCGAGGAGCTGGCGCGCGCGGGCCAGGCCCCACGCGAGGACCTCGCGCCCGACGCCGCGCCCGCCCCTGTGCCTGCCCCCGTGCCCGACCCCCTGCCCTGGAGAGAGGCCTGATGCCCCGCACCTACGCCGAGCCGTACCCGCACCCGTCCGGCGCCACGCCGCCGGCCATCCCGGCCGAGCTGCTGCCGAACCACGTGGCGATCGTCATGGACGGCAACGGCCGGTGGGCCAACGCCCGGGGGCTGCCGCGCATCGAGGGGCACAAGCAGGGGGAGAAGTCCCTGCTCGACGTGGTCGCCGGTGCGGTGCAGCTGGGCGTCAAGCACGTCTCGGCGTACGCATTCAGCACGGAGAACTGGAAGCGCTCGCCGGACGAGGTGCGCTTCCTCATGAACTTCAACCGCGACGTCATCCGGCGCCGCCGCGACGAGATGTCGTCCTGGGGCGTGCGCATCCGCTGGGCCGGGCGCAAGCCGCGGCTGTGGGGCTCGGTGGTCAAGGAGCTGCAGATCGCGGAGGAGATGACCCGCGACAACGACCGCTGCACGCTGACCATGTGCGTCAACTACGGCGGGCGGGCGGAGCTCGCCGACGCCGCGGCCGCCATCGCGCGCGACGCCGCCGCCGGGCGGCTCAACCCCGCCCGGGTGAACGAGAAGACGATCCAGCGCTACCTCGACGAGCCGGACCTGCCCGACGTCGACCTGTTCCTGCGCTCGTCGGGGGAGCAGCGCACGTCGAACTTCATGATCTGGCAGGCCGCGTACGCCGAGATGGTGTTCATGCCCGAGCCGTGGCCCGACGTGGACCGCCGGCACTTCTGGCGCGCGTGCCAGGAGTACGCGAGCCGCGACCGGCGCTACGGCGGCGCGGTCGACGCCGTCCCGGCGGCGGCCGGGCCGGCGGACGCGCCCGAGGCGGGCGGCTCCGGGCCCGTCGC
>NZ_LWGM01000151.1 GCF_001750215.1 Isoptericola variabilis | reverse complement strand
GTACGGGTTCGCGCCGCGCGACCCGGGCGCGGGGGCACCCTCCGCCGTCGTGCCCTGGCCCGCCGCCGGCGCGGCGCCCACGGCCGCGCCCTCCGGCGTCGCCGCGGCGTCGTCGTCGTCCTCCCGGCCCGGGGTCTTGAGCTTGAACCGCGTGATGACGAACCGGAACAGGAAGTAGTAGACGACGGCGTAGCCGAGGCCGATCACGATGAGCAGCAGCGGCCGCTCGGCGATGCGGAAGTTGAGCAGGTAGTCGATCGCGCCGGCGGAGAACCCGAACCCGTCGCGGATGCCCAGGGCGTTGACCAGGGCCAGCGACGTGCCGGTGAGGATCGCGTGGATCACGTACAGCGGGTAGGCGACGAAGACGAACGCGAACTCGAGCGGCTCCGTGACACCGGTGATGAAGGCGACGAGCGCCGCCGAGCCCATGATCGAGGCCACGGCCTTGCGGTTCTTCGGCTTGGAGGTGTGGATGATCGCCAGCGCCGCGGCCGGCAGGGCGAACATCATGATCGGGAAGAACCCGGTCATGAACGTGCCGGCGGTGGGGTCGCCGTGCAGGAACCGGGCGATGTCACCGTGCCAGACCTCGCCGTTCTCGTCGGTGTAGGAGCCGAACTGGAACCACGGGAGCGAGTTGAGCAGGTGGTGCAGGCCGATGGGCAGCAGCAGGCGGTTGGCGGTGCCGTAGACGAAGGCCCCCAGCACGGTGGAGCCGGTGACCCAGGCGCCGATGGTGTCGTTGAGCAGCCAGTCGAACGCGGGGTAGATCAGCGCGCCGATCACCGCGATGACGACGGCGGCGCCGGCGGTGACGATGGGCACGAACCGGCGGCCGCCGAAGAACGCCAGCCAGGCCGGCAGCTTGATCCGGTAGTACTTCTGGAACAGCAGCGCGGCGACGAGGCCGATGACGATGCCGCCGAGCACGCCGTAGTTGATGAGCTCCTGCTCCTCGCCCTCGGGCGCCGCGCCGAGCACGTAGGGCGACAGCGCGTCGCTCACGCCGTCGAAGACGAGGTAGCCGATGAGGGCGGCCAGGGCCGTGGACCCGTCGGACTTCTTCGCGTACCCGACGGCGACGCCGAGGGCGAAGATCAGCGGCAGGTTCCCGAACAGGGCGTTGCCGGCGGCGGCGAAGACGTCCGCGACCGGCTGCATCCACGACAGGGTGCCGGCGACGCCGTCGGCGCCGAGCATGTCGGGCTGCCCGAGCCGCAGCAGCAGGGCGGCGGCGGGCAGCGAGGCGATCGGCAGCATCAGGGAGCGCCCGATGCGCTGGAGCTGGGCGAGCCCGGGGAACCCCCGCTTGCTCGTGGTCGGTTCGGCGACCGTGGTCATGGTGGCTCCTCGTGGTGGAGGCGCCGGGTCGCCGGCGCCGTGGGACGTGGCCGTACGAGAGCTGGACGAGCGGCGCGTCGTCGCGCAGTTGTCCAGACCACTTGCGGCCAGAATGGTCTAGACCGCATGATGTGTCAACCGCCACACCGGTGCGCCGCCGCGGGGCCACGACGCCCCTCGCGCACGCCGTCGATCGCCGCGAGGGAGGGGTGAGAATTCGGCCATGACCGTTCCCGTCGCCCCGGCCACCGACGCGCCGCCGGCCGCGCCGCAGCCGGCCTCGCACCGTGCCGGCCACAAGTACCAGGCCGTGCGCGCCTACCTCGCGGACCTCATCGAGAACGAGCTGTCCGAGGGCGACGCGCTGCCCTCCGAGCGGGCGCTGACGGACCGGTTCGGCGTCTCGCGCATGACCGTGCGCCAGGCACTCGACTCGCTGGCCGCCGACGGCGTGCTCGTGCGCGAGCAGGGGCGCGGCACGTTCGTCGCGCCGGCGCGGGTGGACTTCGAGATGCGCCTGACGACGTTCGGCGAGGACGTGCGCCGCCGCGGCATGGCGCCGGGCACGCGGGTGCTCGACGCCGCCACCGTGCCCGCGCCGCCGCGGGTGGCCGAGCAGCTGGCGCTCGCGCCGGGCGAGCCGGTGCACGAGGTGCGCCGCCTGCGCAGCGCCGACGGCGTGCCGATGAGCCTCGAGCACGCGTGGCTGCCGGCGCGGCTGCTGCCGGCCATGCTCGACGACGGCGTGCCCGAGTCGCTCTACGGCGCGCTGCGCGCGGCGGGGTACGCGCCGACCTGGGGCGAGGACACCATCTCCGCGTCCGAGGCCACGCCCGAGGAGGCCGCGCTGCTCGAGATGCACGCCTCGGTGGCCCTGCTGCGCACGCGTCGGCGCACCTACGCCGAGGACACCGCCGTGATGTACTCCCAGGCCTCCTACCGCGGCGACCGCTACTCCGTCGTCGTGCCGCTGCGCGAGGCGAAGCCCACCATCGTGCCCCGCGCGCGCGACGCGGGCCCGCACGACGGGCCGGACGGCTCCCCCGACGGGTCGCCGGCCGGACCGCCCGACGGAAGGACCGACCGATGACCGTGCCCGACACCGCGCGCGCCGCCGCCATCCTCGACGGCCTCGGCGGCGTGGAGAACGTCGACGAGATCGACCCGTGCACCACCCGGCTGCGCACCCTCGTCAAGGATCCCGCGCGCGTCGACGCCGCCGCGCTGCGCGCCGCCGGCACCTACGGCGTGATGGTCTCCGGCCGGGTCGTGCAGGTCGTGGTCGGGCCGCACGCCGACACCATCGCCTCCGACCTCGCCGAGCTGCTCTGAGCCGGCGCCGCCCGCACCCCGCCGGCACCCCTGAGACCCCGTCCGCGCACCACCCGAGGAGCACCCCATGAGCAAGGCAGAGCAGATCCTGGCCGGTCTCGGCGGCGACGACAACATCGTCGACCTCGAGCCGTGCATCACCCGGCTGCGGGTCGAGGTCGACGACCCGGCGCGCGTCGACGAGAAGGCGCTCACGGCCGCCGGGGCGATCGCCGTCGTCAGGTCAGGCACCGCCGTGCAGGTCATCGTCGGCCCCGAGGCCGACACGCTCGCCTCCGACATCGAGGACCTGCGGTGACCGTCGAGGCCGTCTCCCCGGTCGCCGGCACGGTGATGGCGCTGGCCGACGTGCCCGACCCCGTGTTCTCCGCCGGCTACGTGGGGCCCGGCCTCGCCGTGGCGCCCGACGCCGGCGCGGGGCGCACGGTCGTCTCGCCCGTGACCGGGACCGTGGCCAAGCTGCACCCGCACGCGTTCGTCGTGGCGCAGGCCGACGGGCGGGGCGTGCTGGTGCACCTCGGCATCGACACCGTGCAGCTCGACGGCGAGGGCTTCACGCTGCACGTCGCCGAGGGCGACACCGTCGAGGTGGGGCAGCACCTCGTCACCTGGGACCCGGCCGCCGTGGCCGCCGGCGGGCGCTCCGCCGTCGTGCCCGTGGTGCTGCTCGACGCCGCGCCCGACGCGCTCAAGGACGCGCCAGAGCCCGGGACGTCGGTGACGGCCGGGGACCTGCTGTTCCGCGCCGAGTGACCGCGCCGCTCCACGCCGAGTGACCGCGCCGCTCCGCGCCGAGACCTGAGAAGTGGTCGCCTCCGCGGGGCCGGAGGCGACCACTTCTCAGGTCTCGGGAAGAATGAGCGGCGTGAACCAGCAGACCAGCGCCTCGATCCGTGCCGTGGTGTTAGACGTCGGCGAGACCCTGATCGACGAGACGCGGATCTGGACCCGCTGGGCCGAGCGCCTCGGCGTCCCCGCGCTGACGCTCCTCGGGGTGCTCGGCGGGTGCGCCGCGCTCGACCGGCCGCACCGCGAGGCGTTCCGGATCATCCGCCCCGGGTTCGACGTCGAGGCCGAGGAGGCCGCGTGGGCCGCCGAGGACTCCACCGGCCTGCGCAACGGCTTCGACGCCGACGACCTGTACCCCGACGTCCGGCCCGCGCTCGCGGCGCTGCGCGACGCCGGGCTGCGGCTCGTCATCGCGGGCAACCAGCCTCCCGCGGCCCTGGCCGCCCTCAAGGCGATGGACCTGCCCGTGGACGCGATCCGCAACTCCGCCGAGATCGGCGCGGAGAAGCCGTCGCCGGAGTTCTTCGCGGCCGCCGCCGAGCTCGCGGGCGTGCCGACGTCGCAGACCGCCTACGTGGGCGACCGGCTCGACAACGACGTGCTGCCGGCCGCGGCGGCCGGGATGCGGCCGGTCCTGATCCGCCGTGGGCCGTGGGGGTACCTGCACGCCGAGCGTCCCGAGGCGGCGCAGGCGACGGTTGTCGACTCCCTCGCCGAGCTGCCTCGGGTCCTCACCGCCTGACCCCTCGCCCGGCGCCCACGTACCGGGCGCACGCGTGTCAGTACGAGCGCAGGCCATGGCCTGCGCTCGTACTGACACATGTGGAGTGGCGGGCCTCAGCCGGCGGCGTCGTAGGCCTCGGCGAGCCAGTCGCGCACCTCGTCGTCCACCTGGGCGACGTCGGTGAGCCACAGGTGGTGCATCCACAGGTTCGCCCGGGGCTGCGCGACGTCGCGGAAGCGCTCGGAGAGCAGCCGGCGCGGCAGCGCGACCGACAGGACCGCGGGCGCCTCGTGGTGGCCGACGCGGTCGGGCGGCCAGACGTACGCGAAGCCGCGCCGCGGCCGGCGGAACGTCACCTGCGTCCGGCTGACGCGCACCTCGTGCTCGCCGAGCTCGGCGACGGCGGCCGCGACGGCGTCGTGGAGCGCCAGCCCCTCCGGGGAGCCGGCGAAGAGGTCCTCGGCCGTGCGCCCGTCGTCGTCGCTCACGCCCCCACGCTACGAAACCCCACCGGGACAGGGAACCGGTCCGCCGAGATAGAGACCCCTCCCGCCGAGATAGAGAGGTGGCTCTCTATCTCGGCGGGAGCCTTCTCTCTATCTCGCGTCAGCCGCGCAGCGGGAGCGTCAGGGCCGGGCCGTCGGCGCCCTCGGCCGGCACGACCTTCACCGGCACGCCCCAGTCCTGCTGCGCCAGGTGGCAGGCCGGGAAGACGTCCGGCAGCGGCTCGCCGTCGGGCCCGAGCGGCACGAGGTCGCACGACGCCGCCTTGGCGGTCACGTGCAGCACGCCCTCGGCGACCTCCGGGTTGATGACGAGCTCGCGCACCAGGTCGGTGCCGCCGCCGGCGCCCTCGAGCAGCAGCTCGGGCGGAGTGGCGCTGACCTGCAGCGACGTCGCGGGGCCCCAGCGCTCGTCGAGCTTCTGGCCCGGCGCCGGGACGAACGGCACCTCCAGGCGCAGCGCCCCGCCCGCCACGGGCGTCGCCGGCCGCTGCGTGCGGCGGGCGCCGCCGTCGAGCACCTCGCCGGCGAGCGTGGCCGGCAGGGCCACGCGCGTGAGCCGGTGCGCGGCGGACTCGACGACCAGCAGGTGCACCCCGCCGTCGTCGGTGACCTGGACGAGCACGTCGGACGGCTCCGCCAGGCCGGTGGCCAGCGTGGTCACCTCGCCGGCGACGCGACCCTCCGCGTCGACGGCGCCGGGCTCGCCCGTCGGCGCGAACCGGCGCAGCGCGCCGTTGTAGGTGTCGGCGACGACGACGGAGCCGTCGGGCAGCGTGGCCACGCCGAGCGGGTGCTGCAGCAGCGCCTGCGCGGCGTCGCCGTCGCGGTGGCCGAAGTCGAACAGGCCCTGCCCGACGGCGGTGGTCAGCTCGACGTCGGACGTGCTGGTGGGCGTCACCCGGCGGAGCGCGGAGGTCTCGGAGTCGGCCAGCCACAGCGCACCGTCCGGCGTCCCGTCCGCGCCGACGGACGGCACCAGGCCGGACGGCTGCGCGAACCAGGCGCCGGCGCCGTCGCCGTCCTCGAGGCCTTCGTTCATCGTGCCGGCCAGGAGCCGCAGCGACGCCTGCTCGCCGTCGAACGCCCAGAGCGTGTGGTTGCCGGCCATGGCCACGACGAACGCCGCCAGCTCCGGCGACCACGCCACGTCCCACGGCGAGGACAGCCGCACCTGCAGCGGCGGGTGCTGGTCGCCCGCCTGGAAGGCGGTGGGCTGCTCGCCGGGCACGACGACGTTCTCCTGGCCGCCGACCATGAACTGCTCGCCCGTGCCGGCCACCGTCGTCACGGCGCCGTCGGCCAGGCGCACGCCGCGCAGGGCGTGGTTGACCGTGTCGGCCACGAGCACGTCGTACCCGAGGCGCTCGCGCAGCTCGGCGGGCACCAGGGTCAGGCCGTTGGGCTCGCTGAAGCGGGCCTCGTCCGGGCCGCCGTCGACCAGCCCGCGCTCGCCGGAGCCGATGCGCCGCACGAGCGTCTCGCCGTCGGCGGCCAGCTCGGCGAGCGAGTGGTGCCCGGCGTCGGCGACCAGCAGCGTGCCGCCGGGCAGCTCCACCGCCTTGGCCGGGAAGCGCAGCGTGCCCGACGTCGGCTCCGGGGCCACGTACGGGCCGTCGCCGCGGTGCAGCGTGCCCTTGGCCTCGTGCTCGGCGACGAGCTGCTCGACCAGCGCGGCGACCGCCGAGGCGTGCCCCTCCCCCGCCATCTGCGCCACGACGTAGCCCTCGGGATCGACGACGACGAGCGTCGGCCAGGCGCGGGCGGTGTAAGCGCCCCACGTGACGAGGTCGGGGTCGTCGAGGACCGGGTGGCGCACGTCGTAGCGCTCGACGGCGGCGCGCAGGGCGTCCGGGTCGGCCTCGTGCTCGAACTTGGGCGAGTGGACGCCGACGATCACCAGGACGTCGCGGTGCGCCTCCTCGAGCTCCCGCAGCTCGTCGAGGACGTGCAGGCAGTTGATGCAGCAGAACGTCCAGAAGTCGAGCACCACGATCTTGCCGCGCAGGTCGGCCAGCGTGACCGCCTTGCCGCCGGTGTTCAGCCAGCCGCGGCCGACCAGCTCGGAGGCGCGCACGCGGGGCAGGTCGGCGCCGGTCTTGAAGGTGCTGAGGGAGGTGGTCGACTGCGTCACGGAGACAGTCAACCCGAAGAGGTCGCCGGTCGTTCCCGGTGTCCACGAAGTGTTCCGCATGCTGGACAGGGACGGTCGGGCGCTATCCAGACGGGGGCCGCACGCGGACACGGCGCGGACGACGTGCCCCGGCGGGGCCGAGTCGCCAGGATGGGCGGGTGAGCATCCCGTCGATCGACCTCAACAACGGCGTCGCCATCCCGCAGCTCGGCTTCGGCACGTACAAGCTGCCGCCCGCGGACACCCGCGACCTGGTGCTGCGCGCCTTCGAGGCGGGCTACCGCCACGTGGACACCGCGCAGATGTACCGCAACGAGCGCGAGGTCGGCGAGGCCGTGGCCGCCTCGGGCCTGCCGCGTGACGAGCTGTTCGTGACGACCAAGCTCAACAACTCCTTCCACGCGCACGACGACGCCCTGGCGGCGTTCGACCGGTCGCTCGAGGCGCTGGGCCTGGAGCGCGTGGACCTGTTCCTCATCCACTGGCCGCTGCCCGCGCAGGGCCGCTACACCGAGGCCTGGTCGGCGCTGGAGGAGATCTACGCCTCCGGCCGCGCCCGGGCGATCGGCGTCTCCAACTTCCAGCCGCACCACCTGCGCCGCGTGCTCGCCGAGGGCACGGTGGTGCCGGCGGTGAACCAGGTGGAGGTGCACCCCTACCTGGCCCAGGACGAGGTGCGGGCCTTCGGCGCCGAGCACGGCATCGTCACCGAGGCGTGGTCGCCGCTGGGCCGCGGCGCCGTGCTCGGCGACCCGGTGATCGCCGAGGTCGCCCGCCGCCACGGGCGCACGCCCGCCCAGGTGGTGCTGCGCTGGCACCTGCAGCGCGGCGACGTCGTGTTCCCCAAGTCGGCGACGCCGGAGCGGATCGTGGAGAACGCGCAGCTGTTCGACTTCGAGCTGCCGGCCGACGACATGGTTGCGATCTCGGCGCTCGACCGCGGCGAGCGCACCGGGTCGCACCCCGACGAGATGAACGACACCGGCCGGTGACTCCGGCGCGCGCCGCGCGGGCCCGGGCCGCGGGGGCGGCACCGTGACGGCCCAGACGTGGCTCGAGGTGGGCGGCTGGGTCGGCTCGGTGCTCGTCGTGCTGAAGTTCTCGGTCTCCGGCATCGACAAGCAGCAGGTCGGCGAGGTCGCTGCGAACATCCGCAAGATCCGCAAGCCCGAGCCCTACAAGGGCAAGGGTGTGCGCTACGCCGGCGAGGTCGTCCGCCGC
>NZ_LWGM01000150.1 GCF_001750215.1 Isoptericola variabilis | reverse complement strand
GACCCCGCCGCGGCGCGCGCCCGCGTCGCGGCGCAGGCGACCGACGACGAGCGGCTGCACGCCGCCGACGTGGTGCTCGACGGCACGGGCACGGAGGACGCGCTGCGGGCGCAGGTCGACGCCCTGTGGGAGCGGGTCACCGCGGAGGTCGCGGCCGAGGCGGGGGCCGAGGAGGGCTGACCCGCACCGGGGTGCCGGGCCGTGGCTGCCGGGCCGAGGCTGCGGGGTTGTGGCCGCCGGGCCGCCCGGCTGCCCGGGTGTCGGCGGGTCGGCCTACCGTAGTGGCATGCGACCCGTGACCGACCTGCAGCGCGCGGTGGCCCCGTTCGAGGTCATCAGCGAGTACGAGCCGTCGGGCGACCAGCCCGCGGCCATCGCCGAGCTCACCCGGCGCGTCCAGGCGGGGGAGAAGGACGTCGTGCTGCTGGGCGCCACGGGCACCGGCAAGAGCGCGACGACCGCCTGGCTCATCGAGAAGCTGCAGCGGCCCACGCTGGTCATGGCGCCGAACAAGACGCTCGCGGCGCAGCTGGCGTCGGAGTTCCGCGAGCTGCTGCCCAACAACGCCGTCGAGTACTTCGTCTCGTACTACGACTACTACCAGCCCGAGGCGTACATCGCGCAGACGGACACCTACATCGAGAAGGACTCGTCGATCAACGACGAGGTCGAGCGGCTGCGCCACTCCGCCACGAGCTCGCTGCTGACGCGGCGCGACGTGGTCGTGGTCGCCTCGGTGTCCTGCATCTACGGCCTCGGCACGCCGCAGGAGTACGTCGACCGGATGGTGCGGCTCGACGTCGGGGACGTCGTCGACCGCGACGAGATGCTGCGCCGGTTCGTGCAGATGCAGTACGCGCGCAACGACATGGCGTTCACGCGGGGCACCTTCCGGGTGCGTGGCGACACGGTCGAGATCATCCCGGTCTACGAGGAGCTCGCCGTGCGGATCGAGTTCTTCGGCGACGAGATCGAGGCGATCCAGACGCTCCACCCGCTCACCGGGGACGTGGTCCGCAACGAGGAGAGCGTCTACCTCTTCCCGGCGACCCACTACGTCGCGGGACCGGAGCGCATGGAGCGGGCCATCGGCTCGATCGAGGCCGAGCTGGCCGAGCGGCTGGCCGACCTGGAGCGGCAGAACAAGCTGCTGGAGGCGCAGCGGCTGCGCATGCGCACCACCTACGACATCGAGATGATGCGCCAGATCGGCAGCTGCAACGGCATCGAGAACTACTCGCGGCACATCGACGGCCGCGAGCCCGGGTCGCCCCCGAACACGCTGCTCGACTACTTCCCCGAGGACTTCCTGCTGGTCATCGACGAGTCGCACCAGACGGTGCCGCAGATCGGCGCCATGTTCGAGGGCGACATGTCGCGCAAGCGCTCGCTCGTCGAGCACGGCTTCCGCCTGCCCTCGGCCATGGACAACCGACCGCTGCGGTGGGAGGAGTTCGTCGAGCGCATCGGCCAGACGGTCTACCTGTCCGCCACGCCCGGCGACTACGAGCTGTCGCTGTCCGACGGCGTCGTGGAGCAGGTCATCCGCCCGACCGGCCTGGTCGACCCGGAGGTCGTCGTCAAGCCGACCAAGGGGCAGATCGACGACCTGCTGCACGAGATCCGCCAGCGGGTCGAGCGCGACGAGCGCGTGCTGGTCACCACGCTGACCAAGAAGATGGCCGAGGACCTCACGGACTACTTCCTCGAGAAGGACGTGCGGGTGCGGTACCTGCACTCCGAGGTGGACACGCTGCGGCGCGTCGAGCTGCTGCGCGAGCTGCGCATGGGCGAGTACGACGTGCTGGTCGGCATCAACCTGCTGCGCGAGGGCCTCGACCTGCCCGAGGTGTCCCTGGTGGCGATCCTCGACGCGGACAAGGAGGGCTTCCTGCGCTCCGAGCGGTCGCTGATCCAGACGATCGGCCGCGCGGCCCGCAACGTGTCCGGCCAGGTGCACATGTACGCGGACAAGACGACGCCCGCCATGCGGTACGCCCTGGACGAGACGAACCGCCGGCGCGAGAAGCAGCTCGCCTACAACGCCGAGCACGGCATCGACCCGACCCCGCTGCGCAAGCGGATCGCCGACGTGACCGACATGCTCGCCCGCGAGGACCTGGACACCCAGGAGCTGCTGGCCGGCGGCTACCGCAAGCCGGCCGACGGGGGTCGCCGCGCGAAGGGCGGCGCGTCCGTCCCGGGGGCGCCCAAGGAGGGCGCGACGACGGGCAACCGGCTCGCCGGCGCCGCGGCGAGCGACCTGGCCGCGCTCATCCAGGAGCTCACCGACCAGATGCACACGGCGGCCTCGGAGCTGCAGTTCGAGGTGGCGGCGCGCCTGCGCGACGAGATCTCCGGGCTGAAGAAGGAGCTGCGGCAGATGCAGGCGGCCACGGCCTGACGCGCCGCCGCGGCGGGCGGCGCCGCGACCGGCCGACACGCCGCGGCGCCGTCGCGTCCTGGCGGTGGGGGAGGACCTCGTGCCGTATGCTGGGTCCCCGTTGGGCGGGAGTACTCCCTGAGCGGTGAGGTCGTCAGCACGACCGGCGTCGGTGCCGGTTCGGCCTCACCCGCCGGCGTCGCAGCAGGATCGCGAGGCAGGCGGAGAAGACGTCCGGTGACATCGTGCTACCCACCGGAGGTCCTCCTATGAACGTGCCCGTCTGGGTCTGGGCAGTCACCGTCGTCGCCATCCTGGCGATGCTCGCGGTCGACTACGTCGGACACGTCCGCACCCCCCACGCCCCCTCGCTGCGCGAGGCCACCCGCTGGTCGATCGTCTACGTGGCGATCGCCGTCGTCTTCGGCCTGATCGTCTGGGCCGTGTGGGGCGGCCAGTACGGCGGCGAGTACTTCGCCGGCTACATCACCGAGAAGTCGCTCAGCGTCGACAACCTCTTCGTGTTCGTGCTGATCATGACGAGCTTCCGGGTGCCCCGGGAGTACCAGCAGAAGGTGCTGCTGATCGGCATCACCATCGCGCTCGTCATGCGCGCGGGCTTCATCGCCGCGGGCGCGGCGCTCATCGCCAACTTCTCCTGGGTGTTCTACCTCTTCGGTGCGTTCCTGATCTGGACCGCCATCGCGCAGGCGCGGCACAAGGACGAGGGCGAGGAGTTCAAGGAGAACGCCGTCCTGCGGCTGACCCGGCGGGTGCTGCCGACCACGGACTCCTACGTCGGCGACAAGATGACCGCCAAGGTGGACGGCAAGCGGTTCGTCACCCCGATGCTCATCGTCATGATCGCGATCGGGTCCGCCGACCTGCTCTTCGCGGTCGACTCGATCCCGGCGATCTTCGGCCTGACCCAGGAGACGTACCTCGTCTTCACCGCGAACGCGTTCTCGCTCCTGGGCCTGCGCCAGCTGTACTTCCTCATCGACGGCCTGCTCGACCGCCTCGTGTACCTCAACTACGGTCTGGCCGCGATCCTCGGCATGATCGGCGTCAAGCTGCTCATCCACGCGCTGCACACCAACGAGCTGCCGTTCATCAACGGCGGCGAGCACGTCGAGGCGATCCCGGAGATCTCCACCCCGGCCTCGCTCGGGTTCATCCTCGTGGTGCTCACCATCACCACGGTCGCCTCCCTGCGCCGCGACCGCGCGGACCGCAGGGCCGCCGCCGCGGAGATGACCTCCCCCACGAACCCCGTGAAGGACCCTGAATGATCCACGAGCTGCCCTACGTCTTCGAGGCGGTAGCCCTCGTCGCCGTGGTCGTCCTGCTGGCCGCCGACCTCCTCATCGTCGGCCGCAGGCCCCACGTGCCCACGATGAAGGAGTCCGGCCTGTGGGTCGCCTTCTACGTGGCGCTGGCGATCGTCTTCGGGGTCGTGGTGTGGCTCGTCGGCGGGGCCCAGCCGGCCGGCGAGTTCTTCGCCGGCTGGCTGACGGAGTACTCCCTCAGCGTCGACAACCTCTTCGTCTTCGTCATCATCATGACGAAGTTCGCGGTGCCCCGGCAGTACCAGCAGAAGGTGCTGATGGTCGGCATCATCACCGCGCTCGTGCTGCGGGCGGTCTTCATCCTGGTCGGCGCCGCGGTCATCGAGCAGTTCGTGTGGGTGTTCTACCTGTTCGGCGCGTTCCTCATCTACACGGCGATCAAGCTGGTGGCCGGCGGCGAGGAGGACGAGGAGTTCAAGGAGAACGCCGTCGTCCGCTCGCTGCGCCGCGCGCTGCCGCTCTCGGCGCACTACGACGAGGGGCGCCTGCGCACCACCGTCGACGGCAGGCGCCTGTGGACGCCGATGATCGTCGTCTTCCTGGCCATCGGGTCCACGGACCTGCTCTTCGCGTTCGACTCGATCCCGGCGATCTTCGGCCTCACCCAGGACCCGTTCATCGTCTTCACCGCGAACGTGTTCGCGCTCATGGGGCTGCGCCAGCTCTACTTCCTGCTGGGCGGCCTGCTGGAGCGGCTGGTCTACCTGCCGATCGCCCTGGCGGTGATCCTCGGCTTCATCGGCGTCAAGCTCGTCCTCGAGGCGCTGCACCAGAACACGCTGCCGTTCATCAACGGCGGCGAGGGGCTGCACGGCGTGCCCGAGGTGCCGATCTGGCTCTCGCTGGTCGTCATCCTGGCGTCGCTCGCGATCGCCACGGTCGCGAGCCTGGCCAAGACGCGGCGCGAGGCGGCCGTGAGCGTCGACGCCGACGCCTGACCGGTCGAGCACCGGACGCGTCCACCGTGGACGGCCGCAGGCCCGGACCCCGCACGGGGGTCCGGGCCTGCGGCCGTCACGAGGTGGGCGGGGCGGGGTAGGGCGCCGGGCGGGTCAGCCCGCGAAGCCGCCGATCACGGGGACCAGCTCCCGGGCCGTGCGGGTGCCCACGAGGCCCTCGCGGCGGAAGGGGTCGGCGTCCAGCAGGGCGAGCGCGCCGTCCGCGTCGTCCGCCTCGACGACGATGAGCGCGCCGTCGAGCTCGTCGCCCGTCGCGGGCAGCGGCCCCGACAGCCGCAGGCGGCCCTCAGCGTGCAGGCCGCGGAGGAACTCGCGGTGCTCGGGGCGGACGGCGTCGCGGCGGGCGGAGCTGTCGGGGGCGTAGACGTAGGTGACGACGAGCACGGCCATGGGGCTCATCCAAGCACGCGGCGCGTGAGATCCGTCGCACCGGCGTGCGAACTCCCTCGAACGTCTGTGCGACTGTCAGGTGGCGGAACTACGATGCCGGGGTGAGCAACCGTCTCGTCATCTCCGGCGCCCGCGAGCACAACCTTCGCAACGTCGACCTCGACCTCCCGAGGGACCGGCTCATCGTCTTCACCGGGCTGTCGGGCTCCGGCAAGTCGTCGCTCGCCTTCGACACCATCTTCGCCGAGGGGCAGCGCCGCTACGTCGAGTCGCTCTCCGCGTACGCCCGGCAGTTCCTCGGGCAGATGGACAAGCCCGACGTCGACTTCATCGAGGGCCTCAGCCCGGCGGTCTCCATCGACCAGAAGTCGACCAACCGCAACCCGCGCTCGACGGTCGGCACCATCACCGAGGTGTACGACTACCTGCGCCTGCTGTACTCGCGGGCCGGGACGCAGCACTGCCCCGTGTGCGGGGAGGTGGTCCAGTCGCAGACGCCGCAGCAGATCGTCGACAAGCTGCTGGAGCTGCCCGAGGGCACCCGCTACCAGGTCCTGGCGCCCGTGGTGCGCGGCCGCAAGGGCGAGTACGCCGACCTGTTCAAGGAGCTGCAGACCAAGGGCTTCGCCCGCGCCCGCGTCGACGGCGAGGTCGTGCAGCTGTCCAGCCCGCCGCAGCTGGAGAAGAAGCTCAAGCACGACATCGAGGTCGTGGTCGACCGCCTCGTGTCGCGCGAGGGCGTGCAGCGCCGGCTCACCGACTCCGTCGAGACGGCGCTGTCGCTCGCGGGCGGGCTGATGATGATCGAGCTCGTCGACGCCGACGCCGACGACCCCGACCGCACCCGGAAGTTCTCCGAGAAGCGCGCCTGCCCCAACGACCACCCGCTCGTGCTCGACGAGATCGAGCCGCGCACGTTCTCGTTCAACGCCCCGTACGGCGCGTGCCCGGAGTGCACCGGCATCGGGTTCCGCCTCGAGGTCGACCCCGAGCTCGTGGTGCCCGACCCGGAGAAGTCGCTCGCCGAGGGCGCCGTCGCCCCGTGGGCGCAGACCTCCAGCGAGTACTTCGCGCGGGTGCTCACCGCGCTCGCGGAGGAGATGAGCTTCTCCATGGACGTGCCGTGGCGGGCGCTGCCCGAGCGCGCCCGGCAGGCGATCCTGCACGGCCGCAACCACGAGGTGCACGTCAAGTACCGCAACCGCTGGGGCCGTGAGCGGCAGTACTCCACCGGCTTCGAGGGCGCCGTGACGTTCGTCGAGCGCAGGCACGCCGAGACGGAGTCGGACTGGTCCAAGGAGCGGTACGAGGGCTTCATGCGCGAGGTCCCGTGCCCTGTCTGCAAGGGCGCCCGCCTCAAGCCCGAGGTGCTCGCCGTCAAGGTCGGCGGCCGGTCGATCTGGGACGTGTGCCGCATGTCCATCGAGGACGCCGCCGCCTTCCTCAAGACGCTCGAGCTGGGGGAGCGGGAGCGGCAGATCGCCGCCGAGGTGCTCAAGGAGATCCACGCCCGCCTCGGGTTCCTGCTCGACGTCGGCCTGGACTACCTGTCGCTGGAGCGCCCGGCCGCCACGCTGTCCGGCGGCGAGGCCCAGCGCATCCGGCTGGCCACGCAGATCGGCTCCGGGCTGGTCGGCGTGCTGTACGTGCTCGACGAGCCGAGCATCGGCCTGCACCAGCGCGACAACCGGCGCCTGATCGACACGCTCACGCGCCTGCGCGACCTGGGCAACACGCTCATCGTCGTGGAGCACGACGAGGACACCATCCGCACGGCGGACTGGATCGTCGACATCGGCCCCGGCGCCGGCGAGCACGGCGGCCGGGTGGTGCACTCCGGCGACTACGCCGGCCTGCTCGAGGCGCCCGAGTCGCTGACCGGCGCGTACCTGTCGGGGCGCCGCCGCATCCCGGCGCCCGCCGCCCGTCGCCCCGTCGACCCGGACCGCGAGGTCACCGTCGTCGGCGCGCGCGAGCACAACCTCAAGAACGTCGACGTCAGCTTCCCGCTGGGCGTGCTCACCGCCGTCACCGGCGTCTCCGGCTCGGGCAAGTCCACGCTGGTGAACTCGATCCTCTACACGGTGATGGCCAACGAGCTCAACGGCGCGCGCCAGGTGGCCGGCCGGCACACGCGCGTCACGGGCCTCGACCAGCTCGACAAGGTCGTGCACGTGGACCAGGGCCCCATCGGCCGCACCCCGCGCTCCAACCCGGCGACCTACACCGGGGTCTGGGACCGGATCCGCAAGATCTTCGCGGAGACGGAGGAGGCCAAGGTGCGCGGCTACGGGCCCGGGCGGTTCTCGTTCAACGTCAAGGGCGGGCGCTGCGAGGCGTGCTCCGGCGACGGCACGCTGAAGATCGAGATGAACTTCCTGCCGGACGTCTACGTCCCGTGCGAGGTGTGCCACGGCGCGCGGTACAACCGCGAGACGCTCGAGGTGCACTTCAAGGGCAGGACGGTCGCCGACGTCCTCGACATGCCGATCTCCGAGGCGGCGGAGTTCTTCGCGGCGTTCCCGGCGATCTCCCGGTACCTGCAGACCCTCGTGGACGTCGGCCTGGGCTACGTGCGGCTCGGGCAGCCCGCGCCGACGCTGTCGGGCGGCGAGGCGCAGCGCGTCAAGCTCGCCAGCGAGCTGCAGCGCCGCTCCACCGGCCGCACCGTCTACGTGCTCGACGAGCCGACGACCGGCCTGCACTTCGAGGACATCCGCAAGCTCCTCGGCGTGCTGCAGAACCTCGTCGAGAAGGGCAACTCGGTGATCGTCATCGAGCACAACCTCGACGTCATCAAGAGCGCCGACTGGGTCATCGACATGGGCCCCGAGGGCGGCTCCGGCGGCGGCACGGTCGTGGCCCAGGGCACGCCCGAGGAGGTCGCCGCGGTCGAGGCGAGCCACACCGGCCGGTTCCTCGCCGAGGTGCTCGCCGCCCACCCGCCGGTGGAGCAGCCGGCGCGCCCGCGCCGCGCGCGCAAGGCGGCCACCGCGGCAGGGGC
>NZ_LWGM01000015.1 GCF_001750215.1 Isoptericola variabilis | reverse complement strand
GGCGACGCGCGGGGGGAGACGGCCTTCGACGGCGGCGCGCTGCTCGCCGACCTCGGCGGGGGCGCGCTGGCGGCGCTCGCGGCCGTCGTCGGCGTGGTCCTGTGCGCCGTGGCGGACCCGGCGCTGCGCGCCGGCGTGCGCGGCCTGCGCCGGCGCTGAGGACGCGACGAGCGCCACGCACCGTGACGGCCCCGGCGTCGGTGCCGTCGGTTAGGATGGAGTTCCGTGGCAGACCACCGAACCCAGCCCCGGTCCCTCCGCTCCGACGCCGCGCTCACCACGCGGCACATCTTCGTGACGGGCGGTGTGGCCTCGTCTCTCGGCAAGGGTCTGACTGCCTCCTCCCTCGGCCGGCTCCTGCGCTCGCGCGGGCTGCGCGTGACGATGCAGAAGCTCGACCCGTACCTCAACGTGGACCCGGGCACGATGAACCCGTTCCAGCACGGCGAGGTCTTCGTGACCGAGGACGGCGCCGAGACCGACCTGGACATCGGCCACTACGAGCGCTTCCTCGACGTCGAGCTGCCGGCGAGCTCGAACGTCACCACCGGCCAGATCTACTCGCGCGTCATCGCCAAGGAGCGCCGCGGCGAGTACCTCGGTGACACCGTGCAGGTCATCCCGCACATCACCGACGAGATCAAGGAGCGCATGCGCGCCCAGGCCGGCGCCGACGTCGACGTGATCATCACGGAGATCGGCGGCACGGTCGGCGACATCGAGTCCCAGCCGTTCCTCGAGGCGGCGCGCCAGGTGCGCCACGAGCTCGGCCGCGACAACTGCTTCTTCCTGCACGTGTCCCTGGTGCCGTACATCGGCCCCTCCGGCGAGCTGAAGACCAAGCCGACGCAGCACTCGGTGGCCGCGCTGCGCAGCATCGGCATCCAGCCCGACGCGATCGTGCTGCGCTCCGACCGCGCGGTGCCCGAGGGCATCAAGCGCAAGATCGCCCTGATGTGCGACGTCGACAACGAGGCCGTCATTAACTGCGCGGACGCACCGAGCATCTACGACATCCCGAAGGTCATCCACTCCGAGGGGCTGGACGCCTACGTCGTGCGCCGCCTCGACCTGCCGTTCCACGACGTCGACTGGGACGGCTGGAGCACCGTGCTCGAGAGGGTGCACTCGCCCGAGCACGCCGTCGAGATCGCTCTGGTCGGCAAGTACATCGACCTGCCGGACGCCTACCTGTCGGTGACCGAGGCGCTGCGCGCCGGCGGCTTCGCCAACGACGCCAAGGTCTCGATCCGCTGGGTCGCGGCCGACGACTGCCGCACCCCGGAGGGCGCCGCGGCGTCCCTCGAGGGCGTCGACGCGGTGCTCGTGCCCGGCGGCTTCGGCGTGCGCGGCATCGACGGCAAGATCGGCGCGCTGCGCTGGTCGCGCGAGAACCTCGTGCCGACCCTCGGCATCTGCCTCGGCCTGCAGTCCATGGTCATCGAGTACGCCCGCAACGTGCTCGGCTACACCGACGCCTCGTCGACGGAGTTCGACCCCGAGTCGGCGCACCCGGTGATCGCCACGATGGCGGAGCAGGAGGCCATCGTCGGCGGCGAGGGCGACCTGGGCGGCACCATGCGCCTCGGCGCCTGGGACGCCACGCTCGTGCCCGGCTCCGTCGTGGCCAAGACCTACGGCTCGGAGCACGTCAGCGAGCGGCACCGGCACCGCTACGAGGTGAACAACGCCTACCGCGAGGAGCTCGAGGCCGCCGGCCTGCGGATCTCCGGCACGACGGCCGGCTCGAAGCTCGTGGAGTTCGTGGAGCTGCCCGCCGAGACGCACCCGTACTACGTCTCGACGCAGGCGCACCCGGAGTTCAAGTCCCGCCCGACCCGCTCCCACCCGCTGTTCGCCGGGCTCGTCGCGGCGGCGCTCGAGCGTCAGCGCACGGCGTGAGCGCCGGCGCGCAGGACGCCGGCGGCGCGCCGCCGGCCGACGTCGTCGCGCCCCGTCCGGTCGTCGCGCACGAGCGCGTGGCGGCCGGGCGGATCTTCGACCTTGTGCGCGACGTCGTCGACCTCGGCGGCGGCGAGCAGGTGACCCGGGAGTACCTCGACCACCCCGGGGCCGTGGCGGTCGTCGCGCTGGACGACGACGGCCGGGTGCTGCTGCTGCGCCAGTACCGCCACCCGGTGCGCGCCGAGCTGTGGGAGGTGCCGGCCGGGCTGCTCGACGTCGAGGGCGAGCCCGCGCAGGGCGCCGCGGCGCGCGAGCTGCACGAGGAGGCCGACCTCGTCGCCGACCGGTGGGACGTGCTGGTGGACCTCGCCACGTCGCCCGGCGCCACCAACGAGGCGCTGCGGGTGTTCCTGGCACGCGACCTGCGGCCGGTGCCGGAGGCCGAGCGGCACACCCGCACCGAAGAGGAGGCCGGCATCGAGGCGCGCTGGGTGGACCTGGAGGACGCCGTGGCGCTCGTGCTGTCCGGTGCCCTGCACAACCCGTCCGCCGTCGTCGGGGTCCTGGCCGCGCACGCCGCCCGGGCGGGCGGCTGGGCGTCCCTGCGGCCCGCCGACGCCCCCTGGCCGTACCGGCGCGGCACGCTGCCTGCCTGACCGTCGGGGCCCTGCCGCTGGGCAGCGTCCCGTTGTGGGTACAGAACACGCCGTGCGATCTCTCGATCGCACGGCGTGTTCTGTACCCACAACAACGCTCTCCGGGAGCGGTGCCCCCGCGGGGCGCCCCTCAGGCGCGGGTGCGCAGGTGCAGGACGGCGTTGGCCGTGGCCCACACCAGCAGGGCGGCGCCCAGCATGTGCGCGCCCACGAGCAGGGCGGGCAGGCCGGTGAAGTACTGCGTGTAGCCGACGGCGCCCTGCAGCAGGGTGACGACGACGAGCAGCCACGCGGCGCGCCGGGCCCGGGTCACGGCGGGCGTGGTGGGCGTGCGGTGCAGCTGGGTGAGCAACACGACCAGCGCGCCGACGAAGAGCCACACCGCGCCGGAGTGCAGGCGGGTCACCAGCAGCGGGTCGACGGCGAAGCGGTAGCCGACGGTGTCGTCGCCGCTGTGCGGGCCCGCGCCCGTGACGACCACGCCGGCGGCCACGACGGCCACCAGCAGGGCGCTGAGCGCCCAGCCCGTGCGCGCGACCGCGGCCGAGGCGACGCGGACCGGTGCGCCGTCGCCCTCGCGGTGGCGGTGCAGCAGGTAGGCCGAGAGCCACACCAGCCCGGCCGAGACGCCGAAGTGCAGGGACACCCAGCCGGGGTGCAGGTGCAGCAGCACCACGACGCCGCCGATGAGGGCCTGGGCGAGCACCCCGACCAGGGGCGCCGCGCCGAGGCGGCGGTAGGCGGGCGTCCGCGTGCGGTCCGTCCAGACCAGCAGCAGCACGAGCAGGCCGATCACGCCCAGCGCGCCGGTCAGGGTGCGGTTCGTGAACTCGACGATCTCGTGGTAGCTCGTGGCGGCGTGGTACTGCGCCGTGAACTGCCCGGGGTGGCACTGCGGCCACGTGGAGCACCCGAGCCCGGAGTCGGTGAGCCGGACGGCGCCGCCGGTGACGATGATGACGACCTGGCCGACCAGGTTCGCCACCAGCACCGCGGGCGTCCAGCGGCGCAGGGGGGCGAGGCGGTCGCGGGCGGGTGCGGGGGCGGCGGTCGCGGTCACCCCACCAACGCTAGTGCGCGCGCGGGCGTGCCCGGCACTCCCGGGAGCCGCCCGCGGCGTCTCGCGGTGTGACGTTCGCCCGCCCGGTGCGGGTGCGCCCGCACCGGCCCGCACCGGCCCGGCGCGGCCGGGACGCGACGGGCGCTCAGCTCCAGCGGAAGAGCCGCCCGGCGCCCCAGCCGAACGCCGCCGTCCAGGCGGCGAGCACGACGACGGACAGCGGCGGCACGCCCGTGCCGAGCAGCGCGCCGCGCATCGCCTCGGCGAGCGCGCCGGAGGGCAGGAACACCGCCACGTGCGCGTGCCAGGGGGCGAGCTGGTCCGGGGCCACGAGCGTGCCGCCGGCCACCACGAGCAGGACGAGCACGAGGTTGGCGACGGCGAGCACGCCCTCCGCGCGCAGGGTGCCGGCCAGCAGCAGGGCCAGGGCCGTGAACGCGGCCGTGCCGAGCAGCAGGCACCCGACCGCGGCGGGCACGCCGGCCAGCTCGGGGCGCCACCCGAGCGCCAGCGCGACCGCCGAGAGGACGGCGACCTGCACCACCTGCACGGCGAGCACGCCGAGCACCTTGCCCGCCAGCAGCCCGCCGCGGCCCAGCGGCGTCGTGGCCAGGAGCCGCAGCACGCCGTTGCGGCGGTCGAACGCGGTGGCGATCGCCTGCGACGTGAACGACGTCGCGAGGCAGGCCAGCGCGAGGACCCCGGGCGTCACGAAGTCGACGCGGCTCGCGCCGCCCGTCTCGAGCTCGAGGACGTCGGTCGCGACGAGCCCGACCAGCAGGAAGACGGGCAGCGCGACGGTGACCAGGAGCTGCTCGCCGTTGCGCAGGATGGCGCGGGTCTCGAAGCCGGCCTGCGCCAGCACGCGCCGCAGCGCGGGCGCGGCGGCGGGCGCCGGCGTACCGGTTGCGGGGGCGCCGGGGTCGAGCGGCGCAGGATCGGTGGTGGTCATCGCAGGTGCCGTCCCGTCAGGTCCAGGAACACGTCCTCCAGCGTGCGGCGGCCCACGGTGAGCCGGGTCGCCAGCACGTCGCGGTCGGCCAGCCAGGCCGTCAGCGCCGCCACCGCCCGCGGCCCGGCGGGCCCCGTGGCCACGTAGGCGCCGGCCCGCGGCTCGGTGACGGTCCAGCCCGGCCCGAGCGCTGCGGCCAGGGCGGCGGCGTCGAGCCCGACCGGGGCGTCGAACCGCACCGACGTCGCGCCGTCCGGGCCGTCCGCGCCGGCGGCGAGCAGCTCGGCCACGGCGCCGGAGGCGATGACGCGGCCGTGGTCGACCACGTGCACGACGTCGGCGAGCGACTCGGCCTCGTCCATCAGGTGGGTGGTCAGCACGATGGCGACGCCCACCGCGCGCAGCTCGCGCACCAGCTCCCACACCGCGAGCCGGGACTGGGGGTCCATGCCGGCGCTCGGCTCGTCGAGGAAGACCACCTCGGGACGCCCGACGACCGCGGCGGCCAGGGCGAGACGCTGGCGCTGGCCGCCCGAGAGCCGCCGCACGGTGGTGCGGACGAACGACCCGATGCCGAGGCGCTCGACGAGCTCGTCGACGTCCCGCGGGCGGGCGTACATCGCGGCGACGTGGTGCAGCACCTCGCCGGCGCGCGCGCCGCTGGGCAGGCCGCCGTCCTGCAGCATGACGCCCACGCGCGGACGGAGCGCCGCGGCGTCGGCGCGGGGGTCCAGGCCCAGGACGCGGACCTCGCCGCCGTCGGGGGAGCGCAGGCCCTCGCAGCACTCCACGGTGGTGGTCTTGCCGGCGCCGTTCGGCCCGAGGACGGCGGTGACCTCGCCCGCGCGGGCGGTCAGGGTCAGGTCGTCGACGACGGTGCGGCCCCCGTAGCGCTTGACAAGCCCGCGCACGGCGACGGCCGCGCCGGAGGGGGCGGAGGTGGTGGGCACCCGCAGGATCCTACGTGGCCAGGGTGCGCCCCGAGGTCGCCCCGGGCGCACGCGGTGGCCCCGCCATGGCCTCGTCCATGGCCCCGGCGGTGGCCTCGGCGGCGGCCCCTCGGTGGTCCCTCAGGGCCGCGGTGTGAGGCGAACCTTCCTTGACATCCGGGATTACGCAACAAGGATGTTTGTTATATCGAGAGGCGCCCCGGGACGGAGCGCGCCCCGAGACCGCCGAGGGACCGACGAGCGAGCTGGAGGTGACCGCATGACGTCGACCGCACCGCGCGTCGCCGCTGTGTCCGCCGTGGCCGCCGACCCCGCGACCGAGGCCGAGTCGACCACCCGTCGGCGCGTCCTCGAGCTCGTCGCCAGCACCGGCCCGGTGACGGCCGGCGACCTCGCCGCGCGGCTCGGGCTGACCTCCGCGGGCGTGCGCCGGCACCTCGGGCTGCTCGAGGAGGACGGCAAGATCGCGGTCCGCCACGGCCTGCCCGGTCGCGGTCAGGCCCGCCGCGGGCGCCCCGCGCGCGCGTACGTCGTCACCTCGGGCGGGCAGTCGGAGCTGCAGGGCGGCTACGGCGAGCTCGCCGCGCAGGTGCTGCACCACCTGCGCGCGGCGGGCGGCAGCGCGGCCGTCGCGGCGTTCGCCGACGAGCGGTACGCCGCGCTGGTCGAGCGCTACGCCCCGCGGCTGACGGCGACCGACGTCTCGGAGCGGGCCGAGCAGCTCGCCGCCCTGCTGTCGGCCGACGGCTACGCCGCGTCCGTGCGGCCCGGCCCGGCGGCCACGCTCGTGCCCGCCGCGCAGCTGTGCCAGGGCCACTGTCCGGTGCAGCACGTCGCCGAGGAGTTCGGCGAGCTGTGCGAGGCCGAGGCCCGCGCGTTCGCCCGCCTGCTCGGCACCCACGTGCAGCGGCTCGCCACCATCGCCGGCGGGGCGCACGCCTGCGTCACGAACCTGCCGCTGACGGCCTCGGCCGCAGCGCCGACCGTCCCGGCGTCGACCGTCGTGCCGTCCGCCGCGGCGGACGCCGACGGCGCGCCCACGACCACCCCGACCCCGCAGCCTGCCGGCCGCATCGCGCGGCACTGAGGAAGGAACGAGATGACTGCACCCACGGAGCAGCGCACCGACGAGGAGATCATCGCCTCGATCGGCGCGTACGAGTACGGCTGGCACGACAAGGACGACGCCGGCGCCACCGCGCAGCGCGGCCTGAGCGAGGACGTCGTGCGCAACATCTCGGCGCTCAAGAACGAGCCCGAGTGGATGCTCAACCAGCGCCTCAAGGCGCTGCGCCTGTTCGGCAAGAAGCCCATGCCGTCCTGGGGCGCCGACCTCTCCGGCATCGACTTCGACCGGATCAAGTACTTCGTGCGCTCCACGGAGAAGCAGGCGGCCAGCTGGGACGACCTGCCCGAGGACATCCGCGCCACCTACGACAAGCTCGGCATCCCCGAGGCGGAGAAGCAGCGCCTCGTGGCCGGCGTCGCGGCGCAGTACGAGTCCGAGGTCGTGTACCACCAGATCCGCGAGGACCTGGAGAAGCAGGGCGTCATCTTCGTCGACACCGACACGGGCCTGCGCGAGTACCCGGAGCTGTTCCAGGAGTACTTCGGCACCGTCATCCCGGCCGGTGACAACAAGTTCGCCGCGCTGAACTCGGCCGTGTGGTCGGGCGGCTCCTTCGTCTACGTTCCGCCGGGCGTGCACGTCGAGATCCCGCTGCAGGCCTACTTCCGGATCAACACCGAGAACATGGGCCAGTTCGAGCGGACGCTGATCATCGCCGACGAGGGCTCCTACGTGCACTACGTCGAGGGCTGCACCGCGCCGATCTACTCGAGCGACTCGCTGCACTCGGCCGTCGTCGAGATCGTCGTCAAGAAGAACGCCCGCGTGCGCTACACGACGATCCAGAACTGGTCGAACAACGTGTACAACCTGGTGACCAAGCGCGCCACGGCCGCCGAGGGCGCCACCATGGAGTGGGTCGACGGCAACATCGGCTCCAAGGTCACCATGAAGTACCCGGCGATCTACCTGCTGGGCGAGCACGCCCGCGGCGAGACGCTGTCGATCGCCTTCGCGGGCGAGGGACAGCACCAGGACGCCGGCGCCAAGATGGTGCACGCCGCGCCGCACACGTCGAGCTCGATCGTCTCGAAGTCGGTCGCGCGCGGCGGTGGGCGCACGTCGTACCGCGGCCTCGTGCAGGTGCTCGAGGGCGCCTCGCACTCCGCCTCGAACGTGCTGTGCGACGCGCTGCTGGTCGACCAGATCTCCCGGTCCGACACCTACCCGTACGTCGACGTCCGCGAGGACGACGTGTCCATGGGGCACGAGGCGACGGTCTCGCGGGTGAGCGAGGACCAGCTGTTCTACCTGATGTCCCGGGGCATGGAGGAGACCGAGGCCATGGCCATGATCGTGCGCGGGTTCGTCGAGCCCATCGCGCGCGAGCTGCCCATGGAGTACGCGCTCGAGCTCAACCGCCTCATCGAGCTGCAGATGGAAGGGTCCGTCGGCTGACATGACGACCGCTACTGAGAAGACCACGCTGTCCACGGACCACTCCCGCGCGGTCGCCGACGGCGCCCACTCGCACGGCGTCGTCCCGCAGGGCTCGCGCGCCGAGCGCGTGACCTCGTTCGACCTGGCCGACATCCCCGTGCCCACCGGGCGCGAGGAGGAGTGGCGGTTCAGCCCGGTCGCCCGCCTCCAGCCGCTGTTCTCCGCGGAGCTGGGCACCGACGGCGTGCGCACCACCGTGACCGCCGCGCCCGAGGTCAAGGTCGAGACCGTCGGGCGCGACGACGAGCGCCTCGGCAAGGTGGGCAAGCCCGGCGACCGCACCGCGGTCACCGCGTGGAACGCGTTCACTGAGGCCACCGTCGTCACGGTCCCGGCCGAGGCCGTCGCCTCCGACGTCACCACGATCCGCGTGGACGGCGTCAGCAAGGCCGCCACGGCGACCCACGTGCTGATCCGCGCCGAGAAGTTCTCGCAGGCCGTGGTCGTGCTCGACCACGACGGCGACGCGCTGCTCGACGAGACCGTGGAGATCGTCGTCGAGGACGGCGCGCACCTGACGGTCGTGTCCGTCCAGGACTGGTCCGACGGCGCGGTGCACGCGTCCTCGCAGCGCGCCCTCGTGGGCCGCGGCGGCGTGCTCAAGCACGTCGTCGTGACGTTCGGCGGCGACGTCGTGCGCGTCACCCCCGACGCGGCGTTCTCCGCCGAGGGCGGCGAGGTCGAGATGGTCGGGCTGTACTTCGCCGACACCGACCAGCACCAGGAGCACCGCCTCTTCGTCGACCACGGCCAGCCGCGCTGCAAGTCCCGCGTGACCTACAAGGGCGCCCTGCAGGGCGCCGGCGCGCACGCGGTGTGGGTCGGCGACGTGCTGATCCAGGCCGACGCCGAGGGCACCGACACCTACGAGCTCAACCGCAACCTCGTCCTCACCGACGGGGCGCGCGCCGACTCCGTGCCGAACCTCGAGATCGAGACCGGCGAGATCGAGGGCGCCGGCCACGCGTCCGCGACCGGCCGGTTCGACGACGAGCAGCTGTTCTACCTCATGGCCCGCGGCATCCCCGAGGTCGACGCCCGTCGCCTGGTGGTGCGCGGCTTCTTCGCCGAGCTGATCGACGAGATCGGCGTGCCGGCCGTCGAGGAGCGCCTGCTCGCCTCCATCGAGGCCGAGCTGGAGAAGTCGATGAGCGTCATCACCGGCGAGGCCGGCCGGTGACGGCACAGTTCGCCTGCGCGGTCGACGAGCTGGCCCCCGAGGAGGCCAAGCTCGTCGAGCTCACGGGCGTCGACGGCGCCCCCGTGCCCGTCGCGCTCGTGCGCGACGGCGACGGCGCCTACCACGCGCTGTCGGACGTGTGCTCGCACGGCGCGGTCTCGCTGTCCGACGGCGAGGTCGAGGGCTGCCTCGTCGAGTGCTGGCTGCACGGCTCGCAGTTCGACGTGCGCACCGGCAAGCCCGTCCAGCTCCCCGCGACCCGGCCCGTGCCGGTGTACCCGGTGACCGTCGAGGGCGACCAGGTCATGGTCGACGTCGACGCGCCGGTCGCCGTCGCCTGACGCCGACCCCGTACCCCCAGCTTCCCGAACGACCAGGAGAACCCACAGCATGTCCACCCTGGAGATCCGCGACCTGCACGTCAGCGTCGAGACCAAGGAGGGCGCCAAGCCCATCCTGCGCGGCGTCGACCTGACCATCCGCAGCGGCGAGACCCACGCCATCATGGGCCCCAACGGCTCCGGCAAGTCCACGCTCGCCTCGGCCCTCGCCGGCCACCCGAAGTACACCGTCACCGGCGGCACCGTCACGCTCGACGGCGAGGACGTCCTCGCCATGAGCGTCGACGAGCGCGCCCGCGCCGGCCTGTTCCTCGCCATGCAGTACCCGGTCGAGGTGCCCGGCGTGTCCGTGGCCAACTTCCTGCGCACCGCCAAGACCGCCATCGCGGGCGAGGCCCCGTCCCTGCGCGCCTGGGGCAAGGAGGTCCGCTCGGCCATGGAGAACCTGCGGATCGACTCGTCCTTCGCTGAGCGCTCCGTGAACGAGGGCTTCTCCGGCGGCGAGAAGAAGCGCCACGAGATCCTGCAGCTCGAGCTGTTCAAGCCGCACTTCGCGATCCTCGACGAGACCGACTCCGGCCTCGACGTCGACGCGCTGCGCATCGTGTCGGAGGGCGTCAACCGCGCCAAGGAGACCACCGACGTCGGCGTGCTGCTGATCACGCACTACACGCGCATCCTGCGCTACATCAAGCCCGACTTCGTCCACGTCTTCGTCGACGGCAAGATCGCCGAGGAGGGTGGCCCCGAGCTCGCGGAGCGGCTCGAGGAGGAGGGCTACGACCGGTACGTCGGTACCGGCGCCACGATGGCCTGACGCCCGGCACCACGCCAGGCACGACGCCAGGCACGACGCCAGGCACCCCGAGGAGACGACGCAGATGACCACCACCGACACCGTGCGCCCGGCCGCGGCGCCCGGCCCCGCCGCGCCCGCCGTCGACACCGTCGACTGGGCCGCCGTGCGGGCCGACTTCCCGCTGCTGGAGCGCACGGTGCGGGGTGGCCGTCCGCTCGTCTACCTCGACTCGGCCGCCACGTCGCAGAAGCCGAACGTCGTGCTCGAGGCCGAGGTCGACTTCTACGAGACCCGCAACGCCGCCGTGCACCGCGGCGCCCACCAGCTGGCCGAGGAGGCCACCGAGGCGTTCGAGGACGCCCGGGCGGCGGTCGCGGCGTTCGTCGGTGCCGACACCGACGAGGTCGTGTGGACGCCGGGGGCGACCTCGGCGCTCAACCTCGTGGCCTACGCGATGGGCAACGCGACGGCGGGGCGCGGGGGAGCGGCGGCCGAGCGGTTCGTGCTGCGTCCCGGCGACGAGATCGTCGTCACCGAGGCCGAGCACCACGCCAACCTCGTGCCGTGGCAGGAGCTGTGCGCCCGCACGGGCGCCGTGCTGCGCTGGTTCGGCGTGACCGACGACGGCCGGCTCGACCTGTCGGGCATCGACGAGATCGTCACCGACCGCACGCGCGTGGTCGCCTTCGGCCACGTCTCCAACGTGACCGGCGCCGTGGCCCCGGTGGCCGAGCTGGTCGCCGCGGCCCGCCGCGTCGGCGCGCTCACCGTGCTCGACGCCTGCCAGTCGGTGCCGCACCTGCCGGTCGACGTGCACGCGCTCGGTGTGGACTTCGCCGCGTTCAGCGCCCACAAGATGCTCGGCCCCACCGGCGTCGGCGCCCTCTACGGACGGCGCGAGCTCCTCGAGGCGATGCCGCCGGTCACCACCGGCGGGTCCATGGTCGAGGTCGTGACCATGGAGGCCACCACCTACGCCCCGCCGCCGCAGCGGTTCGAGGCCGGCACGCAGATGGTCGCCCAGGCCGTGGGCATGGGCGTGGCCGCGCAGTGGCTCGGCGAGCTCGGCATGGAGAACGTCGCCGCGCACGAGCGGGCGCTGGCCGCCGAGCTGGTCAAGATCGCCGACATCCCAGGCGTGCGGATCGTCGGGCCGGCGGACACGGCCGACCGGCTCGCGGTGGTCTCGTTCGTCGTCGACGGCGTGCACGCGCACGACGTCGGGCAGGTGCTCGACGACAAGGGCATCGCCGTGCGGGTGGGCCACCACTGCGCCCAGCCGCTGCACCGCCGGTTCGGCGTGGCAGCCACGGCCCGCGCCTCGGCCTCGGTCTACACGACGGTCGAGGAGGTCGTGGCGTTCCGGGAAGCGCTGGCGGGGGTCCGCGCGTTCTTCGGGGTGGAGTGACCGCCGACCCGGCGGATCGAACGGAATCGGTTCGGAATCGGACGAAGGACGACGCAGCACGTGAGCTCGCTCGAGCAGATGTACCAGCAGGTGATCCTCGACCACGCCCGGCACCCGCACGGCCGGGGCCTGGTCGCGGTCGCGGAGGGCCACCTGGGCGGTGAGTCGCACCAGGTGAACCCCACCTGCGGTGACGAGGTCACCCTGCGCGTCGACGTCGTCCCCGCCGTCGACGGCGCGGGCCCCGTCGTGGCGGGCGTCTCGTGGGAGGGGCAGGGGTGCTCGATCTCCCAGGCGTCGGCCTCGGTGATGACCGAGCTCGTCAGCGGCCGGCCGGTCGCCGAGGTCGAGCGGCTGGACGCCGTCTTCCACGACCTCATGGGCTCGCGCGGCAAGGGCCTGGACGACGACGCCGAGGACGCCCTCGGCGACGCGACGGCGTTCACCGGCGTCTCGCAGTACCCCGCCCGCATCAAGTGCGCGCTGCTCGGCTGGGCGGCGCTCAAGGACTCGCTGGCGCGCAGCGGCGCGCTGGCCGGCTGAAGGAGGACCGCATGACCGAGGAGACGACCACCGGGGCCGTCGCCCCGCCGGCGGCGTCGCCGTCCCCGACCACGGTCGCGGACGTCGAGGAGGCGCTGCGCGACGTCATCGACCCGGAGCTGGGCATCAACGTGGTCGACCTCGGCCTCGTGTACGGCATCCAGATCGACCAGAACAACCACGCCACCATCGACATGACGCTCACGTCCGCGGCCTGCCCGCTGACCGACGTCATCGAGGACCAGTCCGCGAACGCCCTCGAGGGCATCGTCGCCGACTTCCGCGTGAACTGGGTGTGGATGCCGCCGTGGGGCCCCGAGAAGATCACGGACGAGGGCAAGGAGCAGCTGCGGATGCTCGGCTTCAACGTCTGAGCAGTGCGGGGGGTCTCGCCGGTCGGTCGACCGGCGGGACCCCCTTGTCGTGTGCGGCTGCACGTCCCGGCCCGAGGACAGAAGTGGACAGAGATGGCCATGAGGGGCCATCCATTCCTCCGCCAGTCGCCCACGGAAAGCGGGCCGACGCCGCAGGTCGGGTGCCGGTTCCGACGCGAACCGGTGCGTGCCATTCCCCCATGGGGAGGGGTCGGCGGGACACCTGACGGGTGGAGGACCCACCCATGGCACGCAAACCTGGCCAAAGGCGCGCTGACCCGCCTCGGCGGGGGAGCGCACGCGACGCACCAGTTCCCCATGGCACCCCCGCAGGTCGCCAGGACTCGGCGAAGTTGCAGGCCAGCCATTGCCTACCTGGTCAACGTCTAAATAATGCCGGGGTTCGCGCCGGTCGGCTGACCGGCGCGAACGCCGACTGACCTGCGGCTTCACATTTCGGCTCGGGGACAGAAGTGGCCAGAGATGGCCACCAGGGGACACCCATTCCCCCACAGTGCCCCCACGGAAAGCGCGCCGAAGCCGCAGGTCGGGTCGCGGATCCCACGCGAATCCGTGCGTGCGATTCCCCCTCGGGGAGGGGGTTGCGGGACACCTGACGGGTGGAGGACCCACCCATGGCAGGCAAACCCGGACGAAAGCGCGTGTTCGGCGAACTCGAGGCACGCAAGAGTGCGGACACGCAGCGGATCGTTAGCTGGCGCGCGCGGTATCGCGGACCGGACCTCGCGCGGCACTCGCGCACCTTCGGCGACAAGATGGCGGCCGAGGCGTGGCTCAACGCCGAGCGCCTGCTGATCGAGCGCGACGATTGGACGCCGCCCCGCGTGCGTGAGGCCGAGGCGCGCCGAGCTCGCGGCCGAGCGCTCACCCTCGCCGAGTGGGCCCGGCGGTCGGTCGACGGCAAGACGCTGCGACCGTCGACCCGGTACCGCTACGAGCGCATCCTGGCGACGCGGATCCTGCCCGAGCTCGGCGACGTCCCGCTCGCGCAGCTCACCCGGCTCGACGTCACCGACTGGTACACCCGGCTGCGCGCCCAGCTCGCCCGCGAGGCCCGCGCCCGCACCCGCGGCTCTGAGACCCATGACGGTCGCGGCGCCGCGTTCGTCGCGTATCAGGTGCTCTCCTCCATCCTCGCCGACGCCGTTGACCACGAGCTGCTCGACGCGTCACCGGCCAAGGTCAAGGGCGCGCTGAACTACGACCCGGTGCACCAGCCTGTCGTGCTCACCCCCGATCAAATGTGGCAGCTGTCCGACCTCATGCCGGGCTACCTGGCCGCCCTCGTCCCGCTCGCTGCTGTCACCGGGCTGCGCAACGGCGAGCTGCGCGCGCTGCAGCGCCGGCACCTGCGGCTGGACGACCCATGGGGCGCCACCGTCGCCGTGCGCGGCTCAACCTCCAACTACAAGCACGCCGGCCGGTACAACGAGATCGGCGAGCCGAAGACGAAGGCCGGCAGACGCGACGTCGCCGTCCCGTCGTTCGTGGTGCCGATCCTGCGCGAGCACCTGGCGGCCTACGGTGGCCCTGACCCCGAGGCGATGGTCTTTCCTGGCCGCAGGGGAGGTGTGCTGGACGCGTCGGTCGTCCAGCGCAGCTGGCACCAGGCGCGCCGACAAGTCGAGGGCCTGGACAACATCCACCTGCACGACCTACGCCACACGGCACTGACGTGGGCGGCCCGCTCGGGCGCTACCCTCGCCGAACTCATGACGATCGCCGGTCACAGCAATCCAACTGTCGCGCTGCGGTACCAGCACGCCGGCCAGGACGAACGGATGCACGCCATCGCCGAGCGGATCGGGGAGGCCTTCCACGACGAGCTCGCGGCGCGGCGCGCGCGCCGGGCGGGGGATCGAGGCGGCGAGACGGGGCTCGGCTGAGGTCGCGGATGCACACGTCTGCGGCTCACTCCTCGCCTCTCGTGCGGGTCGCCGAGATACGTCGGGTCGGAGCGCGTAGCTCTTGCGTAGCCCTTCAGACGCGTAGGTTGCCATCGAGATCAGCGGCGTAACTCGTCGCATGACGGACTTCTTTGCTCCCGTCCGCCGGGCGGGACTCAGAGAGCCATCGAGGCAGACTGACCCCAAGGCCACGAGGGTGCCCTTGGCGCCGACCATCACGCGCGGGAGCGTGCCGCTGTCGAACACGCGGTGGGGCTACGTCTGGCCTAAGGCTCGAAAAGCAGGCGGGAACCTGCCGAAGAGCTTCGCCATTTCGATCTGCGGCACATCGTCTGACGGCTCTTATCCGGGAAAGCGCGACGCTCGCCATCCGAGAAAGCGCGACGCTCGCCGAAATGCTGCGCCGCAGTGGACACTCGTTCGTCCGCGTGGTGCTGCGCTATCAGCACGCGACCGGTGGAGCGAGACCGGGAGCTCTCGGATCGGGCGAGCAACCGTCCGCGGCACGGCTCGCGGATGCCCGTGCGAGAAGGTAGATACCGGTGACTCGGCCACGTAGCCCCCGGGGCTACGTCCGCTCGCGGTGCGTAGCCCCGGTGGAAAGCGGCGTAGCCCCTCCCATAACGGAAATCTGCGCTGCCGCCCCGCGGGCGGAACCCGTTGACCGCCGAAGCGGATGACCAACCAGGCAGCCGCGGCAGATGCGCTTCGGTTCGAACAGGTCTGCGGTAGCGTGAGCGCGCCGATCCGGAAGGGGACTAGCGGTGAGCTTGTCGGAGGCGCTTGACGCGGGGTCGGCGAGAATCTTGATGGACGTGCCGGGTGATCTCGCGCGCCGGGTCCTCGAGGGGTTCGACCAAGCCGTTCGTGACGGCGCAGACCCAGCCTTGCGCGTGCATGTGGACAACCTGCTGCGCGCGCTGGTGGAGCAGACTCGCACGCGGGCGTACGGACCGCAGAGCTCGCCGAGGCCGAATACCGATCACTGGCACATCGAACGAGTGCTGGCGCATCTGGCCGCGGAGTCGCGCGACGAGTCGGTGCCCCTTGGTGTGGCGATCACGCGCGCCGGCTGGACCCGGCGCTTGGTCCGTGCAGATGGTGCGATGGTGCGCGCCGAAGATCGCGTGACCTTCGTGGGCGCCGTTCCCACGGACGACGAGGCGCAGCTCGCGCTCCTGGATTGGGTCGCTGACATCGGCGAGGACGTCGTGCGCACCGATGATCTGCCCGCCGAAGCGCCGCATGTGGCTGCCAAGGCGCCCGGCGTGCGCAGCGTCATGGGCGTCACTCTGCCTGAGCGGCAGGTGCTGGTGTGGGTGCGCTCGCCGGGGCCGGACGGGACGACGGCGCTGTGGACCGACCACCAGATGGAGAGTGCTGCCGCGTTGCGCGGCCACCTCATGGAGTCGCTCTACGTCCGCGGCCGCAGGGACCTTCGTGCTACCGAGGAACTGCAGCGCAGCCTGCTCCCCGCCGATCTGCCTCGAGTGGAGGGGTGGACCATCGAGGCCCGCTACGAAATCGCCGGCGCCGGCCTCGTAGGGGGTGACTGGTACGACGCCCTGCGCCTTCCGTCGGGTCGCATTGCCCTCGTCGTGGGTGACGTCACGGGTCATGGTGTCCAGGCGGCCGCGACGATGGGCCAGCTGCGTACGGCGCTGCGCGCAGGCCTCGTGACGCGGGAATCGACGCGCGACGCATTAGAGACGCTGCGCGAAACGGCCCTCTGGACGCTGCCCGGCGAGATCGCAACCTTGTGCGTCGTGCTGGTCGACCCCGCCACCGGCGAGGCTGAGCTCATGTCCCTCGGCCACCCGCCCGTGCTCGTCGTGAACCCTGACGGCGCCACTAGCTGGGGCCCACGAGCCGCCCTACCCCCGCTGGGCGTCACACGAGCGGTGGCGGAGCCGGTGCGGCTGAAGATCCCCGAGGGTGGAGCCCTCGTCCTGTACAGCGACGGGTTGGTCGAACGGCGCGGCGAGTCGATCCAACTAGGCCTCGCCCGGTTGGAGCGGGCGTTCGAGCGAGGGCCGGACAGCGACCTCGACACGGTTGTGCGCCGCACCCGCGACGCCCGGTCCACCGACGATGCCACCCTGCTCGTGGCACGACGCGGCTTCCCTCCCGGCTGAGCTTCTCGGAAGTCGACGAGGTCAGTGATGCGCGTCAGTCATTCGCCTTGGCAGTCGGCATGGTGCCCTCGGTATCTGCGATCACGTCGGTCGCGCCGAGTCCCGCGTCGAGCTGCGGGACGCCGATGAGGTGACTGCCGCGACTAGGCCGGGCATCCAGCAACCTGTCAGTTGGTCGCGATAAGCCCGGCCTGACGCGCCCACGCCACGGCCTCGGCGCGGGTGGAGACGCCGAACTTGCGGTAGGCGCTGCGGACCTGGGACTTGACGGTGTTGCGCGTGACGAAGAGGCGCGTGGCGATCTGCTCGAGGGTGACGTTCTCGGCGAGGTGGGCGAGGACCACGCGCTCGCGGCGGCTCAGCGGGGCGGCGGGCACGACGAGGGGTGCGGGGCTGTGCGTCTCGACGAGGGTCATGGTCATGGCTTCCTCCAGCGATGCCGGCCAGCAGCGTGGGTGCCGGCTCTATCACGAGAGGCACTAGGGCCGCGATCATGACGCGGTTTCGTCTCACGTCTCACCCGAGGATCCGAATGAGAAGCAGGGCGAGTCCAGCGGGCCCTTCGAGAGCCAGCCCACGGCTCGACGCCCTGCCGTTGATCGCCCAAGAAGCCGTCGAGCCGCAGCGGCGATTGCCACATGTAGCGACCGACTCAAGGACGCCACACCTCTGGCAACTCGCGGTCGGCGGTCCGTCCGTACGAAACCACCAGCCATGGCGCGCCCTTATGGAGCCACCTGAGAGGGCTGCCTCCGCGGCTAGCCGCTGCACGGCGGAAGCCAGCACCGAGGCGATTTGGATCCATGACTCGCCATGCGGCTCAAGGCGACACGGCAACTGCACCCGGGCGGGCGACTTAATGCCCTGGGCCGCGCGTGGATGGCCTGGCTACGGTGACGCCATGCTGCCCGTTGAATGGATCGCCCACCGCCGCCCCGACGACAACGAGCCCGTGGGGTGGATTCGGCCCGAGGGCGACGACTGGGTGGCCGTGTCGCCGCTGGGTCGCGACCTTACTGGCCCCGTGGACTGGCTCGCCGCCGAGGAGGCGCTCGAGGAGGCCGGTCTGGCGTGGCTCGCTGACGTGTGGATGCTCGAGCGCCCGGACGGTGAGCCCGTGCGTGTGCGGATTGTCGAGGTCACCCCTGACGGTGTTGTCGTCCAGACCGACGACTTCGGGGCGATCGACGTTGCCGTAGAGAGGTACGCCTTGCCGTGGCCTGCGCCGGCGGAGCTGCGGCCGCGGCGCGCCGGCGACCCTGACGGCAGGGTGCTCTCGGGTCGGTGAGGCCCGGCCGCCGCAGCTGGGACACCGTGCCAGCCGGCCAACGGCTACCCGACGAGGACCGGCAGCGACTTCGATCTTCGTCGGCTGGCCCAGGCCGCGGCTAAGTCCGCTCCATCGACACGGACGACCGGTCGGGCGAAGAGCCGCAGGAACCAGCCGTTGAACCAGTGGCTAGATGGCACGACAACGACGGACGAACTCATGCGTCCACCGCGCGACACTCGTACGCTGTCTCGGGCAGGATCGGGAGACACGGCTCAAGCCGCCAGCGCGGCGCGCAGCGCTCGTCGAGCCGTCGGGCGGTCGACGCCGCGCCGTGCGACGGTCGCGGCGACGGTGAGGAGCCGCAGGGGATCGTTGAGGGTGGCGCGCAGCGCGGTGTCGAAAGCAAGCTCGTCGAGCAGCGCCGCCAGTACCGTGGCGCGGGACCGGGGATAACCGCGACCGAGGAACCCGTGGCATTCGAGAGTTGTCTCGTCCTCGTCCGACCCGACGACGATGTCAAAGTCCGCGGTCGTCGGGTCAGTCTCGATGCCGGCGATGGCCAGCAGCGCGGCGCCGGCAGCCATCGTCCTGCCGGGCCAAGCCAGCCGCGTCGTGGGGGCCGCAACCTCCAGGCTGGTCACTCCGCTCCACGGCATGCGCATGTCCAGCCTGTCGATCACGTGCGCAGCCCGATACTCCACGTGGGCTGAGGTGAGGCGCACGTGCCTGCGCTTAGGATCCCCGAGAGCGAGCGCACCCTCGGTGACGCTGGCGAAGGCGACACGGTGCCGCATCACTTCGCTCGCATCGTTGAGCCGAGACGCGTCGCCGGCCGGGGGTGAGCGATGTTCGCCCAGGTCTCACTTGTCACAGCCGGAACAACGGACGTGATTACCACCCGGTTCCGCACCTTCGAACGCCTCCGTGGTCCGAAGGTGCGCACCCCCCGTAGCCTCATCCTGTAGAGCCTGTTGGGAAGCCCTCGATAACTCGCCCAACAACCACCGCTGCACGAGGGGCACGCAAGGAGCACGGGCCGTGGGTCTCCTGCAGAATCGGCGGAATCCCGCGCCAGATCGGTCGCCCGGACAAGTACTGGGACTGCTGGTCGCGTCCGGGCGATGAGCGTCCTTCGAACTCCGAAAGAGCGGAACACCGCGCGCCTTCGCCACGCGGCGTCGCGAGCGGACAGGAATGGGTCGCTACAGCTCGGCACTGACCTGCGGGGAAACCGTGGCACGGTTGGATGGCGTTCCCTGTGGAAGCACCCGTCTGGACGCCAAAGCGGAGGGTAAGTGGAGACCTCTACGAGGTGGGGACACTGCGAGGCGCTGTACCGACAGCGGAGCACGAGAGGCGGTCGGAGTCCCGGGGTCCAGGGTGGGCGCAGCCCATCGCGTAGCGACGCCGAAGGCGCCCTTGACGTGGGGGTGGAGGCGGCCGGATGCTCGGCGATCGGTGCTGGGCCGGGCGGCAAGACGATGCGCGGAACTCGAATCTGCGTGGTTGGGGCGAGCTCCCGGCGATGCCGTAATGGGCGACCAAGCGTGAGGCGGTTCCGAGATGTTCGGAGCCGCCTTCGTCGTGGGTGGGGAGGCCGAAGGGGTGGGGTGCGCGAAGCGAGCTTGCGAGCGCAGCGCGGGGCCCCGCCCGGGAGGCCGACCCGCGCGGCGGAGCCGCGCGCTTGAGTCAGTAAGGAAAGTCGTCACGAACGACAGCCAACGCGCGGGCCAAGCGCGCCCGCCTCGCCGCCGGCAAACCCGGTCTGGACATCTATGACGCCGCCCTTGGTGCGCTTCCCGGTCCCTACGTGGCCCAGATCAATCGGCTGCTTCGACCTTTGCGTGTGTGGTGGCCGCAGCGATGACCTCAGTCAGAGCGCCGTGCAGGGTCTGCAACTCCTGCAAGCTCATGCCGAGGCGGTCGATGATCGTGGCCGGGACGAGTTCGGCCTGCTGGCGAAGCGCCTGCCCGTCGGGGGTCAGGGTGACGGCGAGAGCGCGTTCGTCCGTCCGGTCCCGCTCGCGCCGGATGTAGCCGATCGCCTCCAGACGCTTGAGCAACGGAGACAGGGTCCCGGGGTCGAGCAGGAGCAGCCGGCTGAGCTCCTTCAACGACAGGGGGGCGTGCTGCCATAGGGCGAGCATGACCAGGTACTGGGGGTGCGTCAGCCCGAGCGGCTCCAGGACCGGGCGGTAGGCCGCTACCACGCTGCGCGCCGCGACGGACAAGGCGAAGCAGACCTGTCTCTCCAACGCAAGGGGGTCAGATTCGTCACTCACGTCGCTCATTGTCAGGATTTTTCCCGCATGGGATACGCTCCGATTCTTGGTGCACCAAGGATGCAAGAGTAACGCGAGCGGCAGGGATCGTGGCGCAGTCGCTCGGCCGAGCCCTGAGCCAGAGACCAGAGGAGAGGACGTCCGACATGGCGGACCAAGTCAACGAGCCGCGCGAGGACTCGGCCGCAATCGAGGAAGGACAAGGGGTGAGCAGCGGCAAGAGCTCAGCGCCCTCGGCGCCCGTCCCGTTCAAGCACACGCGCTGGGAGCGGTTCAACCGCGCCATGTACCGGGTGTTCGGGCCGGCGCAGACCGGGTTGCCGCCTTACGCGACCCCTGAGGAGCGCGAGAAATGGCGGCTGGCGAACCTGCCCGAGAACAGGCGGCCCATCTCCGCACCGCCCGGGTACCTGCTGCGGCAGTACCGGGACGGCCAGGGCCGCCTGCATCACTACATGGTCTTGGATACGGGCCCCACGGCGAACAAGTCCTCGGAGCAGGCGCCATCCGACTGAAGCCCCGGAGGTCCTACCGTCGAACGTACTTACTGGGTGTGTCCCGATTCGGCTGCCGGGCGCCGGAGAGCCGCAGTGAAGACGTTCTGGATGTCAGACCTGACCTGCGACGGGGTGACGTCCTTCCGCCCGGCGGAGGCGATGGTTTGTGCATCGAGCTTGGCCGAGGCGAAGGACGTCCTTCGAGCCGCAGGAATCAAGGCGAAGTGGACGCGGAAGGCGTCGCCCTCTGAAGCGTGGGCCCTCGCCGAGGCGGAGGCCACGTTCGCGTGGCGGATCAACGAGCAGGGTGAAGAAGTCGGCTGGCTCTTCGACACGACCGTTGAGGACTACCTCCGTCGGTAGCCGGGGTGTCATCGCCGCTGGCGCTCATTTCTGGCGGCCAACTGTCCGCCGACGCTCGTACGATCGACGGGTACGGGCAGCCGCCCGGACACCAGACCACTAGCAACCCATCAGGCTCCTGCCCCCGCCTCGGCGGGGGAGCGCACGCGACGCACCGGTTCCCCCATGGCACCCCCGCAGGTCGCCACGATTCGGCGAATCTGCAGGTCAGGGGTTGTTTAGCCGGTCAACGTCTGAACAGTGCGGGGGTCCCGCCAGTACCAGGCGCTCGACTTCCAGCCTTCGGGCAGGGAAGTAGAAGGTGCCGGGTGGATGCGGGCCCTTCGCGCTGGACCTCCCGTGAGCGCCGCTGCTAGAGGTCCGACCATTGACATATCGTTATTCGTTACGCAATGCTCTAGCGAGCGGCGTAACGAATAACGATATGGAGCACACCATGGGAACTCGGACGCGCGTTCGGCTGCTGTACGTGCTCCTGGGGCTTGCGACGGTGTCCGTTGCTGCATTTAGCGTGGTGCCTACAGTCGGGGTGTTCGGGGCCTCCGGCGTCCTGGGGGGCGTGCCGTTTGGCGGGGCGCAGCCGGTCCCGGCTCTAGACGTCGTGCCCGGTGAGCGCTTCGTGGAGCGATGGGAGGCGGCCGAGCCGAGCCTGGGCCTCCCCGGGCAGCGGAACGTGTTCCCGTGGGCCGACACGTCAGAAGGGACCGAGGACGCGGCAACCGGCCGTGCACCGGTCGAGCTCGAGATCGGCGCCGGCGGGATGAAGCTCACCTTGTGGCGCCTCAGCGGAGTGGACCGGCTGAGCCTCGCGCTTCCTCCCTTGGCCTGGGCGGCGTTGGCGATGGCCGTCGTCGGCCTGCTTTGGCGCATCGTGCGGACCTTGATGTCCGGGGAGGTGTTCACCCGCGCCAACGCCCGACGGGTCACGGTGATCGGCCTCCTTGTCGCCCTCGGCTCGAGCGCCCTGCAACTGGGCACCTACTGGCTCGACAACGCCGTGATTGCCCGGTCGGCGGCGGCCGGCGTGCTCGATGCGGCCTTCACCTTCACCTTCGTCCCGCTGTGGGTCGGTGCGGCCGTCGTGCTGCTGGCCGAGGTGTTCCGCCAAGGCGTGCTCCTGCGGTCCGAGGCCGACGGGCTGGTCTGATGGGGGAGAGCGAGGTTCCGCACCGGGTGCGGGTGCACCTCGATGCGTTGCTCGCCGAGCGTGGGCTCACCCTCGTCGAGCTGTCCGACCGTGTCGGGGTGAGCGTCGTGAACTTGTCAGTGCTGAAGAACGGTCGAGCGCGCGCCATCCGGTTCTCGACCCTCACGGCGATCTGTGACGCTCTGAGATGTTCCGTCGGAGAGCTGCTGGAGGTTCCTCGTGACGACAGGACTGATCTGTAGCCGACATCGGCAGTCATCACGTAGATCCATTGACTCATTGATTCGAGGCTGCGACGAAGCTTGCGCCAAGGACCCACGGGCGCATCGTCGTTCCGGTGGGCACGAAGGAGCTTCGGTGCCTCATTGCGGTGGCCTCACAGGTTGTCTCCACCGAGGACTCCACACGTCTGACGACTCGGGGCGGGCGGTTCCGCCTGCACGAGACCGCCGGCCGCGGCACTGGAGCTGACTGTGGGACCGTACGGGACCGCGAAGGGCGATTGATCGAGCCATGGTGTCCAGAGCTCGCAGGCGACTTGGCGCCTGATGTCCATTTCCGGACACGACTGCTGAACGCTTCAGTTCAGAACCGCCCCGCGTCCGGCTGGGGGCGTCGAGAAGCGATCTCCCGCAAACGAACGGCATCTACGCCCCGCGTGTCATGGGTACACTACATCGCCGCGAGGGTATGTTCTCCGGCATGGCATCACGACCGCTGCAGGAACCGGCGTTCCTGATCTTGTCCGCGCTGGCGCAGGGACCGCTGCACGGGTACGGCGTCGCCAAGGACGTCGAGGAGAGCTCCGGGGGTCGGGTGACGCTCCGGGCTGGCACGCTGTACGGCGCGATCGACAGGCTGGTCGCCGCGGGGCTCGTGCAGGTCGACCGCGAGGAGGTCGTCGACTCTCGTCTGCGCCGCTACTACCGGCTGACGCCGGAGGGTGGCGCCCGGCTGGCGGTCGAGGCGGAGCGGGCGGAGGCGCAGGCGCGCCGTGCGCTCGAGCGGCTCGGCAGGGCCGGGGCAACGCCGTCCCTGGGCGCGGTGACGGCATGAGCGCCGAGACGCGGTTCGTGGCGCCGGCGCTGGTGCGGGACTACCAGCGGCTGACCGGGCTGTTCCCGTTCACCTACCGGCGGGTGCACCAGGCGGAGATGCTTGGCCACCTGCTCGAGGCGGCGGCGCCCGGGCAGTCGCGCCCTGCCCCGGGCGAGACGGCCGATCTGCTGCGCGCGGCGGCCCGGGAGTGGCTGCTGGCCCCGTTGGGATCCACTGCCGTGCAGCGTCGCGAGGGGACGCGGGCGCTGCTGGTGCTGCTGCCGTGCCTGTTGATCGTCCCGGCCGCGGTGGGGCTCGGACCTGTCACGAGCGTCCTGGCGACTCCCGGGGAGCTGCGGTCGCTGCTCATGTACGCGCCGATGATCGCGGGCTGGGCCCTGTGGGGCGCCGGGATGCTGCTCCTGCTGGCCGGAGCGCTGCGCCTTTCGCGTGCCGTGCTCGTGACCGCGGCGACGATCGCGTGGGCCACGATCGTGCTGCTCGCGACCGGCGGCGCGGCCCAGGCCGCGTTCGTCGCGGTGGGCTGGGCGGTCGGTCAGACGGCGTGCGCCGTCGTGGTGTGGGAACGCGCCGGCTGGGGGGTGCCGGTGCGGTGGGCGGCATGGACGCGCGTGCTGGTCCTGGTGGTGGCCCTCGTGTGCGCTGCGCCTGCTGCGCTCGCCAGTGGTGGGTCCCGTGCAGAGACCTACCTGGTCATCGGTGACGCCTATATCTCGCTCGACGTCATCGCCACCAACGGCTTCCTCTACTTCATGCTCGTGGCGGGCACTGCGATGCTCGTCAGTCTGCGACGGACCCGGCAGGCGGTGCCGGTGCTGGCGGGCATCATCCTCGCGGTCATCGCCGGGCGCACCGGGCTCTTCGGCTCGCAGACCGCGCCGCTCGACGTCGTCGACCCCGGCAACGTCGTCGGGCTGATCGTCGCCGCGCTGGTCGTCACGGCCGCCGCGCGTTGGGTGGTCAACCGTATCGACGAGCTCGAGGACGACCGCGCAAGCGTGCGAGACGGTATTCGTGAGTCGTCCTCGTCCGAAGTGCGAGGGCACGGGCGTCCCGCTGCGGGCGCATGACTGGAGGGCGAGGAGGCCACGTGACCTCATGAAGGAGGTTACGAGCCACCTGACGCTGCAACGCTGCGACGTTCAGTGCCCCGCCGTCCGGAAGCGCTCGTCCTCGGGCGTCCGAAGCGAGGCGCTAGCGCCGGCGCTGGCCCGCGGCGCTCACGGAAGAACGCGCCCGGCTGCCGGCAGACCGGGGCCCGTAGCGTCGCGCAGATGACGTCCCCATGTGGAGTCGGGACACGAGCTCGAGGGCGGGAACGGCAGCGGCGGGGTCGTGCACATCGGTGGGACGGTCCGCAAACCATGGACGGCCGCCACGCCGAGCGTGCTGTCGTTCGTCGATGCCGTTCGTGCGAGCGGCGTGGCCGCGCCGGCCCGGACGGCGGCGGCCAGGCACGGCCGTCCGCGCCACCTGTTCTCCCGCCGGCGCCATGGGCGCGGCGGGTCCTCGTCGGCGAGGATGGTCTTCGTCCGTGCAGACGACGAAGGAGTCGACGCGATGACGAAGTACCTGATCTCGTTCCCCAGCAGCGCCATGAAGGTGTCCGAGGAGGAGCTGCCGGCGGTCTCCGACGCGTCGCACGCGGTGGTGCAGGAGGCGAAGGATGCCGGCGTCTGGGTGTTCGGCGGCGGGATCGACGAGAGCGTCCCGCCCGTCATGGTCGACGGCGACGGCACGGTGACCGAGGGCACGTACCCGCAGACGACGCAGCTCGAGGGCGGCTACGCCGTCCTGGAGGTGCCCTCCCGCGAGGTGGCGCTGGAGTGGGCCGCGAGGCTCGCGGTCGCCTGCCGGTGCGCGCAGGAGGTGCGGGCGTTCTCCTACGACCCGGCCAGCTGACGGCGCCCGGGGGATACCGGTGGTGAGATCAGGGATCGAGAGCATCGACGAGCAGGGCGACGAAGCGGGCTGGTTCTTCGACACGACCATCGAGGACTACCTCGGCCGGTAGCGGCCATCGACGGCGCAGCCGTCGGGTCGTCCGGCGTCCGGGTGCCACGCGAGGCGGCGGCCAGGGAGATCCCTGGCTGCCGCCTCGCGTCGTGTCGTCCCGGGGCAGGGCTCGCGTCGGCGAGCCGGACCGTCAGTTGGTGGCGCTGAGCCCCGCCTGGCGCGCCCAGGCCACGGCCTCGGCGCGGGTGGAGACGCCGAGCTTGCGGTAGGCGCTGCGGACCTGGGACTTGACGGTGTTGCGGGTGACGAAGAGGCGGCTGGCGATCTGCTCGAGCGTGACGTCCTCGGCGAGGTTCGCGAGCACCACGAGCTCGCGCCGGGTCAGCGGGGCGGCGGGCACGACGACGGGTGCGGGGCTGTGCGTCTCGACGAGGGTCATGGTTTCCTCCAGTGCGGCCGGCCGGCGGCTGGATACCGGCTCTACCACTAGAGAGGCGGTAGGGCGGGGATCATGACGCGGTTCTGCAGATGTTTTCACCCGGCACAGGCAAACTCCCTGGTCGCGCCGGAAAGCGGTGACCAGACCGGTGTGCGCTCGATGGCGTTCACGGACGAGGCGGCGGCCGGGAGACCCGGCCGCCGCCTCGTGCTGCGCCTGACCTCAGCGTGCCCGCACCGGGGTCCGGCTCGGTTCCTGGCCGGTCCAGCGCTCCACCCCGACGGGCATCTCGGCGCAGCGACGGTGCATGTCGGTGAAGGCGGGGACGAACACGTCGTTGCGCGCGTCGAGCGCGTCCTGCCACTCGGCGATCTTCGGCATCAGCTCGCGCAGCTCGGCGATCGCCGCCTCCTCGTCGACCCGGGTGAGGCGCCCGTGGTCGACCACCACCTCGCCGTCCACGAGCACGTACGCCAGCGACGACCCGTTCTCGGAGTACACGAGCTGGTTGTCGAGCCGCGACCGGGGCGTGAACGCGAGCGTGCCCAGGTCGTAGACGTTGAGGTCGGCACGCTTGCCCACCTCGACGGAGCCGACGCGGTCGTGGAGCACGGCGGTGCGGGCGCCGCCGACGGTGGCGGCGCTCAGGGCCTCCGCGGCCGTCGACCAGGTGCTGAAGTCCGGGCCGCCCACCTTGTGCAGCAGCGCGGCGGTCTTCATGACCTCGTGCAGACGCGGGCTGTCCGACGACGAGCAGCCGTCCGAGCCCAGGCCGAGGGTGACGCCGGCGTCGTGGTACCGGCGCCACGGGGCGAGTCCCGAGCCCAGCTTCAGGTTCGAGATGGGGTTGTGGGAGACGGAGACGCCGCGGTCGGCGATGAGCTCGACGTCCGAGTCGGTGACCCAGATGCCGTGCGCGAACGTCGTGTTGGGCGACAGCGCGCCGATGGCGGCGAGGTGCTCGACCAGCGTCCTGCCGTACAGCTCGTGGCCGGTGACCGCCTGGACCCGCGTCTCGAGCACGTGGACGTGGATCTCCAGCCCGCGGTCGAGCCCGAGATCCGTGGCGCCGGCGAGCAGGTCGTCCGTGCAGCGTTGCGGACCGGAGGGCGCCAGCATGTACCGCAGGCGGCCGCCCGCCCGGCCATGGTGGGCGTCGATCGCGGTGCGTGAGTACTCGAGGTACTCGTCGGCGGTCAGCAGCGGCTGGGCGCGCACCTCGGCGACCAGCTCGGCCGGCAGCATGTCCGCCACGAACGGCAGCGTGTCGACGAACGGCCGGTTGATGACGTGCCCGGAGACGTTGGCCCGGATGCCGACCTGCTCGTAGGCGTCGAAGACCGCTGCGAGCTGGGCGTGGTCCTGCGTCGGGGTCTCCAGCACGTCGTCGACCAGGGTCGTGACGCCGTTCTTGAGGGACTCCATCGCGAACAGCCGGCTGCGCAGGCCCACGAGCTCCGGGCTGAGCGGCTCCAGCCCCAGGATGGGGTACGACAGCAGCATCCAGAGCTCGAGGGGCAGGTTGTCGTAGCGCCCCTTGTAGAGGTACTCCCACGAGTGGGTGTGGGCGTTGACGAAGCCCGGCGCCACGAGGCGGTCGGTGCCGTCGATGACGTGGTCGCCCTCGCGCACCTCCACCGTGCGGTCGACGTGCGTGATGACGCCGTCCTCGATGCGGACCGAGCGGGTGACCGGCGTGCTCCCGGTCGTGGCGTCCATGGTGATGACGGTGGCGTCCTTGATGACGGTGGCCATGATCAGCGGCCCTCCTGGGTGGTGCGGGTCGGGCGCGGGGCGAGCGCCGTGGCGAGAGGTGCGGCGACGGCGGCGACCAGGAGGCCCTGCAGCGGCGGGATGCCGACGGCGAGCTCGTTGGTCACGACGGCGGCGGCGACGCCGAGCGCGTAGGCGAGCACTCCGGGCCACATGACGGTCGGCGCGGCGTCGACCGGGGTGCCCGGGTCGCGCCCCTTCCACACGAGGAGGAACGTCCCGATGATGACGCCGCCCAGCGGCGGGATCAGCGTGCCGAGCACGGTGAGGAAGGAGCCGATGGCGTCGCCGAGCCCCGTCACCGCCAGGAGGATGCCGATGGCGGTGCCGCCCACGACGAAGGGGCGCTTGTCGTTCTTGCCGAAGAGCTCGGCGCCGGCGACCCCGTAGGCGTAGGCGGCGTTGTCGTTCGTCGTCCAGAGGTTCGCGACCACCAGGAGCAGGCCGACGCCGACGAGGCCCATCGACAGCAGCAGCTCGGAGAAGTCGGGGATGCCGAAGGCCGCGGACCCGACGCCGCCGAAGAACAGCATGGCGGCCTGGATGACGCCGACGCCGGCCACGATCATCCA
>NZ_LWGM01000149.1 GCF_001750215.1 Isoptericola variabilis | reverse complement strand
ACCTGCGCGAGCGCCAGGGCGGCGGCGACCTCCTCCTTGGGGCGGGCGGTGCGCTTGGCGATCTGCGCGGCCGAGAGGCCGAACAGGGTGCTGAGCTGCTGGACCGCCGCCGCGTCGTCGGCGGTCGTGATGTCGGCGCGCAGGCGGTTGACGTTGAGCTGCTCGACGATCCGGTCGGCCTCGTCGGCGATGTCCTCGACGAGAACGACCGGCACGTCGGGCAGGTCGGCCTCGAGCGCGCCCAGGGTGCGCCGCTGGCCGTCGGTGACCACGTGCTGGCCCAGCGCGTCGAGGCGCACCTGGATCGGGACGCGGACACCGCGGGCGGCGATGTCGCGCTTGAAGTCGGTGTCGAGGACGACCGTGCGGCGCACGTTCTCGCCGAGCACCAGGGTGCGCGGGTCGACGCGGGTCGGCGCGGCGACCTCGGGGGCGTTCGCGGCGCTCATCGGGCACCGCCGGCGAGGCGCTCGACGCGCGTCCAGTGCAGCGCGTTGATCGTCTCGAGCTTGTAGGAGCGGCCGTCCAGCACGCCGTACAGCGACAGGGCGCCGTCGTGGATGCGCCAGTGCGTCACGCCGCGCACCAGGTGCGGCGCGGCGTTGGGGCGGTCCTCGTCGACCACGCGGGCCGTGAACGTGGGGAAGTCGCCCGGCACGTCTCGGCGCATCGGCACGCCGAGCACCGGGACGGCGACGGAGTTAGCCGGCAGCGGGACGACGGTCTCGGTCGGGTCCGCGGCGCCGGCGTGGTCGCGGGCGGCCGCGTCCTCGAGGACGCCGAGGAGCTGGTCGGCGGTCTGCTGGCGGCGGACGTCGGCAGGCGTGGGGCAGGCGGACTCGGGGCGGTGGACCGTCTGCACGACGGTGAGGCGGGGCTCGGTCATGGTGGGGCTCCGGGGCGGTCAGCAGGGGCAGGGGTGATCAGTCGTCGGTGTCGCCGGCAGCGAGCGCCTGCCAGTCGACGGGTGGTGCGGGGATGCGGATGAGGCGGTCGACGGCGGCGGCCTGAGCGCGCCGGCAGGTGGGGCAGGCGAGGTAGCCCGCCCGGGTCTGCTCGCCGGGGCGCCAGCCGTGGCCGCAGTCGTCGGCCGCCACGGATCAGCCGCTCGCGGGCCGGTAGGGGACCGAGGTGCGGCGGTAGATGCGGACGCGGGCGCCCTTGGCCGTGCGCCCGGTCGACGGCTCGTAGGCCGCCTGGCGGCGGCCGCGAACCGTGTCGGTCACCGGCTCGATCAGGCCGGCGGCCGCAGCGCGGTCGAACAGTCGGGAGCGCGAAGCGGTGGGCACCAGGGCGTCGTCGAGCTGGCGGCGGATCAGGTTCACGGAGAACTCTGTGCCGGGCCGCACGGCGCCGACGGCGGCCATGAACGCGGCGACCTGGGCGTCGGTGCAGGCGCTGCCGGTGTAGCGCCGAGCGCGCACGCCGGCCTCGGTGGCGGCCGCCGTGGACGGCAGGTCAGTGACGGTCATCGGTGCGCCTCCCGCTCGGGCAGGACGCGCAGGGCCACGAGGACCAGGAGCCCGCCGGCGACGAACAGCATGGCGGCGAAGCCCTGCGCCCCGGAGAGCGCGGGCCCGACGAAGCCGAGCCACAGCCCGAAGCCCGCGAGCGCCACGGCGGCAGTAATAAGCAGGGCAGCGAGGACGTCGCGCATCACTCCTCACCTCGCCACAGCTCGATGACGGAGCGGCCGGTGGGCGAGGCGAGGTAGGCCGCGCCGGACGCGACGATGAGCCGGTGCCGGCGGTAGCGGGCGGTGCCGAAGTGCGCGGCCTTGACCGCGGCGAGGCGCTCGTCGATGTCGGCCGAGTCCTGCAGGAAGCGGTCGACGCCCGCGGCGGTCGCGCCCGAGGCGTTCATCTTGGCCACGCGGGCGATCGCCGCCTCGCGGTCGGCGTTGATGCCGGCCAGCACGGGCGCGAGCTCGGCGTGCTTCGCCGGCGCGAGGTCGGCCAGCTTCGCGGCGCTCATGCCCCGACCGCCCGAAGGCCGGCGGTGCCGCGGCGGGTCTGTCGCTCGAGGTAGGCCTCGACCTGGGCGAGCGGGATGCGCAGCTTCGGGCGCCGGGTCTTGGCGCCCCTGCGGGAGATGTCGACGTAGGGGAGGACGCCGTCGCGCATGAGCCCGTAGACGTGGTCGTCCGAGCAGTCGAGCAGCTCGGCGACGTCCTTGACGGTGACGAAGCGCGAGAGGACCTTGATCGGTTCGGGGTTGGTGTGCTTCCTGACGCTCACAGATAGCCTCTTCTCATCTGGTGACGCAGGCCAGGCCCAGGGGCCTGGCGAGGTGTTGCTGGCTGGTGACGGCGCCCCGGGGCGTTTCTGGCGGAATGGACCTGGGGCGCCGTCGTGTCGTCACGGCCTGGCGGAGCCCGCCGCGAGCGCCATGAACCGCTCGTCGCGGTCGGCCGAGGTGTCGACGATCTCGAAGGCCTCGCCCAGGCCGAGCCCGAACGCGGCGCAAAACTGGGCGACGAAAGCACCGGACGGCTGAGCGCCGGCGTCCACGCGGCGAAGGGTGGTGCGGTCGACTCCAACCAGGCGCGCCTGCGCCTCCTCCGAGGGGATGGCTCGGGTCTCGCGGAGCCTCTCGGCGAGACCCGGGCGAAGCCGGAGTCGGACTCCCATGACAACCTCCGTTGCAGTCTGTCGTGTTACTGGTGCAACTATGCATCACAGTGAGGACAGACTGCAACGATCGGCGTGAAAATGCGCGGCATCGGCGGGTGAATGCGCAGGTGAGCGGTTGACGGATGATGCAAAGATGCATCACGCTAGGGGCATGTCCGACTTCCAGACCGTGATTAGGAACTTCATCGAGCGCGTGACCGCGGGGGCATCGCTGCGAGCGGTCGCGGAGGCGTCGGGCATTGACGCCAGCACGCTCAGCCGCCAGCTCGCACGTGGCAGCGTGCCTGTCCAGACCGTCGTGGCGGTTTGCCGCGCCTACGACGCGGACCTCGTCGACGGCTTCCTCGCGGCCGGTTACATCACCGAGGAGGAAGCGGCGCAGATGTCGAGCCGCGGCTCATTGCGCGCGGCGACTGACCAGCAACTAGCCCAGGAGATCCTCCGGCGCCTCCAGGAAGGCACCGCCACTGAAGCTCTCACCGATCCTCTGCCTGAGGAGTCTCATACCGCTGACATTGGCGGTCGAGTGATTGAGGGCCGGTTCCGCGCGATGGGGTCGAAGCGAGAGTTCGCACATGACGCCGCCGCGCAGTACAAGGACCGCTCGATCTTCGATGAGCAGGAACAAGGAGACTAGGGGGCCGAGTGCGTCGGTTGCTGGAGATCGCGGGTGAGCGTGGGCTGTTTGTGGAGTGGAGCCGCGACATGGGGGAGCGCCTTAGGGCTGTCTACGAGCACGAGGCGCGCACGATCACGCTCAACGCGTGGATGAGCGCTGAGCAGCAGAGGTTCGCGTTGGCCCACGAGCTGGGGCACGCGTGGCACGGGCACACCTACACCGGCCGCATCCACCTTGATGCCGAGGCGGAGCGCCTCGCCGACGAGCACGCTGCCAGCCTGCTCATCGACCCGGGCGCCTACGCGCGCGCCGAGCGGCTCCGCGGACCACACCCTGCCGCGATCGCCGACGAGCTCGCCGTCCACCCGGACGTCGTCGTCATCTTCCAGCGGATGCTCGGACGGTCCGCACCGGCCGCCCGCCGGCGCCCGTGGGGTGGCGCGGGGTGGCTCCAGAGCCACCAAGACCTCACCGCCTGAGCTGGTCAAGCCGTGCGCCTTTATTCGGAACGATCAAGGGAGCAGCCTTGCCTGCTTACCGTCGGTTGAAGTCGGGCCTGTGGCAGGCCACCGTCCGACTGCCCGATGGGCGGCGGATCACGCAGACCGACCCACTCAAGAGCGTGGTTCGCGAGTGGGCGGAGCAGACCGCCGTCGAGGTGCGCCGCGGTACCTGGCGTGACTCCCGCACGCATCGGACGACGGTCGGCGAGTGGTACGAGCGTTGGCGAGCGATGCGAGCCGTCGAGGAGGAGACCGCCCGGGCTGACGACGGGTCGTGGCGCCTGCACCTAGCAGATCGGTTCGGTCGTGTGCCGCTGCGAGATCTCACGCGCGTCGAGGTGAAGGAGTGGGTCGCTGAGCGCCAGCGCGCCGGCGTCGGCCCGTCGGCGATCCGACGGGCGCTGAACCACCTCAAGGCATGCCTCGAGGCGGCTGTCGATGCCGAACTGGTCGACTTCAATGTCGCGCGCAAGGTCGAGCCGCCCGCGCAGCACGAAAAGCTGCCCGACTTCTTCACCCGCCGCGAGGTCGAGCAGATGACCAAGGCGATGCGCGACGTCGGCCGCGAGTCGGACGCCGTGATGACCGAGCTGATGTGCTGGGTCGGGCTTCGGTGGGGCGAGGCCGGCGCGCTGTGGGGCACGGACGTCGACTGGCTACGCCGGACGATCTCCATCACCCACGTCATCACGCAGGCCGGCAAGGACAAGGCGTACCCCAAGACGTCGTCGTCAACGCGCGAGGTGCCGGTGCCCGACTGGGTGCTCCGCAAGATGTCGGCGCTCATGGTGGGCCGCCCGGCTGACGCGCGGATCTTCGTCACCCGCCGCGGTGGGCGGACGCTGTCGGGGTCGAACTGGCGCACGATGTTCGAGGCGGCGCAGGAGCGCGCCGGCGTGACGCACGGCAGCCCGCACACCTGCCGCCACACCGCCGCGTCGTGGCTCCTGCAGGAAGGCGTCTCGCTCGCCGAGGTGCAGCAGCTGCTCGGGCACGAGAACCAGCGCACGACCGAGCGCTACGCCCACCTCAACCCACAGCAGCGGCGCGCCATTACGTCCGCCTGGGATCGCCTCGAGGACCGCACCGGAGCGGCGGCTCTTCGCCGGGGACGCCGGCTTGGTACCGCACTGTGACGCAGGGGATCGGCGCGGGGTGCTCGCTCTGGGCAGACCCTCACGGCATGCTGATGCCCATGTCTGCCCTCGGCGTTGTTGCTGGGGGCTTCACACGCGAGGAAGGGGAACAGCCGCGTGAGCTCGCGCGACGAACCCAAGAAGGTCTCGTTCTTCCAGCTACAGGGCCTCAAAGGCGGTGAGACCTTCAAGATCGATCAGATCAACTGGCTAGAGCGTCTGCAGGCGTTCGGCGAGCGGGATCTCCCCGAGCGGTCGATCGACGGACTCCTCTTCGACCCGTACACCGAGGCCGGCACTCCGCTCGTCGGAGTGCACAAGCCACTCAACACGGCCTTCATGACTCAACTGCCGGATGGTGCAGAGAGCCGTCGGGTGGAGGACCTCATGAACGACGAGGAGAAGCGGGGCCGCGCGTTCGCCCACTCGACCGCGGTCCGCTTCATGAGTTCGGGCAACGCCTTCGCCCTGGCGCTGGGCGGCCGGTCCTCGCCACACGCTGGGAGCATCGAGAAGCTCGCCAACGTCCTCGCACCTCTCACGCCTTACGACCGATCGATGAAGTGGAAGGTCGTGCCCTTGACGGTTAAGGGGGAGATGGAGAAGTTCGAGAAGGCCGACGGCGTCACAGCGTTCGAGACCAAGTTCCGCACGATGCCCGATCTGTTGGACCTCGAGCCCAGAGGTCGAGGCGTCGCGTCGTTCGGTGACGCCTTCGCGAAGGCGATTCAGGGCGAGGTCGAGATCAAGATGACGATCCGCGTGCTCAAGGACGCCAGCGCCAAAGAGACGCCGAGACGGATGCGCAAGGCTCTCGCGGACGAACGGGATCGGCTCGCCCGCGAGAAGAACCCACTGCGGGCGAAGATCGTCACCGAAGCCGGGCGGGAGGAGTGGATCGACCTGGTGTCTCATCAGCTAGCGGACTCCATCGATCTCTCCGACGGCGTACTTGGAGAGCGACGCGTGTTCTCTGCGCTGCTGGACGAGCTCGACGCTGTCGGTACCGAACTCGAGGATAGGGTCAAAGAGCTGACGAGCGGCCAAGGGTAGGAGGAGCCATGCCGAGCACACGGGTGCTGCGCGACGCGCTCGCCGCGCGACCAATCTTCGACCACGTGCCGCCGGCTGCCGGTGTCGTCGTCTGGTGGATCGCCTTCCGTGCGCCGGTGCCCGCCGACTCCTTCTGGAACGACTTCCTGGTTGGTGTTGCGACCATCGCGGGCCTGACGATGGCCGCAGCGACGTTCGTTGCCGCACTCACGTACCAGTCGTCGAACATCCTCATGACGCAGGTACGGCGCCACTACGCCGTCGAGCTCAAGCGCAACTGGCTTTCGGTTATCGGCTGGACGTTCGCCTCCGCCCTCGCGTCGGTTCTCGCGCTGCTGGTCGTCGGCGAGTTCCCTGCACTCGGTATTGGTACGGGCCTGTATGGCCTAGCACTCGCCAGCGTGAAGGCGTGCCGTGCTCTCTACTGGCTCGGCTTCACCCTCTTCGGCGAAGACCTGCAGGGGAGGATGCCAGGGACCCTCCCAGCACCTCCCGTCCCTGCTGACCTCGCTCGCGGCAGGTAACCCTGTCTCTCGGCCGCGTCGCGCGAAGGCCCTCCCTCGGACAACCGAAGGAGGGCCTTCGCATCGGCGGGGCTCGCAGGTGGGCGACGCACCCGTGACGCACCGACTTCGGGATCACCCGCAGACAGGGCCCTGACCTGCGGCTACGTCGGGACGACGCGGTCCCGCACACCCACCACGTGGAGGCCGTGGCCGTCCTGCGACGGTGACTCCCGCGGGCCGCGGCCGGCGGTGGACGCGGCCGGGACCCGGTCAGGCGTAGTAGCGCGTGTCGAGCTGGCGCCTGCCGCCGTCGTCGTCGGTGACCTGGACGATGTACTGGTCGATCGGCGGCAGCCGGCCCTCGCGCCGCTCGCCGGCCAGGACGACCGCGGCGTCGTCGTCACTGCCGGCGCGGAAGGAGTGCACGTCGTCCGGGCCGTCCGTGCGCAGGGCCTCGACGCGGTAGGTAGCCATGGCCCACCGTAGGCATGGACGGGCCGGGCTCGCCTCGGCGGCCGCCGCCGGCGGCCGCCGCCGTCAGATCCGCGCCAGCAGGGCCGCGATCGCGCCCGCGACGGCGTCGGGGTCCACCAGCATGTGCAGGTGGCCGCCGGCGAGCTCGTCGGTGGGCCAGCCGGCGGCGCGCGCCTGCTCCAGCTCCTCCGCGTACGTGCCGCCGAACGCCAGGTAGGCGTTGCGCCCCGACGCCCACCCGGCGGTCACCGGCAGGGTGGCGTCGAGGTAGGTCGCCGGCAGCCGCCGTGCCTGGGCCTCGACGCGCCCGAGCGTCGCGTCGTCCGGCACCAGGGCCCGCACGTCGTCCTGCGGCCACCAGTCGGTCCACGGCGGCAGCAGGCCCGCGCCGTCGGCCCGGTCGCGCAGCTCGTCGCGCAGGGCGGGCGGCACCAGCGCCGCCTCGCCGGACGACGGCGGCAGCGCGGCGTCGACGAACACCGTGCCCGCCGGCGGCAGCACCGCCGCGATGGCCGGCACGTACAGCGCGGCGTTGGAGTGCGGCACGAGGACCGGCGGCTCGTCGTCGGGCAGGGCGTCCTCGAAGCCGTCGAGCACCTCGGCGGGCGTGCTGCCGCGCACGGGCGCCACGCGGGTGCGCCAGCCGTGCGTCTGCAGGCGCTCGGCCACCGGCTCCCAGACCGCCGGGCCGAGGAACGGGCTCGGCAGGAACGTCACGGGCGGGCGCTGCGCCGTCGCCGCGGTCACGGGGCCACCCGCCGGGTCGTGGAGGCGAAGCCGAGCCAGGTGTGCCGGTTGTTCCACCAGCACCAGCCCACCTTGGGCGCGCCGCGGCGCTCGCGGCCGTCGCGCCCCGTGCCGCCGGAGATCCACAGCGCCGGCGTGCGGGCGTCGTACCGCCCGTCGGCCCGGCGCAGGCGCGAGCCGATCGTCATGTAGCAGACGTTCCGGTCCAGCACCGCCGGCACCTGCAGCGCCCAGTGCACGCCCTCGGCCAGGGTCAGCGGCGTGCGGCCGCGCGCGGCGAGCTCCGCCGCGGCCTCGGCGGGGGACCAGCCGCGCAGGTCGTCGCCGCGGTCGGGCGGCGCGACGGCGTACACGGGGGCGTCGGGCGCCTCGACGACCGGGCCGAAGGCGTCGACGTCGGTCATGTCGGCGACGACGAAGCCGGCGCGCTCGCCGCCCTGCCGCCCCGGCGCGGGCAGGCGCAGCAGCGGCGCGAGCCGCG
>NZ_LWGM01000148.1 GCF_001750215.1 Isoptericola variabilis | reverse complement strand
ATCCTCGCACGGGCACCTGGCGCCCGGGCGGCCCGGGAGGACGTCGAGCGCGCTGTTGACGCCGGTGGCAGCATGGGCCCATGGTGCGAAAGAGCGATGCTGCAACGGTGCCCTCCCGGGTGGCCGGACGGCGGGGGCGGATCGTCTACGAGCTCACGGCCGAGGGCAAGGAGCACCTCCAGGCCGTGCTCGCGTCCTCGGGCCCCGCGGCCTGGGAGGACGAGAGCTTCGACGTCCGGTTCGCGCTGTTCGCGCAGACCGACGCCGACACCCGCCTGCGCATCCTGGAGGGCCGGCGCACCCGGCTCACCGAACGGCTGGAGGCGGTCCGTGAGTCCGCGGCGCGCACGTTCGAGCGGCTCGACGAGTACACGCTCGAGCTGCAGCGCCACGGGCTCGAACAGGTCGAGCGCGAGGTGCGCTGGCTCGACGGCCTCATCACCACCGAGAGGGACCGCGCCGCCCGGCGCGGACCCCACAACGAGAAGGAGCGAGGATGACCTCCATCCGCGTCGCCATCGTCGGCGTTGGCAACTGTGCATCGTCCCTGGTCCAGGGCGTGCACTACTACCGTGACGCCGACCCGGCCAGCACGGTTCCGGGTCTCATGCACGTGCAGTTCGGCGACTACCACGTGCGGGACCTCGAGTTCGTGGCGGCGTTCGACGTCGACGCGAAGAAGGTCGGTTTCGACCTCGCCGAGGCGATCTACGCCTCCGAGAACAACACCATCAAGATCGCCGACGTCCCCCCGACGGGCGTGACGGTCCTGCGCGGCCCGACCATGGACGGTCTCGGCTCGTACTACCAGGACACCATCGAGGAGTCGCCGGCCGAGGCCGTCGACGTCGTCCAGGCGCTCAAGGACGCCCGCGTCGACGTGCTCGTGTCCTACCTGCCGGTGGGCTCCGAGCAGGCCGACAAGTTCTACGCGCAGTGCGCCATCGACGCGGGCGTGGCCTTCGTCAACGCGCTGCCGGTCTTCATCGCCTCCGACCCGGAGTGGGCGAAGAAGTTCGAGGACGCCGGCGTGCCGATCGTCGGCGACGACATCAAGTCGCAGGTGGGCGCCACGATCACGCACCGCGTCCTCGCCAAGCTGTTCGAGGACCGCGGCGTCATCCTGGACCGCACCTACCAGCTCAACGTCGGCGGCAACATGGACTTCAAGAACATGCTGCAGCGCGACCGCCTGGAGTCGAAGAAGGTCTCCAAGACCCAGGCCGTGACGTCCAACCTCACCGGCCCGCTGGCCGGCAAGAAGGACGACCGCAACGTCCACATCGGCCCGTCGGACTACGTCGCCTGGCTCGACGACCGCAAGTGGGCGTACGTGCGCCTCGAGGGCCGCGCGTTCGGCGAGGTGCCGCTGAACCTGGAGTACAAGCTCGAGGTGTGGGACTCCCCCAACTCGGCCGGCATCATCATCGACGCCGTCCGCGCCGCGAAGATCGCGAAGGACCGGGGCATCGGTGGCCCGATCCTGTCGGCGTCGACCTACTTCATGAAGTCCCCGCCGGAGCAGATGGAGGACCAGCAGGGCCGCGCCCAGCTGGAGGCCTTCATCCGCGGCGAGGTCGAGCGCTGAGGCCGAGCTGACGCGCTGACCTGCGCGGTCAGCCCTGCACCGCCACGACGGGCGGCCCGGTCCCCACGCGGGGACGGGGCCGCCCGTCGGCGTTCCCGGGGACCCGTAGGGTGAGCGCGTGGGTGTCATCTCCGAGCTGCGCGCGCTGCTGCGTCTGCCGGGCTTCCGGAAGCTCTTCGCGGTCCGTCTGGTCTCGCAGGCGGGCGACGGCATGTTCCAGGTCGGCCTCGCCTCGCTGCTGTTCTTCTCCCCCGAGTCGCAGGGCTCCGCACCCGCCATCGCCGGGGCGTTCGCCGTGATGCTGGCGCCGTTCACGATCGTCGGGCCGTTCGCCGGGGTGCTCCTGGACCGCTGGCGCCGCCGGCAGGTGCTGGTGTGGGGCAACGCCGTGCGCGTGGTGGTGACACTCGCGATGTCCGGCGTCATGCTCGCGCTCGGCGGCGGCAACCCGTGGGTGCCGGTGCTCGGCCTGGCCGCCCTGAGCGTCAACCGGTTCCTGCTCGCCGGGCTCTCGGCCGGCATGCCGCGCGTCGTCGACGGCCCGCTGCTGCTCACCGCCAACTCCCTGGCGCCGACTCTCGGTGCGGGCGCGGCGTTCGTGGGCGGCGGCATCGGGTTCGTGCTCGGGCTGGCGATCGCGCCGGGCCGGGTGCACGACGCCGCCGCGCTGGTGTGCGCCGCGGTCGTCTTCGCCGTCGCCTCGGCGCTGGCGCTGCGGCTCGCGCCGGACCAGCTCGGCCCGGAGCACCCCGCCCGCGGCGACCTGCGGGCCGAGCTCGTCGCCGTCGTGCGCAACCTCGCCTCCGGCGCCCGCTACCTCGCCGCCCGCCGCACGCCGGGCCAGGCGCTGCTGGTCATGGCGGCGCACCGGTTCCTGTACGGCGTCGTCTTCATCGCCTCGATCCTCATCTCGCGCAACCTGCTGTCCGCGCCCGGCGACACCTCGGGCGGCCTCGCGACGTTCGGCATCGTCATCGGGCTCACCGGCGTGGGCGGTGCGGGCGCGGTGCTCATCACGCCGACGCTGTCGCGGTACACCGGCCCGCAGGTGTGGATCGCGCTCATGCTGCTGGTCGCCGCCGCGTCGCAGCTGCTGCTGTGCACGACGCCGTCGCGCCCGGTCGTCTTCGTGGGCGCGGCGCTGCTCGGCCTGGCCGCGCAGAGCACCAAGATCGCCGTCGACACGATCGTCCAGCGCGACACCCACGACGACTTCCGCGGCCGCGCCTTCGCCTTCTACGACGTGCTGTACAACGCCGCGTTCGTCGGCGCCGCGGCGTTGGCCGTGCCGGGCCTGGACGCCCGCGCCGTCCGCCCGGTCGACGCGCCCGGCGACTACGACGTCGCCGTGGTGACCGCGGCGGACGGCACGTCGTGGGAGGTGCGCGCCCCGCGGACGACGATGGCGGGCGCCGCGCTGGAGGCCGAGGTCGAGCTCCTCGAGGGGCTGCACCGCTACCACGACGCCGGGGTGCTGCCCTTCGCGGTGCCGCGCGTCGCGGGGTCGGCGACCCTGCCCGAGGGCGGGCGCGCCGTGGTGCACCCGCACATCGCGGGCGCCCCGCTGGACATCGAGTCCCTCACGCCCGGTCCCGGGCTCGCGGCCGACCTCGGCCGCACGATCGCCGCGATCCACGAGGTGCCGCCGAGCGTGGTGGAGTCCTGCGGGATGCCGTCGTACACGGTCGCGGAGTACCGCGACCGGCGGCTGGCCGAGCTCGACGAGGCGGCCGCCACCGGCCGCGTGCCGGCCGCCCTCCTGCGGCGCTGGGAGGCCGCGCTCGAGGACGTCGCGCTGTGGCGGTTCCAGCCCGTCGTGGTGCACGGCGACCTGGCGGCCGAGCAGGTGCTCGTCCTGGGTGGCCGGGTCGCGGCCATCACCGGCTGGTCGGACGCGCGCGTGGCCGACCCGGCCGACGACCTGGCGTGGCTGCTGGTGGCGGCCCCGCCCGAGGCGGTCGACTCGATCATGGAGGCCTACCAGCTGCGCCGTACCGAGCTGCACGACTCGCGGCTGGTCGACCGGGCGCTGCTCGTCGGCGAGCTGGCGCTCGCCCGGTGGCTGCTGCACGGGGTGCGCCACGACCTGCCCGACGTCGTCGAGGACGCGGTGGCGATGCTGGCCGACCTGGACGAGGCGACCCGCGAGGACGACACCGCCTGAGACGGAGGCGGTCTCCCCCTGAGGAGGAGGCGATCACCGCCTCAGGCGGGGGTGCCGCCCCTCCTCAGCGGCCGACGACGAGCGCCTCCAGCTCCTGCTCGTCGAGCAGCCGCCGCGGCCGCGCCGTCTCCCCCGTGGCGACGTAGCAGAACGCGGCGCCGACCTTCTCGACCGGCAGGCCGGTCCACCGCGACCAGGCGAGCCGGTAGACGGCGAGCTGCACCTCGCGGGCCGCCTGCGCGGCGGCGTCGGCGGGCGGCCGGCCGGTCTTCCAGTCCACGACGACGACGGCGCCCGGGCCCCCGTCGGGGTCGGGGAACACCGCGTCGATGCGCGAGCGGAGCATGACCCCGGCGACCGGGGTCTCCACGTCCTGCTCGATCGCGACCGGCGTGCGCCCCGCCCACTCCGAGGCGAGGAACCGCTCGCGCAGCTCCTCGAGCTCGACGTCGCCCGGCAGCTCTGCGTCCTCGGCGCCGGGCAGGTCCTCCACGTCCACCAGCGACGACGACGTGAAGTACTGCTCGACCCAGGCGTGGAACCGGGTGCCGCGCCGCGCGTGCACCGTGGGCTGGGACGGCACCGGGCGGCGCAGCTGGAGCGCGAACTCGTCGCGGTCGGTGGCGAGCCGCACCAGGCCCGAGGCCGACACGTGCGCGGGCAGCTCGACCTCCTGGCCGACCCGCTCGGCGCGCTCGGTCAGCAGCATCCGGGCGAGCTCGACGAGGTCGTGCCCGGCCGTGTCGCGCAGCACGCCGGCCGGGGCGGTCAGACCGCCGGGCTCGACGCCGGGGCGTGCGGCGGCCGCGGCGTCCACGAGCGCTGCCGTCGCGCGCAGCACCTGCCGCGGCGAGCCGGCGCCCCCGTCGTCGGGCGCAGGCCAGGCGGCGGTCACGTCCTCGGCGTCGCGCGGGTTGGGGTCCGCGGGGTCCGGCGCCGTCGACCAGCCGTCGGCGTCGACGAGCCCCGCCTCGACCAGCTCCGCGAGGAACGGCGACACGCGCCGCGGCTTGCTGCCGGTGCCCCACCAGTGGGCGGTCAGCAGCAGCTCGCGCCGGGCACGGGTGAAGGCCACGTACGCCAGACGGCGCTCCTCCGCCAGGACGTGCTCGCCGCAGGCGGCGCGGAACTCGTCGCGCCGGACCATGAGGTCCTTGGTGTCGGCGGCGAGGTCCCAGCGGAACGACGGCAGGTCTTCGGCGTCGCCGCGCAGCCCGTACGGCAGCGCGCCGGGGCTGCTGAGCCAGCCGCTGTCCGCGCGGCCGCCGTTCGGCGACTCGGCGAGCGTCGGGAAGACGCCGTCGACGAGGCCGGGCACCGCGACGACGTCCCACTCGAGGCCCTTGGCGGCGTGCGCGGTGATGACCTGGACCGCGTCCGGGTCCGGCTCCCGCACCGGCATGTCGAGGCCGCGCTCCTGGTCCTGGGCCACGCCGAGCCAGGCGAGGAACGCGCCGAGCGTGGCCACGTCGGCCGACTGGGCGAACGTGGCGGCGACGTCGCGGAACGCGTCGAGGTGCTCGCGGCCGCGCAGGCTGACGCGGTCGCCGGCGCCCGGCACGAGGGTGGCGAGCGCGTCGGCGGTGGCCGCCTCGACGTCCAGCCCCAGCGCGCGCTCCGCCTGCACCACCAGCTCCGGCAGCGACAGGTACGTCAGCCCGCGCAGGCCGCGCAGCAGCCGGGCGAGCGCCGTGAGGCGCGCGTGGCCCGCCGGGCTGAGCGTGCGCCCGTCGCGGGCGGGCCGGCCGGGGGCGGGCAGGTCGTCGAGGGCGTCGACGATCGAGCGGTGGTCGACGACGTCGCCCTCGATCACCGGGTCGTCGAGCTCGTCCACGGCGTCGAGGGCCTGCGGGTCGATCGACTCCGGTCCGCCGGACGCGCCCGGCCCGGCCGGCGCGTCCTGCCGGGCGAGGTCGTGCGCCCACGAGCCGAGGGCGTGCAGGTCGGCCGCGCCGAGGTTGACGCGCGGGCCGGTGAGCAGCCGCATCAGCGAGTCGCCGCGCGAGGGGTCGTGCACCGCCTCGAGCAGCGCGACGACGTCGACCACCTCCGGGGTGGACAGCAGCCCGCCGAGGCCGACGACCTCCACGGGCAGGCCCCGCTTGCGCAGCGCCACCTCGACGGCGGGGAACTGCGAGCGGGCGCGGCACAGCACCGCGGCGGTCGTCCGCCCGTCGGGGTGGGAGCCGGGGCGCCACCGGGCGGCGACGAACTCCGCGACCGCCTCGGCCTCCTCCTCCAGCGTGGTGGCGACGTGGGCGGCGACGCGGCCGTCGCCCGCGCCCGGGCGTAGCGCCAGCGGCGGCACCTCGACGGCCGTCGGGCCGGACGCCGCCGTGCGCAGCGGCGCGGCCGCCACGTTGGCGGCGTCGAGCACGGCGCGGTCGTTGCGCCAGGACGTCGACAGGTTGAGCACGCCGGCCGGGGCGCCGTCCGCCCGCCGGAACCGGTCGGGGAAGCGCGCGAGCCCTGACGCCGAGGCGCCGCGCCAGCCGTAGATGGACTGGTGCGGGTCGCCCACCGCCGTGACGGCGTGGCCGCCGCCGAACAGCCCGGCGAGCAGCTCGACCTGGGCGTAGGAGGTGTCCTGGTACTCGTCGAGCAGGACGACGCGGTAGCGCGCGCGCTCCGCGGCGCCGACCGCGGGCACCGAGCGGGCGAGCTCGGCGCCGAAGGCGATCTGGTCGCCGAAGTCGATGGCGTCGGCCGTGCGCTTGCGGCGCCGGTACTCCTCCACGAGGTCCAGCAGGCGCCGGCGCTCGGCGAGGTCGCGGACCAGCTTCTCCACCTCGGCCGTGCGCTTGCGCTGCCGCGGTCCCAGCGGCAGCGCCTCGAGCCGCTCGAGGACGTCGTCGAGCCAGGCGCGGGCGTCGTCGACCGGCACGAGGTGCTCGCCCAGCTCGCCGGACAGCGCGATGACGCCCCCGACGACGCCGGAGACCGCCCGGTCGGTGCCGAGGTCGCCGTCCCAGGACTCGACGAGCTGCGCGGCGAGCTGCCACTGGTTCGCCTCGCCCAGCAGCCGGGAGCCGGGCTCGACGCCGAGCCGCAGCCCGTGGTCGGTGACCAGCGAGGCGGCGTAGGCGTTGTAGGTGGCGACGGTGGGCCGGGCCAGGAGGTCCAGGCTCGACGCCGCCCGCCCGAGCTCGCGGTTGACCTGGGCCAGCCGCTGCTGGACGCGCTGCTGCAGCTCGCCGGCGGCCTTGCGCGTGAACGTCAGGCCGAGCACCTGCTCGGGCTGCACCAGCCCGTTGGCGATCAGCCACACCACGCGCGAGGCCATGGTCTCGGTCTTGCCGGACCCGGCGCCGGCCACCACGAGCGTCGGCTCGAGCGGCGCCTCGATGACGGCCACCTGCTCGTCGGTCGGCTCCGGCCGGCGGATCAGGCGCGCAATCTCCCGCGCCGACAGCCGCGGGGCGGGCCGGGCGTCGGCCGGGGGCACCACGGCCAGCGGGCCGGCCGACGCGTCCCCGGGCAGCTCCAGCGCGGCCCACTCGGGCACGGTGCGCGGGGCGGCCGGCGACCCGAGGTCGAGCGCCAGGTCGAGCGCCTCGAGGTCCGGGCGGGCCACGCCGTCGGCGGCGTCGTCGGACGCAGGGTCGAGCGGGGACGTGCTCACGCGATCACGCTCCGTCCTTCGGGCTGCAGCGGGCACGAGCGGCGCACCGGGCACATCGCGCACAGGTCGTTGGGGTGGGCGTCGAAGCGGGCCGCGGCCATGGTGCCGGCGGCGCCCTCGACGAGGGCGCGCGCCCAGCTCGAGCCGTCGGGCTCCGGGCGCAGCGCGCCCTGCTCCCGCACGGTCGGGGCGACCGTGGGGGTGCCGACGTAGACGAGCTGCGCGCCGGCGCTGCGGGTGCCCTCGGGCAGGTCCAGCGCCCCGGCCTCGACGGCGAGCTGGTACGCGCCGAGCTGCGGGTGCTCGGCGGAGTCGGCCTTGCTCGGGGCGCTGCGGCCGGTCTTGAGGTCGGCCACGACCACCGCGCCGTGCCCCGCCGCCTCCACGCGGTCGATCTTGCCGCGCAGCCGGGCCTGGCCCACCTCGAGGTCGAACTCCGCCTCGACCAGCAGCGGCTCCCCCGCCGCGGCGAGGTACGCGGCGAGGCGCTCGACCATCCGCTCGGCCCGCTGGCGCAGCTGGCGCGAGGGCCAGCCGTCGGGCAGGGCGAGCTGCGGCCAGCGCCGGTCCAGCTCGGCGCGCAGCTCGGCGAGCGAGCCGCGCGGCAGGTCCTCGGCGATGGCGTGCACGAGCGTGCCGAGCGTCTGGTGCGTGGCGTCGGGCTTGGTGCCGCCCGCCGCCTCGAGCGCCCAGCGCACGGCGCAGGTCGTGACGGTCTCCACCTTCGACGGCGACACCGGCACCGTGGCGTCCGGCGCCCACAGGGGTGCCTCGCTGGAGGCCGCCGCGACGCCGTACCAGGTACGCGGGTCGGCCTCCGGCACGCCCGCGGCGGCGAGGTCGGCCAGCAGCACGGCCGCGACGGCGGCCGGGTCGTGCGGGGCGTCCGCCGCCGGCGC
>NZ_LWGM01000147.1 GCF_001750215.1 Isoptericola variabilis | reverse complement strand
GCCGGCCAGGGTGACGGTGTCGACCTGGCGCTCGCGCAGCCACTCGACCAGGTCGGTGCCGGCGAACACCGTGCCGTACTGCTTGACGATCGACTTCCAGGCGTCGGTCCGGCGAGCCTCGACCTCGATGCTGGCCGCCGGGCTGCTCGACGCGCTCGTGCTGCACTGGGCGCCGCTGACGCTGGGCGCCGGCACGCCGCTGTTCGACGGCGTGGGCGCCGGGCGCCTCGCGCAGCGGTGGGTGCGCCCGTCGAGCACCGCGGTGCACGTCGAGTACGACGTCGTCGCCTGACGGCGGGTCCGTCGCCGCGTCCAGGACGCAGGCCGCGGCCGTCGCCTCCCGCGCCGGAGGAACTCCGCGCCGCCGTCGGCAGTTGTACCCGCCGAGAGGCCCGGCCGATCGATCCCGTCAATTTCTGTTGACGCCAGGACGGAGTGTCAACCATGGTTGACAGCATGAGCCCGACCGCCCCCGACGCCCCACCCGTCGCGACCACGGACGCCACGCCGGCCCCGGCCCGGCCCGGCCGCGAGCGCCTGCGCATCCTGCTCGCGTTCGTGCGCCCGCACCGGCGCACGCTCGCCCTCGGCCTCGTCCTCGGGCTCGTCGGGACCGGCATGAGCCTGGCGACGCCGATGGTCACCAAGTGGGTGCTCGACACGCTCTCGAGCGGCGCGACGCTCGTCGCGCCGGTGGCGTGGCTGGTGGCGCTCATGCTCGTCGGGTCGGTCGTGGGCATGTACCAGTGGATGCTGCTCGGGCGCCTGGCCGAGGAGATCGTCTACGAGGCGCGCGAGTCGCTCGTGGTGCGCTACCTGCGCGCGCGGGTCGGCGCCCTCATGTCGCGCCCGGCGGGCGATCTGGTCACGCGCGTCACCTCGGACACGCTGCTGCTGCGCGAGGCGGCGTCGAACAGCCTGGTCAGCCTCGTCAACGGCGTCGTGTCGCTCGTGGGCACGCTGGTGCTCATGGCGGTGCTCGACCTCGTGCTGCTCGCCTCGACGGTCGCCGCGATCGTCGTCGTCGCCGTCGTGATGAGCCTGCTGCTGCCGGGCATCGGGCGGGCCCAGCACCGCACGCAGGAGGCGGTGGGCCGCCTGGGCGGCGCCGTGGAGGGCGCCGTGCGCGCCGTGCGGACCGTCAAGGCCAGCCGCGCCGAGGAGCGCCAGGGCCGCGCGATCCTCGACGACGCCCGCGACGCCCGGCGCCACGCCGTCACCGCGGTGCGCACGGAGGCCGTGGCGTGGACCGTGTCGTGGGGCGGCATCCAGCTCGCGATCATCGTCATCCTCGGCCTGGGCGCCTGGCGGGTGTCGCAGGACGCGCTCGCCGTCTCCAGCCTCGTGGCGTTCCTGCTCTACGCGTTCAACATCGTCGGCCCCATCACCGAGCTCACGCAGGCGTTCACCACGCTGCAGTCCGGCATGGCCGCCGCCGAGCGCATCCGCGAGGTGGAGCAGATGCCGCTCGAGACCGAGCCGCACGAGCCCGCCGGGACGCGCCCCGCGGCCGACGCCCCGGCGGGCACATCGAGCACGTCGAGCACGTCGAGCACGACGAGCACGACGACGGACGGCACCGCGGGCGGCACCGCGGACGGCGCGGCAGCGCCCCCGGTCGTGCGCCTCGAGCGCGTCACGGCGGGGTACGCCGAGGACGCGCCGGTGGTCCGGGAGGTCTCGTTCGACGTCCCGCGGCGCGGGCACGTGGCGCTGGTCGGCCCGTCCGGCGCGGGCAAGACGACGATCCTGTCGCTGCTGCTGCGCTTCCTCGACCCACAGGCGGGCGAGATCCGGCTCGACGGCACCCCGTACGACCGGCTCACCCATGCCGAGGTGCGCGAGCACTTCGCCTACGTGGAGCAGGAGACCCCCGTGGTGCCGGGCACCATCCGCGAGAACCTGCTGTTCAGCCGCCCCGACGCGAGCGAGGACGACGTGCGGCGCGTGCTGGCGGCCGTACGCCTCGACGGCGACCTCGCCGCGCTGCCCGACGGCCTGGACACCTCGCTCGTGTCGTCGTCGGTGTCCGGCGGGCAGCGGCAGCGGATCGCGCTCGCCCGCGCCCTGCTGCGCGAGCCCGCCGTGCTGCTGCTCGACGAGGCGACGTCGCAGGTGGACGGCCTCACCGAGGCGGCGATCCACGACGCGATCCGCGCGCAGGCGCGCCGCGGCGCCGTCGTCACGGTGGCCCACCGGCTCTCGACGGTGCTCGACGCCGACCGGATCCTGGTGCTGGAGCAGGGCCGGGTCCGGGCGGCCGGCACGCACGAGGAGCTGTACGCCGGCGACGAGCTGTACCGCGACCTCGTCGCGGCGCTGCGCATCGCCGTCGACGACGTCGACCACGGCGCGCACGCGACGCCGGTGCGCTGACGAGGACGGCGGCGCCGGCGCGCGGCGCTGCTCGGAGGCGGGCCCGTCGGCACCGCGCCTCCCGGTGCCGCCGCCGGCGGGTCCTGGTTGCATGGGGACCACCCGGAGGACGGAGAGCGCCGTGAACAAGTCCGAGCTCGTGGAGACCGTGGCCGCGCGGACGGGGTCCAGCCCCGCCGAGGCCCGGCGGCACGTCGAGGCCGCGCTGCACGCCATCACCGAGGCGGTCGCCGTGGGCGACCGCGTGTCGCTGGTCGGCTTCGGCACGTTCGAGGGCGCCGACCGCCCGGCCCGCACAGCGCGCAACCCGCGCACGGGCGACGCCGTCGACGTGCCGGCGGCGCGCGTGGCGCGCTTCCGTGCGGGCGCCGCGTTCCGCGACGCCGTGACCGCGGGCGAGGCGCCCGACGTCCCCGCGGTCGTGACGGCCCCGCCGCCCGCCCGCCGCGGGCGGACGACGGACGACGACGTCCGCGGCGAGGACGGCGCGGAGGGCTCGGGGAAGACGCCCACGAAGGACTCGAAGAAGGACTCGAAGAAGGCGAAGAAGCACTCGAGGTCCGAGGACGAGAAGTCGTCGAAGAAGGCACCGAAGAAGGCGAAGAAGACGAAGAAGGCGGCCAGGAAGGCGAGCTCCCGGCAGCACCCGTGAGCACCCGTGAGCACCCGTGAGCACCCGTGAGCCAGGTCTCGCGAAGCCCCCTCTTGACTTGGTACCCCCCAGGGGTATGTTGGTGGGCATGGACCACACGACCCCGCCCGCCGTCGCGGACGACGCCGCGCCCGAGGGCCCGCACGGGTACGCCTCGGACAAGGCGGCGTACCTCAAGCGCATGCGGCGCATCGAGGGACAGGTGCGCGGCATCGCGCGCATGATCGACGAGGACGTCTACTGCATCGACATCCTCACGCAGGTGTCCGCGGTGACGAAGGCGCTCCAGGCCGTGAGCCTGGCGCTGGTCGAGGACCACCTGGGCCACTGCGTCGTCGACGCCGCCCGGCAGTCGCCGGACGACGGCGCCGCCAAGGTGCGCGAGGCCGCCGAGGCCATCGGCCGCCTCGTGCGCAGCTGACCACCGACCGGAAGGAACCAAGATCCCATGACGACCGTGACCCACCTGTCCGTGACCGGCATGACCTGCGGCCACTGCGTCTCGTCCGTGACCGAGGAGCTGCAGGGCGTGCCTGGCGTCCAGGACGTCCTCGTCGAGCTGCGTCCCGGCCAGGCCTCGTCCGTGCGCGTGGTCTCCGACCACGCCCTCGACGAGGCGGCGCTGCGCGCCGCCGTCGGCGAGGCCGGCTACGACGTCGCCGAGGTCGCCGTGGTCGACGACGCGCTGGCCGCCGAGATGTCCGAGCAGGCGCCCGCGCGGCAGGCGACGCACACGCTCCCGATCGTCCCGAAGTGACCAGGGGCGGTGACGGACGCACCGCGTCCGTCACCGCACCGGACTCCCCCGCTCCGCACTCCCCCGCTCCGCTCTCCACGCCCCAACCCCGCGCCGCACCGGCCGGGGTCGGTCGGCGACGCCTCGACCCGGAAGAAGGCACCCGTGAGCTCCCCCAGCACCCGTCCCACCGTCCCCGGCACCGCCGGGGCGCCCGGGCCCGACGCGCCGCCCGGTCCCGTCGTGCGCGAGGTCGACCTCGCCGTCGAGGGCATGACCTGCGCGTCGTGCGTGGCGCGGGTCGAGCGGAGGCTGGGCCGGCTGCCGGGTGTCACCGCGGCGGTGAACCTGCCCCTGGAGAGCGCCCGCGTGACGCTCACCGAGGACCACGACGACGCCGCCCTGCTCGCGGCCGTCCAGGCCGCGGGGTACTCCGCGCGGGTCACCGGCTCGACGCGGCCCGCCACGGCCGGCGGGCACGCGCCGGCGGGCGCCGAGCACCCCGCCGAGCACGCCGCCGAGCACGCCGCCGAGCACGCCGCCGAGCGCCCCGCCGAGCACGCCGCCGGGCAGGACACCCCTGACCACGGCGGCCACGCGGGCCACCAGCACGCCGAGTACCGCGGGCAGGACCTGCTGCGCCGACTGCGCGTCGCGGCCCTGCTCACCGTGCCGGTGCTGGCGCTGTCCATGGTCCCGGCCGTCGAGTTCCCCGGCCAGGAGTGGCTGGTGGCGGCCCTCGCGGTGCCCGTGGCGACGTGGGCGGCCTGGCCCTTCCACCAGGCGGCGGCCCGGGCCGCGCGGCACGGCAGCTCCACGATGGACACGCTCGTGTCGATCGGCGTGATCGCCGCGACGGCGTGGTCGCTCGTCGACCTGTTCCGTGGCGGCGAGCAGATGCTCTACTTCGAGGTCGCCGCCGTCGTCACCACGTTCCTGCTGGCCGGCCGCTACGCCGAGCACCGCTCCAAGCGCCGCGCCGGCGACGCCCTGCGCGCGCTGCTCGAGCTGGGTGCCAAGGACGCCGAGCGGATCGTCCTCGACGCCGACGGCGCCCCGCGCCGCCGCCCCGACGGCGCGTGGGACACCGCGAGCGTGCCGGTCGAGGCGCTCCGGGTGGGCGACGTGTTCGCCGTCCGGCCGGGCGCCACCGTGGCCACGGACGGCGTCGTCGTCGACGGCGCGTCCGCCGTCGACACCTCCCTGGTGACCGGCGAGCCGGTGCCCGTGGACGTCGCGGCGGGGGACGCCGTCGTGGGCGGCACCGTGAACACCTCCGGCCACCTGCTGGTGCGCGCCACCCGCGTCGGTGCCGAGACCACGCTGGCGCGCATCGGCCGGCTCGTGGCGCAGGCGCAGACCGGCAAGGCGCCGGTGGCGCGGCTGGCCGACCGGATCTCGGCGGTGTTCGTGCCGGTGGTGCTGGTGCTCGCGGTGCTCACGCTCGCCGGCTGGCTGGTCGCGACGGGCGACGTGGACGCCGCGTTCACCGCCGCGGTCGCCGTGCTGATCATCGCCTGCCCCTGCGCGCTGGGCCTGGCCACCCCCACCGCGATCCTCGTCGGCACCGGCCGCGGCGCCCAGCTCGGCGTGCTCATCAAGGGCCCCGAGGTGCTCGAGCGCACCCGCACGGTGGACACCGTGGTGCTTGACAAGACCGGCACGGTCACCGAGGGCCGCATGCGGCTCGAGCGCGTGGTGACGCCGTCGGGCGTGCTGGTGCTGCCCGCCGACGACGCCGGCGATGACGCGGCCGACGACACGACCGACGATGCGGACGACGAGGCCCCCGGCGACCACGCCGCGCGCGAGGCGCTGCGCTACGCCGCCGCCGTCGAGGCGCTGAGCGAGCACCCGATCGCGCAGGCGGTCGCCGCGGCGCCCGCACGGCTGCGCGCACCCGTCACGGCGGGCACCGCGGGCACCGCGGGCACCGACGTCGAGCCGGAGCTCGGCGTCACCGGGTTCGTCGCCACCGCGGGCGGCGGCGTCGAGGGCGTGGTGCGCCGCAGCCACGCCGGCCTGGGCGCCGACGCCGTGCTCAACTCCCGCCGGGTGCTTGTGGGCCGGCTGAGCTGGCTCGACGCCCAGGGCGTGCGCGTGCCGGACGACCTGCGGGACGCCGTCGACGCCGCCGAGCGCGGCGGCGCGACCACCGTCGTCGCCGCGTGGGACGGCGTCGCCCGGGCCTCGCTCGAGCTGCGCGACCCGGTCAAGCCGACGTCGGCCCGGGCGGTCGCCGAGCTGCGGGCGCTGGGGCTGCGGCCCGTCCTGCTCACCGGCGACGGCGAGGGTGCGGCCCGCGCGGCCGCGAGCGCCGTAGGCATCGACGCGGCCGACGTGGTCGCGCGGGTGCTGCCGGAGGACAAGGCGGCGGCGGTCGCCCGCCTGCAGGCCGAGGGGCGCGTGGTGGCGATGGTGGGCGACGGCGTCAACGACGCCGCCGCGCTGGCCACCGCGGACCTGGGGCTCGCCATGGGCACCGGCACCGACGTCGCGATCGAGGCCGGCGACATCACCCTGGTGCGCGGCGACCTGCGCGCCGCCGCCACCGCCGTCCGGCTCTCGCGCCGCACGCTGCGCGTGATCAAGCAGAACCTCTTCTGGGCGTTCGCGTACAACGTCGCGGCCATCCCGCTGGCGGCGGCCGGGCTGCTCAGCCCGATGATCGCGGGCGGCGCGATGGCGCTGAGCTCGGTGCTGGTGGTGGGCAACTCGCTGCGCCTGCGCCGCGCGGCCTGACCGCCACCCCGCTGTGGGTACAGGACACGCCGTGCGATCCCGGGATCGCACGGCGTGTCCTGTACCCACAGCGGAAGATCCGTCTCGCGACGGAGGCGGTGGCCGGGCCCCGGTCCCTACCCTGGACGGATGCTGCGCCCGACCTCCCACCCCGCCGCGGTGCGCCGCCGCACCCTCGCCGAGCGGGTCGGCGACTGGTTCGGCGTCGACGAGGACTGGGAGCGCGTCCCCGCCGACCCCCGCGCCGCCGTCCGGCACGACGTGCTCGTCGGCGTCGCCCTCGTCGCCCTCACCTCGCTGACCCTCGAGCTGGCGCGCAGCGCCGGCGCGTTCGAGGGCGTCGACGAGCCCGCGTGGCTGCTGCACCTGCTCGCCGCCTCGGGCGCCGTCCCGCTGGTCTGGCGGCGCCGGTACCCCCTGGCCGTCCTGGTGCTCTGCTACGCGCACTTCCTCGGCGTCGGGCTCGCCGTGCCCGTGGTGACGACGACGGTGTCGCTGCAGGTCGTGTACTTCGTCGCGCTGTGCACGGCCGTGGCCTGGGCCCGCGACCGGCGGGCGATGGTCCTGACCGTGGGCCTCACCGTGCTGGCGATGTTCCTGTGGATCGTGTGGGACGTCGCGGTCGGGACCGGCCTGCAGGGCATCATCGACCAGCTGGAGCTCGACGACGCGCACCCGGGCCTGATCGACCCCGCCGTCGCCATGGTCGGCTACACGTGGATGATCAACCTGGCGTACTTCTTCGGCGCCATCGCCGCCGGCCAGCTCATGTGGCGCGCCGCGCGGCGGCAGGCCCAGCTCACCGAGCAGGCCGCCACGATCGAGCGGCAGGGCGCCGAGCTCCAGGAGCAGGCGGTGGTCGAGGAGCGGCTGCGCATCGCCCGCGAGCTGCACGACGTCGTCGCCCACCACGTCTCGGTGATCGGCATCCACGCCACGGCCGCGCGCCGGCTCGTCGCCAAGGACCCCGACGCCGCCGCCGCGCCCCTGGCGACGATCGAGACCGCCTCGCGGGAGGCCGTGACGCAGATGCGCGGGCTGCTGGGCACGCTGCGCTCCGGGACGGGGCCGGGCGCGTGGGCCGCGGCGGCGTCGTGGGCCGCCCCGCTGGGCGTGGACGCGGCCGGCCACACGGTGCGGTTCGACCTGGTGCGCGACGGGCCCCACCTGCTCGTCGCCGGGACCACCGGCGCCGGCAAGTCCGAGCTGCTCCAGTCCCTCGTGCTGGGGCTGGCGCTCGGCCGCTCGCCCCGGGACCTGGCGCTCGTGCTCGTCGACTTCAAGGGCGGCGCCTCGTTCGGCGCGTGCGCCCGGCTGCCGCACGTCGTCGGCCAGGTCACCGACCTCGACGCGGGCCTCGCCGGGCGCGCGCTCGCCGGGCTGCGGGCCGAGCTGCGCACGCGCGAGCACCTGCTCGCCCGGCACGGCGTCGCCGACGTCGCGGCCCTGCCGCCGGGCACGCTGCCGCGGCTGGTCGTGGTCCTCGACGAGTTCCGGGCGCTCGCCGACGACGTGCCCGAGTTCCTGCCGGGCCTGCTGCGCGTCGCCGCCCAGGGCAGGTCGCTCGGCGTGCACCTGGTGCTGGCCACGCAGCGCCCGGCCGGGGCGGTGAGCGCGGACGTGCGGGCGAACGTCTCGGCACGGCTCGCGCTGCGGGTCGTCGACGCCGCCGACTCCCACGACGTGCTCGACGTCCCGACGGCGGCCCGCATCCCGGTCACCGCGCCCGGCCGGGCCGTGCTGCGGGTCGGTCCCGCGCCGCCGGTGGTGCTGCAGTGCGCGCAGGCGTCGGCCGCCACGGGGGCCCGCCCGCCCGTGCGGCGCGCGC
>NZ_LWGM01000146.1 GCF_001750215.1 Isoptericola variabilis | reverse complement strand
CGCGAGCGCCGGGTTGGCGAGCTGGTAGTCGATGCGCCAGCCCTTGTCGTTCTCGAAGGCGCGCCCGCGCCACGTCCACCACGTGTACGGGCCGGGGCCCTCGCCGCCGTGGGCGCGGCCCAGGTCCAGCGCGATGCCGAGCACCGCCCCGACGCCGGCGATGAGCATGCCCTCGATGGCGAGCATCCACCGCAGCTGCCCGGCGGTGACGCCGATGGCGCGCATCGTGGCGGACTCGCGCCGGCGCTCGATCACCGACAGCGACAGCGTGTTGGCCACGCCGATGAGGGCGATGACCACGGCGACGGCCAGCAGGCCGAGCACGATGCCGAGCGCCGTGTCGACGACCTGCTCGAAGCTCACCCGCTCGACGGCGGCGCCGGTGACGGACGCCAGCTCGCCGGTGTCGGCCACGGCGTCCTGCACGTCGCCCACCGCGGCGCGCGCGTCCGCGGCGGGGTCGAGCGCGACCCACATCGCGGCCGTCACCGGTTGGGCGACGAGCGCGCGCAGGTCCGCGGGCACCACGAGCACCTCGGCGAAGGCGACGTCGCTGAGCGCCACGTCGAACGTGGCCGTGCCCGCGTCGCCGGTGAGGGTGAGCCGGTCGCCCGCGGCCAGGCCCCACGCCTCGGCCGCCTCCGTCGGCACCACAGCGGTGCCGGGCGCGAGCGCCGCGACCGCGTCGTCGAGCCGCACCGCGGCCAGGGCCGCGTCACGGTCGACGCCCTGCACGGTCACGACGACCTGCTCGTCGGACGGCGTGCCGTCGCCGAGCGTGGCGACGCCGGCCTCGGGCAGCGCGACCGCCGCCACCTCGTCGACCGCCTCGACGGCGTCGACCACCGGCTGCGGCAGCACCGTGGTGCCGCTGTCGTCGGCCTGCGTGCCCTCGACCGCGACGTCCACGGGGAACTGCCCGTCGAGCGCGGTGGTGAGGCTGCTGCGGGCGCTGGCCGCGCCGGTGGACATCATCGCCACGAGGGTGACGCCGATGAGCAGGGCCGTGCTGGTGGACGCCGTGCGGCGCGGGTTGCGCAGCGTGTTGGCGGCCGCGAGGCGCGCCGTCGGGCCGCTGGCCCCCACCAGGCGGCCGGCCAGGCCGGTGACCTTGGGCAGCCAGAACACCGCGGACACCGCGACGCCGACGAACGACGTCGCCCCGCCGAGGATGCCGAGCGCGAGGCCGAGGGAGGGCTCCTGGGCCACGGTGCCGAGCGCGGCGCCGCCGGCGAGCAGCGCGAAGCCGGCCACGACGGCGAGCACGGACAGCACGAGCCGCACCCGGCCGGCGCCCTTCTCGGCCGTCGGCGCGTCGAGCGGGCGCAGCGCCGCCAGCGGTGCCACGCGGGTGGCGACGCGCGCCGGCACGAGGGCCGCCGCGACGGTGACGAGCGTGCCGACGACGACCGGCAGGACCACGACCTGCCACGTCAGGCTGATCGTGGCGGGCAGGGACGCCGCGACCGGGCCGGTGCGGGCGACCCACAGCGCGAGCTGGCCGAGGCTGGCGCCGACCAGCACGCCGAGCGCCGAGGCGACCACGCCCAGGACGGCGGCCTCGAGCAGCACGCCGGCGCCCACCTGCCGCTTCGACGCGCCGACGGCGCGCAGCAGGGCGAGGGTGCGGGCGCGCTGGGCGACCAGGACCTGGAACGTGTTGGTGATGACCAGGCCGGCCACCAGCAGCGCGATCGACGCGAACGTCAGCACGAAGATGAGGAACATCAGGTTCTCGCCGCCGGTGAGCTCGGCGGCGGCCGCCTCGGCGTGCTCGTCCGGGGTCACGACGTCGAAGGACGAGCCCAGCGTGGTGGCGAGGTGGGCGCGCACCGCCTCGAGGTCCGCGCCGTCGGCGAGCAGGAGGCTCGCCTCCGGGTAGGTGACCGCGCCGCCCGTGGCGTCCGCCTGCCACTGGTCGAAGGTGCCCGCGGTGACGACCCCGGCGCCGCCCTCCATGCCGTAGGCGTTCTTCGGGTCGGCCACCAGGCCGCTGACGGTCATCCGGTCGACGACCTGCTCGAGCTCGCCCGTCTCCGGGTCGGCGGGCACGTCGCGCACCACCTCGACCGTGGCGCCGACGGCGAGCCCGAGCCGCTCGACGACGTCCGGGGGCAGCGCGATCTCGTCGCCCGCGGCCGGCGCGGCGCCGTCGGTCACCTCCAGCGGCATGAGGCGCGGGTCCTCCGGCTGCGGGACCACGCCCTGGTAGATGGTGCGGTTGCCGTGGGTGAGCCCCTGGTACGCCAGGGCCTGCGGGGCGGCCGCCACGACGCCCGAGGTGGTGGCCACGGACTCGAGCTGCGCGGGGGTGAGCTCGGCGCCCTCGGCCGACTCGACCACGAGGTCGGCCGCCGCGTACCGGGCGGCGATGGAGTCGTACGTCGAGCGGGTGATGAGGTTGCCGGCCAGCAGCGTCGCGGCGACGAACGCCGTGCCGATGACGATGGCGACGCCGGCGGCGGCGAGCCGCCCGACGCTGCGGCGCATCTGCGCCAGGGTGATCCGGATCATCGCGCGCCCGCCTCACCGGCGGCGCTCGCGGCGGCGCCGGGCACCGGCGACTCGAGCGAGCGCAGGGCGTCGAGGCCGGCGAGCACGGCCTCGGGCGTCGGGTCGGTGATCTCGCCCGCGATCCGGCCGTCGGCCAGCAGCACGACGCGGTCGGCGTACGCGGCGGCGGCCGGGTCGTGGGTGACCATGATGATCGTGCGGCCGAGCTCGCGGACGCTGCGGCGCAGGAAGCTGAGCACCTCGGCACCCGAGCGGGAGTCCAGGTTGCCGGTCGGCTCGTCCGCGAAGACGACCTCGGGCTTGGCGATGAGCGCGCGGGCGATGGCGACGCGCTGCTGCTGGCCGCCGGACATCTCGCTGGGGCGGTGGCCGAGGCGCTGCTCGATGCCGAGCGTGCGCACCAGCGTGGTGAACCACTCGCGGTCCACGGTGCCGCCGGCCAGCTCGACGGGCAGGGTGATGTTCTGCTCGGCGGTGAACATCGGCAGCAGGTTGAACTGCTGGAACACGAAGCCCACGCGCTCGCGGCGCAGGAGCGTCAGCTCCTTGTCGCCCAGCCGGGTGATCTCGGTGGAGCCGACGAACGCCTGGCCGCTCGTGGCCGAGTCCAGGCCCGCGAGCAGGTGCATGAGCGTCGACTTGCCGGAGCCCGACGGCCCCATGATCGCCGTGAACCGCCCGGCGGCGAAGTCGACGTCGACGGCGTCGAGGGCGCGGACGCTCGAGGCGCCCTTGCCGTAGGTCTTGGCCAGGCCGCGCGCCCGCACTGCGGCGCCGGGGGCGCTGCGGCGGCCGGGGGTCGCGTCGGCGACGGGGACGAACGTGGTGCTGTCCACGGGTGCTCCGGTCTCTAGTCGCTGGGTCGAGACGACGAGCGTCGTCTCCATCACCCAGGACGCTACGGAACCGCAGGTCAGCGGGCGTCAGGCCGGAGGCTGGTCCTGCCGCGCCGCCGTGTCATCCCGTGGTCGTACGCCGGGTCCGCCGGACGGCGGTGCCCCGGGCGCCGTCGGGAGGACCGGGCCGCCGCCGGGGGTCAGGACGTGCGCCAGGGCGAGCCGCCGGCCCAGGCGTGGTACGACGTGATCTCCATCCACGCCGAGACCCGGGGGTCGGTGCGGTTGGCGTAGGCCTGGCCGGTGTAGTGCTTCGAGAGGCGGTCGATGTCGGCCAGCCCCTCGTCGTCGACGATCTCGGTGACGCGCCCGCGCAGGGACACGTGCCGGTACCACTCCTCGCCGTCGAGCACCGTCAGCGAGACGCGGGGGTCGGCGCGCAGGTGCTCCAGGCGCGCGCGGCCGGCGTCGAGGTTGAGCAGCACCCGGCCGGCGTCCCACAGGTACCAGGTGGCGACGGTGACCGGCGCCCCGCCGGGGCTGACCGTGCCCATGACGGCGGGGTACGGGCGGCGCAGGAGCTCGACGAGCTCGTCGGGCAGGGGCGGTCGGGGCACGGGTCCTCCTCGGTCGGGGCCGGCCGACGCGGCCGGCGTCGTCGTGGCCAGACTAGGCGAGCGGGGCGAGCGTCATGCCCCCGGGCGCACCAGACCCGTCTCGTAGGCGACGACCACGGCCTGCACGCGGTCGCGCGCGCCGAGCTTGGCGAGGATGCGGCCCACGTGCGTCTTGACCGTCGCCTCGGCGACGAACAGGTCCTGCCCGATCTCGGTGTTCGACCGCCCGCGCGCCATGAGCCCGAGCACCTCGCGCTCACGGTCGGTGAGACGGGCGAGCGCCTCGTGCTCGGCGGGGGCCGACGCAGCCGGCAGCGCCGTGACGAGGTGCTCGAGCAGCCGGCGGGTGGACGACGGCGCGATGACGGCGTCGCCGCGGTGCACCGTGCGGATGGCGGTGAGCATCTCCTCGGGCGGGGCGTCCTTGAGCAGGAACCCCGAGGCGCCGGCGCGGATGGCCTCGAGCACGTACTCGTCGAGGTCGAAGGTGGTGAGCACGATGACCCGCGGGCCGCCCGCGGCGCCGTCGGTGCCGCCGTCGGTGCTGCCGCCGGTGCCGTCACCGTCGGCGCGGTCGGCGCCCGTGAGGTGGGCGGTGGCCGACAGCCCGTCCAGGTTCGGCATGCGCACGTCCATGAGGACGACGTCGACCGGCGTCTGGCCCAGCACGCGCAGCGCCTGGAGGCCGTCGGAGGCCTCGGCGACCACGGTGAGGTCCGGCTGGGAGTCGATGACCATGCGGAACCCCGCGCGCACGAGCTGCTGGTCGTCGACGAGGGCCACCCGGACGGGGCCGTCGGTCGGCTGGTCGGTCACTGCGTCGTCTCCTCGGGTGCGGGTGCAGGTGCGGGGGCGGGTGCAAGGACTGGTGCGGGGCCGGGTGCCGGCGCGGGGGCGCCGTCGGCCGGCGCGTCCACGACGGCCGACCCCGCGGGCAGCGGCATGGCGAACCGTACGCGCCACCCGCCGCCCGGGCGGGGGCCCGCGGTCACGGTGCCGCCGAAGAGCGCGGCACGCTCCCGCATGCCGAGCAGGCCGAACCCGGGCCCGCCCGGGGAGCCCGGCTCGCCCGATCCGCCCGGAGCCCCCGGCCCGTCGGCGCCGTCGGGCGCGGCGGCGGCCCCCCGTCCGTCGTCGGAGACCGCCAGCTCCACGGCGCGGTCGGTCCACCGCAGCGCCACCGTGACGGTGGGCGACGGGCCGGCGTGCTTGCGCACGTTGGTCAGCGCCTCCTGGCAGATGCGGTGCAGCGTGAGGCCCGCGCCGGGCGGCAGGCGGCGCGGCGCGCCGACCCGCACCAGCGACACCTGCATGCCGCTGTCGCGCGCCTGGGCGACGAGCGACTCGAGGTCGGCGTCGTCCGGCTGCGGCGTCAGCGGGGCCGCCCCGGAGGACGCACCAGGAGCGGCGTCGAGCGCGGCGGGCGCGCCGCCGGGCAGCGGGGCGCGCGGTGCCGCGCCGTCGTCGTCGGACCGCAGCACGCCGAGCAGGCGGCGCATGTCCGCCAGGGCGGCGCGGCCGGTCTCCGAGACGACGCCGAGGGCGCGCGCCGCGGCCTCGGGGCTCGTCGCGGCGGCGTACCGGCCGCCGTCGGCCTGGGCGATGATCACGGTGAGCGAGTGCGCCACGATGTCGTGCATCTCGCGGGCGATGCGCGCGCGCTCGGCCGAGGTGGCGATGCGGGCCTGCTGGTCGCGCTCGACCTCCAGCCGGCGGGCGCGGTCGCGCAGCGCCTCGACGGTCTCGCGCCGGGCCCGCCGCATCAGCGCGAGGGCCCAGACCGCGACGGCGCTGACCGCGCCCATGAGGCCGATGCCGACCGCGCCGGACACGTCGCCCATGACGAGGTAGAAGAACAGCGTGAGCAGCGCCGAGCCGACCAGCGCCGTGGCGATCGCGGCGCGGTGCGCCCAGGCGGGGCCGCGCACGGTCACGGCGTAGAGCACGACGAGGATGGCGACGTCGCCGGGCAGGACCAGCGGGACGCCCGCGAGGACGTGCGCGAGCGCGACGGCGGCCACGACGGCGGTCGCGCCGACCGGGCGCACGTGGCGCCACGCCAGGGGCGCCCACAGGGCGGCGGCCCACAGCGCGGCCCGCAGCGTGGTGCCGCCGTAGGCGCCGGTGGACGCGACCCCGGCGCTGCCGAGCACCACCCACAGGCCCGTCGCGGCGACGACGGTCGCGTCGACGGCGAACCGGTGCCGCTCCGTCCACGCGGTCCACCGCTCGTACCAGCCCATGGCCGCCAGGCTAGAGGTCGTCGCCCCGGGCGCGCGTCCCCCCACGGGTGGACCGGGTCCGCCCGCGGGCGGACACGCCCCCGGGACCGCCCGACCCCTGTCTGCCACCTGGCGGGATACCGCTACCATGGCGGAATGACCCACGTGCTTCTAGCCGAGGACGACCCGGCGATTGCCGAGCCGTTGGCCCGGGCCCTCACGCGTGAGGGTTACGACGTCGTGGTGCAAGGGACTGGTCAAGGAGCGATCGAGAACGCGACGACCGCCGACATCGTCGTCCTGGACCTCGGCCTCCCCGACATGGACGGCCTCGACGTGGCGCGCGAGCTGCGGGGCAGCGGCCTCGCCGTCCCGATCCTGGTGCTGACGGCCCGCGCCGACGAGGTCGACCTCGTCGTGGGCCTCGACGCCGGCGCCGACGACTACGTCACCAAGCCGTTCCGCCTCGCCGAGCTCCTCGCGCGCGTCCGGGCGCTGCTGCGCCGCACGCACGGGGAGTCGGTCGAGGAGGAGGAGCTGCGGGCGCAGGACGTGCGGGTCGACGTCGCCGCGCACCGCGCCTTCCAGGGCGACCGCGAGCTGCACCTGACCACCAAGGAGTTCGACCTGCTGAAGGTGCTGGTCGCCAACGCCGGGTCGGTCGTGGTCCGCGACACCCTCATGCGGGACGTGTGGGGCTCCGACCCGGTCGGGTCGACCAAGACGCTCGACATGCACGTGTCCTGGCTGCGCCGCAAGCTCGGCGACGACGCGAACGCGCCGCGTTACGTCTCCACCGTGCGCGGCCTCGGCTTCCGGTTCGAGCTCGGCGCGGCCTGACCCGTGCGCCGCCGCGTCCTGCTGGCGACGATCTCCGCGGTCGCCGTCGCCGTCGTGCTGCTCGGTGTCCCGCTCGGGCTCACCGGCGCACGGATGGTGCTGGACAACGAGCAGCAGCGGATCTCCGACCGGCTGGAGACGCTGGCGCGCAACGTCGAGGCCGCCCAGGAGCGCGGCGACGTCGTCTCCGACGGCGTGCTGACCCGCGGCGTGGACGGCCGCACCGGCGACGTCCCGGCGCACGTGCTCGTGCAGCTGCCCGACGGCACCCAGCTCGAGGCGGGCGAGCCCGTGGAGGGCCCGTCCGTCGAGGTGGCTCGCTCCACGGAGCTGCGCGCCAGCGTCGTCATGACCGTCTCGGCGTGGCCGGTGTGGCTCAAGGCCGCGCAGATGGTGCTGCTCACCGTCGCGGCCGGGATCGTGGCCATCGCCGCGGGCGTGGCGATGGCCGTGTGGCAGGCCAACCGGCTCTCGGCGCCGCTCGTCTACCTCGCGGCGTCCGCCGAGCAGCTCGGCTCCGGGCAGGTGCGCCCGCGGCTCGAGCCCTCGGGCGTCGAGGAGATCGACCTCGTGGCCGCCGAGCTCGCCCGCACCGCCGACCGCCTGGCCGGGCGGCTGGCCGCCGAGCGGCAGTTCGCGGCGGACGCCTCCCACCAGCTGCGCACCCCGCTGACGGCGCTGACGATGCGCCTCGAGGAGATCCAGGCGGCCTCGAAGGACCCGGACCTGCAGGAGGAGGCGCGCATCTCGCTCGAGCAGGTCGAGCGCCTGGTCACCGTGGTCGACGACCTGCTCGCCGCGTCCCGCAAGTCGCAGGGCGGCACCACCGAGGCGGTGCGGCTGCTCGACGTCATGCACCAGCAGGCGGAGGAGTGGACGCCGGTCTTCGAGCGCGCCGGGCGCCAGCTCGTCGTCGACGTCTCGCCGGACCACCGCGTGCTGGCCACCCCCGGGGCGCTCGCCCAGGTGGTCGCCACCCTGCTGGAGAACTCGCTCAAGCACGGCGACGGCCGCACCACGGTCCGCTCGCGGCCCTCGGGGACCACCGGCGCGGTGGCCGTCGAGGTGTCCGACGAGGGCCCCGGCGTGCCCGACGACATCGCGCCGCGCATCTTCGAGCGCGGCATGACCTCCGGCTCCGGCACCGGGCTGGGCCTCGCCCTGGCCCGCGACCTCGTGGCGGCCGACGGCGGCCGGCTCGAGCTGGCCCAGCGCCGCCCGCCGGTGTTCGCGCTGTTCCTGCAGGGCGTGCCCCGGACCCTCGACCCCGGCGTCGTGCTGCCGCCCGGCACCACGATCAGCGCGCACGGCCGGCGCCCGCGCCGCCGCAAGCAGGGCTGAGGGCCCGCGTGCGGCCCG
>NZ_LWGM01000145.1 GCF_001750215.1 Isoptericola variabilis | reverse complement strand
GCCCGCGGGCGCTCGCGCGGCACGCGCACCGCCTCGCGCCGCTCCGGCGGCCCGCTGGACGCGCTGCTGCGCTCGGCCGGCTCCACGCTCGCGCGGGAGATCACCCGGACCGTCTTCGGCACCCGCCGGCGCTGACCGCCGGCGCGCACCGGGATCGACGACGGCGGCGCCGCACCCGTGGTGCGGCGCCGCCGTCGCGAGGGGTCACTCGGCGTGGTCGTGCTCGCCCTCGGCGTGCTCGTCCTCGGCGTGCTCGCCCTCCGCGTGCTCGTCCTCGGCGTGCTCGTGGTCGTGCTCCGCGGCGACGTCGCCGGTCACGCCGCTGATCTCGTTCGGCGTGACGTCCAGCTGCGCGCTCTTCCAGACCTCGCCGGACTCGACGTCGACGGCGTGGACCGACTGCGTGGCCGGGTCGGTCACGTAGACCGAGCCGTCGAGGGTCAGCACCGCCGGGCGCGGCTCCTGCCACTCGAGCGGCTCCTCCCAGGCGTCGATCACCGGGATGGACTTCACGAGCGTGCCGGCCTCGGGGTCGATGACGTGCAGCTGCCCGTCGGTGCCGAGCACGAGCGCCTCGCCGGCCTCGCCCCGCGCGAGGGAGCGGAAGGTGTAGCTCGAGGGCAGGTCGACCAGCGTGAGCGACGCGTCGCGGGTGTCGATGAGGGAGACGCGCGTGGGGCGCTCGAGCTCCGCCTCGGGGTCGGTCTTGTAGTCGCCGAGCACCACGGGCGACGACTCGCTGCCTGCCTGGTTGCCGATGCGACCGTAGGCGTCGGGCGCCTGGACCTTGGTGATGGTGCCGCCGGCGTAGACCAGCGCGCCGTCCTCGCAGCCGATGACGACGGCCTCCTCGGCGGCGACCGCCTCGCCGTGCACCCCGGGGCACTGGTCGTTCGCCGCGATCTCGGCGCCCTCGGCGTCGAGCACGCGGATGCCGGTGCGGGCCTCGGCCGTGCCCTCGGACACGACCATGGTGTCGTCGGACAGCGGCACGGCGACGCCGTGGTGCGCGGCGGGGAGGGTGAGCTGGTCGACGACCGCGTCGCCCGGCTTGGCGACGTGGGCCGGGTCGAGCACCGTGATCTCGCCGGTGCCGTCGGCGAACAGCGCGGTGCGGCCGGCGTGGTGGACCGCGTGCCCGGGCTCCTGCGCGGCGTAGGTGACGTCCAGCAGGGCCGGCGCGGAGGTCCAGTAGTGCGCGTGGTCGCCGTGCGCCTCGGCCCACGTGCCGGCGTCGAGCACCTGGAAGCCGCCGGTGGTCGACACCAGCAGGTGCCGGCCGTCCCCGGCCGGGTTGAGGCGGGTGAAGCCGTCGATCTCGAGGTCACCGACCTCCTCGAGCGTCATCGCGTCGAGCACGCGGACGCCGCCGTCGTAGGTCACCGCGATGCGCGGCGTGCGCGCCTGCGCCTCGGTGGCGGCCGGGGCCTCGGCGGACGAGGAGGCGGTGGACGTGGACGCGGCGCCGTCGGAGCCGGGGCCGGCGCACGCCGCGAGCGCGAGCGCCCCGAGCGGTACGAGGGCGAGCGCCGACAGGCGGCGGGGGGTCGTGCGATGCATGCGTGGTCCTTCTGCGTCGTCGGATCGCGTGAGAATCGTTCTCACGAACAGGCGACAGCGAACCAGATGTGAGAACGATTATCAAGTGCATCGCCCAGTTCGATGACCTGCGACGTCGCCGCCACGGCCCGCGGGAACGGCGAGGGGCGCGGCACCCTGCGGTGCCGCGCCCCTCGCGCGTCCCGGCCCGGGCAGCGGGCCCGGGCGGCGTCGTCAGCGCTTGCCGTAGCGCTGGCGGAACTTCTCCACGCGCCCGGCGGTGTCGACCACGCGCGCGCTGCCCGTCCAGAACGGGTGGCTGGCGCTGGAGATCTCCACGTCCACGACCGGGTAGGTGTTGCCGTCCTCCCACTCGATCGTCCTCGCCGGCCGGCCCGGACCCGCGGCCGTGTCGCCGGCCAGGGTCGAGCGGGTCAGGAAGGCGAAGCCGGCGCTCGCGTCGCGGAACACGACCGGGCCGTAGGTGGGGTGGATGTCCTTCTTCATCTCAGCGCTCCTCGAGGGGGTCGACGTGCTGCGTGACGACCGGGCCGTCCGCCCGGACGACCTGGTCGTGAGAACTGTTCTCATAAGGTGGGCAGCCGTCCTGGTATTCCCGGCGACGGTCGTGCCGTCGGCCGCCGCCTCGGCGGCCGTCCCGGTGGCCACCCCGGTGGCTGCCCATTCCAGGGGACGACGACGACGCGCCGCCCGCGAGGCGTAGGGCGGCTCAGCGGACCGTGCGCAGGTCCCGCGCGGTGGTGTTCAGCCGCCGGCCACCGTCCTCGGTGACGGTGACGATGTCCTCGATGCGCACGCCGAAGCGCCCCGGGAGGTAGATCCCGGGCTCCACGGAGAAGCACATGCCCGGGACCATCGGCCGCTCCTCCCCCTCGATCATGTACGGCGGCTCGTGGGTGGTCACCCCGATCCCGTGCCCCGTGCGGTGGACGAACCGCTCGCCGTAGCCGGCCTCGACGATCACCCGGCGCGCGGCACGGTCGACCTCCTGGCAGGCGACGCCCGGCCGGACGGCGGCCACCCCGGCCTCCTGCGCCCGTCGGACGACCTCGTGGACCTCGCGCAGCTCGTCGGTGGGCTCGCCGACGCACACCGTGCGGGTGGTGTCGGAGCCGTAGCCGTGCATCAGCCCGCCGAAGTCGAGCACGACGCAGTCGCCGGGCTCGATGACCCGCTCCCCCGCCTCGTGGTGCGGGTCGGCACCGTTCGGGCCCGAGCCCACCACGGTGAAGTCGACCCGCTCGTGCCCGGAGCCGCGCAGCAGGTCCGCGAGGTCGGCGGCCACCTCCGACTCCCGGCGGCCGGCAAACCGGACGTCGACGATCTGCTCGTACACCGCGTCGGCGCCCCGCGCCGCGGCCTCCAGCCGGGCCAGCTCGTCGGCGTCCTTGACCGCCCGCAGCATCGGCAGCCGCGCCGTCATCGCGTGGAACCCGCTGCCGGGCAGCGCCGCCTGCAGCGCCAGCAGGTGCAGCGCCCAGGCGTCGTCGGACACGGCGTAGCGACCGTCCGGGCGCAGCAGCGCGCTCGCGGCGGCGTACGGGTCGGCGCCGTCCCTCCAGTCGACGAGCGAGGCCGCCGCGACCCCCGCCGCGGCGGCGGCGTCGGGCCGCTCCAGGGTGGGCACCAGGAGCGTCGGCTCCCGGTCGGCGGTCAGCACGAGCGCGGTGAGGCGCTCGGTGGCCGCCGTCGGCCGGTAGCCGGTGAGCCACACCAGGTCCGGGCCCGGCGTGACGACCAGCCCGTCGAGCCCGGCCGCGCGGGCGTCGCCGAGCGCCCGCCGCATGCGGGCGGCGTAGTCGTCGCGGGTGAACAGGGCGGGGGCGCCTGCGGTCGTGGTCATCGCCCCATGTCCGGTCAGGCCGTGATCGCCACCGGGCGCGCGTGCCAGATGCGGTCCAGGTAGTCGCGCATCGAGCGGTCCGAGGAGAAGAACCCGGTGCGCGCGACGTTGAGCACCGCCGACCGGCTCCAGGCGTCGGGGTCGGCGTACGCGGCCTCGACCCGGTCCTGGGCGTCGAGGTAGGACTGGTAGTCCGCCAGCACCATGAAGCGGTCCTCGTGCAGCAGGTTCGAGACGATCGGCTCGAAGACGGTGCGGTCCCCGCCGGAGAACTCCCCGGAGGCGATGAGGTCGAGCGCCCGGCGCAGGGTCGGGTTCTGCTCGTAGTACGCCGCCGGCCGGTACCCGGCCTCCTGGATCGCGCTGGCCTCCGGCTCGGTGAGGCCGAAGAGGAAGAAGTGCTCGTCGCCGACCAGCTGGCGGATCTCCACGTTCGCGCCGTCGTCGGTGCCGATCGTCAGGGCGCCGTTGAAGGCGAACTTCATGTTGCCCGTGCCGGACGCCTCCTTGCCGGCCAGCGAGATCTGCTCCGAGAGGTCCGCGGCGGGGATGAGGCGCTCGGCGACCGTGATGTTGTAGTTCGCCGGGAAGGCCACCCGCAGCACCTGCGAGACCACGGGGTCGGTGTTGACGCGCGCGGCCACGTGGTTGATCAGCGCGATGATCTCCTTGGCCATCTTGTAGCCGGGGGCGGCCTTGGCGCCGAAGACGACGGTGCGCGGCGTCACCTGCGCCGGGTCCAGCTCGCCGGAGCGGATGCGCTCGTAGAGCGTGACCACGTGCAGCAGCTTGAGGTGCTGACGCTTGTACTCGTGCAGCCGCTTGACCATGACGTCGAGCATCGTGGCCGGGTCGATCGCGATGCCGTCGCGCGCGGCGAGGAAGTCGGCGAGGCGGACCTTGTTGGCGGCCTTCACCTCGCGGAACCGGCGGCGGAACTCCGCGTCGTCCGCCAGCGGCTCGAGCTCGCGCAACCGGTCGAGGTCCGTGACCCAGCCGTCCCCGATCGCCTCGGTGACGAGGTCCGACAGCCGGGGGTTGGCCAGCCGCAGGAACCGGCGCGGCGTGACGCCGTTGGTGACGTTGGTGAACTTCTCCGGGAAGAAGTCCGCGAAGTCGTGCAGCACCTTGTCGCGCAGCAGCTGGGAATGCAGCTCCGCCACGCCGTTGACCTTCGACGACGCGACGGTGGCCAGGTAGGCCATGCGCACGGCGCGCTCGGGGTGCTCGGCCACGATGGACATGCTGCGCACCAGCATCTCGTCGCCACCCGAGCGCTCGCGCACCTGGGCCAGGAACTCGTCGTTGATGCGGTAGATGATCTCCAGGTGGCGCGGCAGCAGGCGGCCCAGCAGGTCGACGGACCACACCTCGAGCGCCTCGGGCAGCAGCGTGTGGCAGGTGTACGCGAAGCACTGCTGCGTGATCTCCCACGCCTCGTCCCAGCCGAAGCCCTTCTCGTCCACGAGCAGGCGCATGAGCTCGGGGACCGCGATGACGGGGTGGGTGTCGTTGAGCTGGAAGACGATCCGCTCGGGCAGCCGGCGCAGGTCGAAGTCCTTGCCCAGCACGGTGTCGACGAAGTCGCGCAGCGAGCAGGCGACGAAGAAGTACTGCTGCTGCAGGCGCAGCTCCTTGCCCTGGGGCGTGGAGTCCTCCGGGTAGAGCACCTTGGAGATGTTCTCGGCGAACGTCTGGGCGCGCACCGCCTCGGTGTAGTCGCCGACGTTGAAGATGCGCAGGTCGAACGCGTGCGTGGCGCGCGCGCTCCACAGCCGCAGGGTGTTGACCCGGCCGTTCTGGTAGCCCGGGACCATGTAGTTGTACGGGACGCCGAGCACCTCCCAGCCCGGCACCCACCGCGTGCGCTCGGTGCCGTCGTCGCCGGTGTACCGCTCGGTGTGGCCGCCGAAGCCGACGGTGACCTCCTGGTGCGGCGCCGCGAACTCCCACGGCGAGCCGTTGTCGAGCCAGTTGTCCGGCTCCTCGACCTGGCGGCCCTCGACGAAGGTCTGGCGGAAGATGCCGTACTCGTAGCGGATGCCGTAGCCGATGGCCGGCACGTCCATCGTGGCGAGCGAGTCGAGGAAGCAGGCGGCCAGCCGGCCGAGCCCGCCGTTGCCGAGCCCGGGCTCCACCTCCGCGTCGCGCAGCGCGTCCAGCGAGATGCCCAGCCGCTCCAGCGCCTGCGCCGCGATGTCCTGCAGCCCGGTGGCGAGCAGCGCGTTGTCCAGCTGCCGGCCGAGCAGGTACTCCGCCGACAGGTAGGCGACGCCCCGCGCGTCGTCGCTCTTGAGGAAGCTTTCGACCGTGCGGGTCCAGCGGGAGATGAGGTAGTCCCGGACCGTGCGGGCGAGCGCGAGGTACTGGTCGTGGGTCGTGGCGCGCTCGAGCGTGGTCCCCTGCGAGTACGTGAGCTCGCGCAGGTACTGCCTGACGAAGCCGTCGACGGAGTGCTCGGGGCTGGCGATAGGCGGTGTCGTCTCGGTCACGTCACGACACTACAAGCGAACGACGCGCCACGTCAGACCGGTGTCGCGGCGCCGAGGAGCACCATCCCGGGCGGGAACTGGCCGTCCGCCACCTGCTGTACCCGGCGCTCCGCCTCCTCGGCGTCGGCGGCCTCCACCCGCAGCTCGAACGTGGCCGGGCCGGGGTCGGGCCGCGCCGCGTCGTCCTGCGCCTCGTCGTCCGGCACGCCGGCGAGCTCGGCGGTCAGGCCGGCCGTGCGCAGCGCGTCCTGGAACGACCCGGCGTCGCGGGTGGCGCTGTCCATGTTCGGGAAGGTCACGGGGACGATGAAGGTGTCCATGCCTCCATGCTGCGAACGCGCGCGGGCCTAGCAACCGGGGACAGGTGACCGGGGACAGGTGACCGGGGACCGGCGACCGGGGACCGGCGACCGGGCGGGGTCAGCCGACGACGCCCGGCACGCTCTCCGCCAGCCCCTCCGCCAGCCCTTCCTCCGCCAGCCCTTCCTCCGCCAGGCCCACCACGGGCACGGCGCGCGAGCGGCCGCCCTCGTCCTTGACCACCACGTACTCGGCGTCGACGTGCGGCTCCAGCGCGCTGACCTTGTCCAGCGGGGCGCCGATCACCAGCTGGAAGCCCAGCCCGCGCCACGCCCGCACGGCCCGCCCGGAGAACTGGGCATCGGCCTTGATGAGCGCCTCGTCCAGGAACACCGGCGCGTACCGCGGTCGCTGCGCGCCCGCGTCGCCGAGCTGGTAGCGCAGCGCGGCGCCGACGATGAACGCGACGAGCTCCTGCGACTCGCCGCCGGACTTCTCGCCGATGTGGTCGTACAGCGCCACGTGGTTGCCGGCCAGGTCGACCTTCTCGGCGCTGATGCGCACGTGCCGGCGCACGTCCACCAGGTCGGTGAAGTCGGGGCTGGTGCGCCGGATGCGGTCGATGACGCGCTCCATGCGGGCGAACCGCGCCTCGCGCTCGGCGTCCGCGGCGTCCGGGCCCAGCGAGCCGCGCACCTCGCGCAGGTCGCGCCGGAACCGGGCGATGACGGCGGACTGCACCGGGCGCGGGTCGATGCGCAGGCGGTGGTCGTCGTCGGCGAACGGCAGCTGGCCGAGGATCTCGTTGACCGGGTCGATGCGCTCGGAGATCTCGCGCAGGGCGCGGCTGATCGCGGCGTCGAGCGCCGTGAGGTCGTCGCCGGACAGCCGCGCGAGGTTGCGCGACCAGTGCGCCTCGAGCTCGTGCAGCCGCTCCGTCTCCAGCGCGGTCAGCACCCGCTCGAAGTCCGGGTAGGACGCGTCGGGGTCCGTGCCGAGGTTGGGGTCCGGCCACTGGCGGGTGAACGTCTCGAACACGGCACGCAGGGCGTCCAGGCCCGCGGCCGCGGCGCTCGCCGCCTGCTCGCGGTCGAACACGAGCCGCTGCCCCACCGCCTGCAGCGCGGCGTCGAACGCCGGGAGCGTCAGGGCGCCGCCGGCCTGGCTGCCCTGGCCGCCCTGGCCGCCGGCCTGTCCGCCCGACGCGCGGCCCAGCAGGTCGTCCAGGTAGGCCCGGTGCGCGGCGGCGAGCGCCGTCCCGCGCGCCTCGGCGGCGTCGAGAGCCGCCTGCGCCACGTCGACCGCCTCGGAGACCTCCTCCCAGCGGGCGTCGAGCGCGGCCTGCGCGTCGCGCGCCCGCACGAGCTGGGAGTGCAGCTCCTCGGCCGCGGCGGACTGCGTCGCCACCCGGTCGCGCAGGTCGCGCACGTCGGTGTCGCCGTCCTGCAGGTCGGCCAGCACCGTCTCCCACTGCTCGAGCTCGGCCTGGGCCGCCGCCACGTCGACGTGCTCCCACACCAGCTCCACCACGCGCTCGTGCGCCGCGGTCTGCTCGGCCAGGGCGGCGTCGCGCAGCTCGGCGCCGGCGCGCTCCTCCGCCGCCCGGCGCTCCGCCCCGCGGGCGGCCGCCAGCCGGTCGTCGAGGTCGGCGAGGCGGCGGGAGTTGGTGAACCCGAGCACGTTCTCGCGCCCGTGGCCGCCGTGCGCGCCGCGGGCGCCGTCCGACGTCTGGCCCGTGCGGGTCAGGGCCTTGTCGTGCCGGCCCAGGTCGGCCGGGTCGTCGACGCAGACGTAGTCGTACGCGGTGGCCAGCCGGCCGGCGAGCCACCCCGCGAAGGGCCCGGGCTTGAGGTCGAGGCGCCCCGGCAGCGTCCGCTCGTCGAGCGTCACGTCGTCGGCCAGGTCCGCCGGGACGCCCTCGTACCGCAGGCGCACCGCCGACGGCACCGGGTCGACGGCGGCGCGGAAGCCGGCCAGCCGACGCTCGTCGACCAGCAGGGTGAGCGCGAACCCGCCGAGGGCCAGGTTGGCCGCCTCGCGCCAGTGCTCGTGCTCGGGGCGCACCTCGAGCAGCTCGGCCACGAACGGCAGGTCCTCGACCTGCAGCCCCGCCGCCTGGGCGAGCGCCACGCGGGCCCGGTGGTGCCCGTCCGGCACGTTGCCGCGGCGCCGGGCGAACGACTCGCGCTCGCGCTCGAGCCGCTCGACCTCCTGGCGCGCCTGCCGGGCGGTGTCGCTCGCGGCGTAGAGCGCGTCGAGCGAGCGGCGCCGGGCGCCGGCGACGTCGTCCAGCGCGGCGCGGGACGCCGCGGCCTGC
>NZ_LWGM01000144.1 GCF_001750215.1 Isoptericola variabilis | reverse complement strand
GACCCCGCGGCGACCGTCGCCGGCATGCCGGCGAGCGTGCCGCCCGGCGGCCGCCAGGCCTCGCCGTTCGACGCCGTCCTCGGCGCCGAGCCGTCGCAGCGCGCCCGCGCGGCAGCGCAGCCGGCCCAGCAGCCGGCTCCGCAGCAGGCCGGGCAGCACCCGCGGCCGGAGCAGCCCGAGGAGCGGCACGGAGCGTCCTACACGTGGCTGCACTACATCATCCTGGTCGTGGTCGCGTTCGTCCTCGGCCTGCTGCTGTGGAAGCTCATCGACACCGAGCAGCCCAGCTTCTCGTCCGAAAACTCTGCCGCGGCGACGGTCACGACCGTCGAGCCCGGCCCCTGGGAGGGAACCCCGTGACCGCAACCGAGCGCGCTCTCGAGCTCGCCGTCGTCGCCGCCCGCGCCGCCGCCGACCGCAAGGCGGAGGAGATCATCGCGCTCGACGTGAGCGAGCAGCTGGTCCTCACCGACGTCTTCCTCATCGCGTCGGGCACGAACGAGCGCCAGGTCTCGGCGATCGTCGACGCCGTCGAGGAGGCGATGCACAAGGCCGGCGCCAAGCCGATCCGCCGCGAGGGCCGGTCCGAGGCGCGCTGGGTGCTGCTCGACTTCGGCGACGTCGTCGTGCACGTGCAGCACGCGGAGGACCGCGTCTACTACGCGCTCGAGCGGCTGTGGAAGGACTGCCCGGTGGTGCCGCTGCCGGACGACGTCACGAACGCCGACGGCACGCCCGCCCAGCCGGCCACCGCCGACTGAGCCCGCGATGACCGCGGGCACCGTCGTCCTGCTGCGCCACGGGCGCACGGAGTGGAACCTCGTCGGGCGCCTGCAGGGGCAGACCGACGTCCCGCTCGACGAGGTCGGGCGCTGGCAGGCGGCCGAGGCCGCGACGCACCTGGCGCGCGCCCACCGCGCGGCGCGGGTGGTGGCGTCCGACCTGACGCGCGCCGTGGACACGGCCCGCGCGTACGCCGACCTGGTCGGTGCCGACGTGCTGCCCGACGAGCGGCTGCGCGAGCGGGCGTTCGGCAAGTGGGAGGGCCTGACCGACGCGCAGATCGCCGCGGGCTGGCCCGAGGAGCACGCCGCCTGGCGCGGCGGGCATGACGTGGAGGGCGTCCCGCCCGGCGGAGAGACCCGCGGCGAGGTCGGGCGGCGCGTGCTGCAGGCGGTCCAGGAGCACGCCGCCGCCGTGGAGGACGGCGGCACGCTCGTCGTCGTCTCGCACGGTGCCGCGCTGACCACCGGCCTCACCGCGCTGCTCGGGCTCGACCCGGACGCGTGGCGCGGCGTCGTCGGCCTGACCAACGCGCACTGGACGGAGCTGCGGCGGTCGCGCGGCGGGCTGGCCCCCGAGTGGCGACTGGTGACCCACAACGTGGGCGCCGGCTACGCGGCGGAGGAGTGGCACGCCGGGCCGGCGACGGGCGTCGAGCAGGAGCCGGACACCGCCGGCCTGGGCTGAGGTCCGGCGGGATCCCGCCGATTTGGAGCCGCGGGGCAACCCTGCGTAGTATTACGGACGTTCCCGCGGAGCGATCCCGGGCACGACCACCCGAATCAGGCGTCACGGCCAGGTTCACGGGGCTGTGGCGCAGCTGGTAGCGCACCTGCATGGCATGCAGGGGGTCAGGGGTTCGAGTCCCCTCAGCTCCACCGGAAAGACGCCGGGCTCATCGAGCCCGGCGTTTTTTGCGTTTTCGGGGTGATGTCCGACGCCCGGCGCCCGCGCTGGCCGGTGAGCGACCCGGTGCGGGACCTCGGTGTCGGATCGGGTAGGATTTCCGAGGCTCGCGCACCGGGGGACCGGTGGCCGGAGCCGCGGGGCTGTGGCGCAGCTGGTAGCGCACCTGCATGGCATGCAGGGGGTCAGGGGTTCGAGTCCCCTCAGCTCCACCGCGAGAGAGCGCGGGACGTCGTCGACGTCCCGCGCTCTCGCCGTCTTGGGCGGGAACGACCCCGCCGCTCACGCCCCCGGCGCCGACGCTGCGCCCGGCTCCGCGTACTGCGCGGCGAACTCGGCCGCCGGGGCGATGGGCGTGACGACGTCGACGAGAGCGCCGTCCGGCCCGGCCGCGATGAAGTGCCGCTGGCCGAAGGGCTCGTCGCGCAGCGGCAGCACCACGTCGTGCGCGCCGCCGGCCGTGACGCGCGCGTGGACGGCGTCGACGTCGTCCACCTCGACGGTGACCAGGACGCCGGTGGCGGCCGGACCGCGGTGGCTCGCGGGGATCGTCGCGTGCCGCGCGTCCACGACGGCGAGCTCCCACGAGCCCGCGCGCAGGCTGACGTACCAGTCCGACGAGAAGGTCGGTGTCATGCCGAGCAGGTCGGCGTAGAAGCGGGCCGCGGCGGGCACGTCGGTCGCGGCGAGGACGGGGTACAGGCTGGTGATCATTGCGGGCTCCTTCGATACATACGGGGTGTACGTATCTATACATTCATGGTGTCGGTAACATGTCAACGTGCCCCGGAGGAGCAAGGCGGAGAGCGAGGCCACGGCGGCCGCGATCCTGAGCGCCGCCCGCGACCTGTTCTCGCGACGCGGCTACGGCCACGTCGCGGTCGAGGACGTGGCCGCGGCGTGCGGCGTCACGCGCGGCGCCGTCTACCACCACTACGGCAGCCGGCTCGGGCTGTTCGCGGCCGTGCACGGCGACGTGCAGCGCTCGGTCGCCGAGGCGATCGAGCGGGCGACCGAGGGCGTCACCGACCCGTGGGAGTCGCTCGAGGCCGGCTCGCTCGCGTTCCTGCGCGCGAGCGTCGCCGACGACGCGCGCCAGGTGATGCTCGTCGACGGCCCCGCCGTGCTCGGCTGGGCGCGCTGGCGCCAGGACGACGCCGAGGCGTCGGTGCGGCTGCTCGACGACGTCCTCGGCGAGCTCGCGGGCGCGGGCCGGCTGGACCCGACCGACGTGCCCGCCGCCTCGGCGCTGCTGTCGGGCGCGATGAACGAGGCCGCGCTGTGGATCGCCGCCGCCCCCGACCGGGAGGCGGCCACCGCACGGGCGTGGGGCGTGCTGCGGCGTCTGCTGCAGGGCCTGGTCGAGGGCCCGGCGCGCTGAGGCTCCGGCCGCGACGCGGCCGGGCCCGCTAGCGTGACGGCATGGACGCCGGTGCGCCCCTCGGTCCCGTGGTGCCCCTCGACCCCGCAGCGCTGCTCGCCGGGCCGCGCGGCCGGCGCCTGTGCCTCGCGCTCGCCCAGGCCGCCGTCCCGGAGGAGGACGGGGCGGGCACGCTGCGCGAGGCGGTGATGTGGGCCGCGTACCACCTGGACCCCGGGCGGGGCCGGTCGGTCCGGGTCCTCACGACCGACGGGCGCGACCCCCGTGACGACGAGCTGCCCCACCCGTCGGTGGCCGAGGTCGCCGCGCTGCTCGCCGGCGTGCCGGCCGGCACGCCGAGCCCGTCGACGCTGCACGAGGCGCTCGGAGCGGCGGTCGACACGGCCCGGTACTGGCAGGAGCCCGACGGCGAGGACGTGCTGGCCGCGACCCCCGAGGTGGTCGCGGCGCTGCGGCCCACGGCGGCGGCCGTGGCCGCCGCACCGGCGACGGCGTGGTGGACGGCACCCCTGGAGCCCGGGACGCAGCGGACGGTGGCGTTCGAGGACCCCGTCGACGTCGCCGCCGTCCGCGTGCGGCGCCCCGCCGCGCAGGTCCTGGCACGCTGGGCCGCCGACACGATCGCGGACGAGGAGCGCGCGCTGGCCGAGCGCCCGGCCGACCCGCGCGCGCCGTGGAGCGGCCACTGGTGGTCCGCCCCGCCCCACGACCTGCTGCGCACCACCCGCGAGCTCGGGGACCGCGGCGCGGCGGGCCTCTGGTTCGTCGAGGACTCGTACGGCGCGGAGCGCGCCGAGGTCACGCCGGTGGCGGTGGACCCCGGCGCCCGCGTGCTCGAGCTCGACGGTCCGGCGGCGTGGGCCGACCTGTGCCGGCGTCGCCCGCTCGAGGTCACGGCGTCGCGCCGGCACGACTGGTTCCGCGCCACCGGCCGCGCCGACGTGCGCTGGGTGCTGCCCGACTGGCGGGCCGTCGCCGCGGAGGCCGACGCCGTGCACCTCACGGTCGCGGGCTACCTCACCACGGCCGGGCGCGCCGTCGAGGTGGACGACGGCGTCGCGTCGGTGCTCGCCGGCTGGGACCCGGACGCGACGTACTGGCTGACGGCCTCGGCGCGGCCGGTCGGGCCGGCCCGGGCATGGACGGACGACGACGGCGGGTGGCGCCCGGCCTGAGCGTCTCTCACGGCGGCGCGCGCGCGTGAGAGGAAGTCGCGCCGCGACCGTAACGGCGCCGAGCGCGGGCGGAAACCCCGCGGCGAGAGGCTCGGACCCACGGGGCGCCACGGCGGCGCCGACCGCCGAGCCGACTCCCCAGGAGGAGCCATGCCGTATGTGAAGCCGACCGACCTCGTCACCCGGATGATCGACGCGGGCGAGTCCAAGGTGCTGATGTCCACGCGCGACACCCTCGTGCGCTCGTTCATGGGCGGGGCCGTGCTGGCGCTCGCGGCGGCGTTCGCCGTGACCGTCTCCACCCGCACCGGCAACCCGCTCGCCGGCGCGATCCTCTTCCCGGTGGGCTTCTGCCTGCTCTACCTCATGGGCTACGACCTGCTCACCGGCGTGTTCACGCTCTCGCCGCTGGCCTGGCTGGACAAGCGGCCCGGCGTGACGTTCCCCGGCGTGCTGCGCAACTGGGGCCTCGTGTTCGTCGGCAACTTCGCGGGCGCGTTCGTCACCGCGGTGCTGATGACCATCTACTTCACCTACGGCTTCTCCACGGAGCCGGACGCCGTCGGCCAGGCGATCGGCCACATCGGCGAGGGGCGCACCGTCGGGTACGCCGACCACGGCGCCGCCGGCATGCTCACGCTGTTCGTGCGCGGCGTGCTGTGCAACTGGATGGTCTCCACCGGCGTGGTGGCGGCCATGATGTCGGAGAGCGTCATCGGCAAGGTGGTCGGGATGTGGATGCCGATCATGCTCTTCTTCTACATGGGCTTCGAGCACTCGATCGTCAACATGTTCCTCTTCCCGTCGGGGCTCATGATGGGCGGCCAGTTCACCGTCGGGGACTACCTGGTGTGGAACGAGATCCCCACGGTGCTCGGCAACCTGGTCGGCGGCCTCACCTTCGTCGGCCTCGCCATGTACCTCACGCACGGCCGCACCGCGCCGAGGCGGTCGCCGCTGCCGCGCGTGCCCGAGCGCGAGCTCGCCGCTGCCGAGGGCCGCTGACCACCAGACGCACGCGCCACCCGCGGGGCCGCTGCCGGAAGGCAGCGGCCCCGTGCGCGTGCGAGGGCATGGGTGGGACGTGCGCCTCTCACGGCGACCCGCCCGGCGGTGAGGAGGTCGTTGCGGAGGAGTAACGCCGCGCGCGCCGGGCGGAAACGTCGGCTCCCTACCGTCGGGGCATGACGGCAGCACAGTCCTCCCCGCACGGCGGGACCACGGACCCCCGGCACCTCGTGGTGGTCGGCGGCGGCATGGTGGCGCAGCGCCTCGTCGAGGCCCTGCGCGCCCGCGACGCCGCCGGCGCCTGGCGCGTCAGCGTCTTCGCCGAGGAGCCCCGCACGCCCTACGACCGCGTGGGGCTCACCCGCTACTTCGAGGTCCGCGACCCCGAGGAGCTGGCGCTGGGCGACCCGGCCCTGTGGGACGACCCGCTGGTCACGCTGCACCGCGACTGCGCGGTCACGGCGATCGACCGGGAGGCGCGCACCGTGACCGACCGGCTCGGGCGGGTGCACGCCTACGACGAGCTGGTGCTCGCCACCGGCTCGCGCGCCGCGATGCCGCCCATCCCCGGCAACGACCTGCCCGGCGTGTTCGTCTACCGCACGCTCGACGACGTCGCCGCGCTGCGCGGCTGGGTCGAGGCCAAGCGGGCGTCGTTCCCGGTGGGGAGGCCGGTGCGCGGCGCGGTGATCGGCGGCGGCCTGCTGGGCCTCGAGGCCGCCGGCGCGCTGGCCAAGCTCGGGGCGCACGCCACCGTGCTGCAGTTCGGCACGCACCTGATGAACGCGCAGGTCGACCTCGGGGCGGGCGAGGCGCTCAAGCGGCTCATCAACGCCCAGGGCATCGGCGTGCGCACGCAGACCGCCACGGAGGCCATGCGCCCGCACCGCCGCACCGGGCACGTCGGGCGGCTGGACTTCGCCGACGGCGGGCGGCTCGACGTCGACGTCGTCGTGGTGGCCACCGGCGTGCAGCCGCGCGACGAGCTCGCCCGCGCCGCCGGCCTGGCGACCGGCGAGCGCGGCGGCGCCGTCGTCGACCTCGCGTGCCGCACCAGCGACCCGCACGTGTGGGCCGTGGGCGAGGTCGCCTGCATCGAGGGCCGCTGCATTGGCCTGGTGGCGCCCGGCAACGCGATGGCCGAGGTGGTCGCCGACCGGCTGCTCGGCGGCGCGGCGACGTTCCCGGGCGCGGACACCGCCACCAAGCTGAAGCTGTCCGGCGTCGACGTCGCCAGCTTCGGCGACGCGCACGCGAGCACGCCCGGCGCCGTCGAGGTCGTCTGGGCTGACCCGGTGGCCGGCGTCTACAAGAAGCTGGTGCTCTCCGACGACACGCGCACGCTGCTGGGCGGCGTGTTCGTGGGCGACGCGACGCCGTACGCCACGCTGCGCCCGATGCTGGGCGCCGAGCTGCCCGGCGGCGACCCGAGCGCGTTCCTGCTGCCCGAGGGCGGGGGAGCGGCGCCCAGCCTGGAGCTGCCCGACGACGCCGCGATCTGCTCGTGCAACAACGTCTCGGCCGGCGCGGTGCGCGCCGCGGTCCGCGGGCAGGACGGCGTGCCCGGCTGCACCGACGTCGCCGGCGTCAAGGCCTGCACCCGCGCCGGGACCACGTGCGGCTCGTGCCTCCCGCTGGTCAAGAAGATCGCCACCGCCGAGCTCGAGCGCGCCGGCGTCGCCGTGAGCGACGCCCTGTGCGAGCACTTCGAGCTGACCCGCGCCCAGCTCTTCGACGCCGTGCGCGTCGCCGACCTGCACACGTTCACCGAGATCGTCGAGCGGTTCGGGCGGCGGCCCGTCGCCGCCGACGGCACGCCCGGCGCGCCGGGCCGCGGCTGCGACATCTGCAGGCCGGTGGTCGCCTCGGTCCTCGCCTCGCTCGGCAACGGGCACGTGCTCGACGGCGAGCAGGGCAGCCTGCAGGACACCAACGACCACATGCTCGCCAACATGCAGAAGGACGGCACCTACTCGGTGGTGCCGCGCATGCCGGGCGGGGAGGTGACGCCGGAGGGGCTCATCGCCGTCGGGCAGGTGGCCAAGGACTTCGGGCTGTACACGAAGATCACCGGCGGCCAGCGCATCGACATGTTCGGCGCCCGGCAGGAGCAGCTGCCCGACATCTGGCGGCGCCTCGTGGACGCCGGGTTCGAGTCCGGCCACGCCTACGGCAAGTCGCTGCGCACGGTGAAATCCTGCGTCGGCTCGACGTGGTGCCGCTACGGCGTGCAGGACGCCGTCGGCATGGCCGTGGCGCTGGAGCTGCGCTACCGCGGCCTGCGCTCGCCGCACAAGATCAAGCTCGGCGTCTCCGGGTGCGCGCGCGAGTGCGCGGAGGCGCGGGCCAAGGACGTGGGCATCATCGCCACGGAGAAGGGCTGGAACGTCTACGTGGGCGGCAACGGCGGGTTCACGCCGCGGCACGCACGGCTGCTCGCGGAGGATCTCGACGACGAGACGCTCGTGCGGACCGTCGACCGGTTCCTGATGTACTACGTCCGTACCGCCGACCGCCTGCAGCGCACGGCGCCGTGGGTCGACGAGGTCGAGGGCGGCCTCGACGGCGTGCGCGCCGTGGTGATGGAGGACTCGCTGGGGATCTGCGCCGACCTGGACGCCGCCATGGCGCGCCACGTCGCCGCCTACGAGGACGAGTGGAAGGCGGTGCTCGACGATCCCGTGAAGCTCGCCCGGTTCTCGTCGTTCGTCAACGCCCCGACGACGCCCGACCCCGACCTGGCGTACGTGCCCGAGCGGGGGCAGAAGCGTCCCGCGACTGACGAGGAGAAGAGGTCCGGCGCCGCCGTGCTGGTGGCCGGGCCGCGGCTGGAGGTGCGCGCATGAGCACGACCACCGAGATGCAGACGACTCGGACCACCGTCTGGACCACCGTGTGCCCGCTGGACGACCTCGCCGTCGAGCGCGGCGCGGCCGCGCTGCTGGCGGGCCCGGACGGGCCCGTGCAGGTGGCGCTGTTCCGGCTGGTCGACGGCCGCGTGCTGGCGGTGCAGCAGCTCGACCCGTTCGCCGGCGCGAACGTCATGTCGCGCGGCCTGGTGGGTACGCGCAGGGGCGAGCCCACCGTCGCCGGGCCGCTGTACAAGCAGGTCTACTCGCTGGTCACCGGTGAGTGCCTGGAGACGGCCGGCTACGCGCCGCGCCCGGGGCTCGCGCCGCGGCTCGCCACGTTCCCGGTGCGGGTGGCCGGCGGCGTCGTGAGCGTCGGGCTGCCGGCGGCCCCGGGCGCGCCCGCCGCCGACGGGG
>NZ_LWGM01000143.1 GCF_001750215.1 Isoptericola variabilis | reverse complement strand
GGCGGCCGGGCACCGCGCCCCGCGGGGCCCGCGGCCGCCGTCGGCGGTGCGGGCCCCGCGCGGGGTCAGTCCTCGATCGAGATGCTGCGGATGACGATGTCCTCGACCGGGCGGTCGCCCGGGCGGGTCTTCGTCGTGTTGATCGTGTCGACGACGGCGCGCGACTCGTCGTCCGCGACCTTGCCGAAGATCGTGTGCTTGCCGTCGAGCCACGGCGTGGCGACGGTCGTGATGAAGAACTGCGACCCGTTGGTGCCCGAGACCTCGCCCGTCACCGGGTTGCGGCGCTTGCCCGCGTTCGCCATGGCCAGCAGGTACGGCTCGGAGAAGCGCAGCTCCGGGTGGATCTCGTCGTCGAAGTTGTAGCCCGGGCCGCCGGTGCCGGTGCCGAGCGGGTCGCCGCCCTGGATCATGAAGTCGGCGATCACGCGGTGGAAGACGACGCCGTCGTACAGGGGCGTGCCGGTCTTCTCCTCGCCGGTGCGGGGGTCGGTCCAGGTCTGGGTGCCGTCGGCCAGCCCGACGAAGTTCCGCACGGTCTTCGGCGCGTGGTTCGGCAGCAGCTCGACGCGGATGTCGCCGAGGGTGGTGTGCAGGGTTGCGAACATGCGCCCATCCTCGCACGGGCACCTGGCGCCCGGGCGGCCCGGGAGGACGTCGAGCGCGCTGTTGACGCCGGTGGCAGCATGGGCCCATGGTGCGAAAGAGCGATGCTGCAACGGTGCCCCCCGTCGAGTCCGAGAAGATCAAGCTCCAGGCCGCGCAGGTCGCGGCCGCACTGTCCGAGGCGAGCGCCCGGGCGGCCAAGGAGGCCGCCGTCCTGAGCGCTCAGGCCAAGGTCGCCGCCGGCCAGGCCCGGGACTGGGCCGAGCCCCACGTGCAGGACTTCCTCGTGTGGCTGCGTCCGCGCGCGGAGAAGGCCTGGAACGAGGGCGTGGCGGCGGCGGCGCCGCGCGTCGAGCGGGCGGCGGGCAAGGCTGCCCCCCTGATCGACACGGCGCACGGCCGCCTCGGCCCCCTCGTCGACACCGCCCACGTCAAGGCGACCGAGGCCGTGGACACCGCCCACGACAAGCTGGTCGACGAGTACCTGCCCCGCATCGTCGCCGTCTTCAACGAGGCCGCGACCAAGGCGGCCGGCACGGGCGCCGCCGCGGCGGGCACGGTCGCCGCCGTCGCCGAGAAGGGGACGAAGAAGGCTGCCAAGAAGGCGGCCAAGCAGGCGGCCAAGCAGGCCGCGGAGTCGCGCTCCGGCGGCGGGAGGAAGGGCCTCGTCTGGCTGTTGCTGACCGGCGTCGCGGGCGCGGTCGGGTACGTGTTCTGGAAGCGCGCGCAGCCGCAGAACGACCCGTGGGCCGAGCCGTGGGAGCAGACCACCAAGCCGGACTACGACGGCGTGGCCCGCGAAGCCAAGCACCGGGCCGGCGACGCCGCCGAGGCGGTGGGCGAGGCGGCCGGCGCGGCCGTGGCCCGTGGCCGCGAGGCGGGGGAGAAGCTCGCCGACAAGGCGAGCGAGGCCGCGAAGAAGGCCACGCAGCGCGCCCGCACGTCGACGAAGCGCGGCGAGCCGGCCGAGGAGGCGCCGTCCGCGGAGGCGACGACGACGGGCGCGACGGAGGCCGGTGCGCAGGAGTCCGCCGAGGACGCCGCCGTGACCGCGACCGAGAAGGTGGAGGGCACCACGCCCGAGACCCCGCAGGAGCCCAAGCCGGAGTGACCCCGGCGGCCGCCGGCCGCACGCACCCGCACGACGAAGGCCGCCACCCGGGAGGGTGGCGGCCTTCGTGCTGGTGGAGCCAAGGGGACTCGAACCCCTAACCCCCTGCTTGCAAAGCAGGTGCGCTACCAATTGCGCCATGGCCCCGTGCGGGAGGCTCCGCGGGGACGGAGCGGGGATCAGTCGAGGGTGTCGGTGACCTCGGACCAGAGGTCGCGCTCGGCACTGCCCTCGGAGACCTTGCGCCAGACGACGTAGCCGGCGCCCAGCGCGGCCAGGAACAGGAACAGCTTCTTCACGAGGCTCCTCGTCTCTTCGCCGGCGGCGGGCACGTTCCCGGGGCAGATCCCGCCGGGTGGTGCTGAGAGTGGGGCTAGGAGGACTTGAACCTCCGACCTCTTCCTTATCAGGGAAGCGCTCTAACCGTCTGAGCTATAGCCCCGGGCTCGCGCCGCAGCGCGTGCAGCACGAGAACTTACCGTAGCCGCAGGCCCGCCACCAAACCGGTGACGGGCCTGCCGGGTGTGACGTGCGCCGCGGGCGCTCAGTCGTCGGTGAGGGTCACGTGCAGGCCCCCGACCAGCGCAGCCACGATGTTGTAGATGATCGCCATGATGGTGGCGAGGGCGGTGAGGATGACGATGTTGATCACCGCGATGAGCGTCGAGAGGGACACGAGCCGGTCGAACTCGACGAACTGCATGACGTTGACGTCCGTGTCGGAGCCGACCGCGTCGCGGATGAAGTCCTCGATCGTCGTGAAGACGCCCATGCCGTCGATGACGAACCAGAACACCGCCGTGGCGACGACGGTGATGATGCCGATGGCCACCGAGAGCAGGAAGGCCAGCTTCATCACCGACCACGGGTCGATGCGCGAGACGACCAGGCGCACCCGGCGCGGTCCGCCGCCCGCGGGCCGCGGGCCGGTCACCAGCGGCTGCGCCCCGGAGTCGAGGTCCGCCTCGGCCGGGCGGCCCGAGAAGCGCACGGCGCTCTCGTAGTGCATCTCGCGCGGGCCGGCGCCCGCGGGCCGGGCGCCCTTCGCGCCGGCCGGGGCGACCGTCGCGGCGTCGGCGTCGGCCCCCTTGCCCACGGTGGTGGACGTGGTGGTCGTCGCCGCGGACTGCACCTTCTTCGCGGCGTTGCGCGCGGCGGCGAGGGCCGCCTGCGCCGCCTTCACCGCGCCCGCCTTCGCGCCGTCACCGTCCGTGCCGTCACCGTTCGTGCCCTCGGCGGCCGGCCGGCCGGCGCCCTGCCCGGCCGCCTGGCCCGACCCCTGGCCCGACCCCTGGCCGGCGGTGGGCGCCTTGACGCCCGGCAGCGTCACGGTGCGCTCGGCCGGGCGCTCGTCGGTGGTCGTCGCGGTGGTGGTCGCCGTGGTGGTGGCCGCCTTCACGCCGGACGGGGGAGTCGGCACCTGCGACGTGGACTTCCCCTGCTGGGACGGCGTGGCCGCCTTCCCGGCGGCCGCCTTGCCCCCTGCCGCCTGGGGTGCGCTCTTCTCGCTGCTCATCGTGTCCTCGCGTCCGCTGGTCAGTTCTCGTCCACGTCGGCCGCGGCGCCGTCACCGGTGGCGGTCACGACGACGCCGGCCTCGGCGTCAGCAGGATCGGCCCCGCCGGCGTGCTCGCCGTCGGCGCCTGTGCCGTCCACGCTATCGGACTCGTCCTCGACCCGTCGCTCGACGTTCCGGGCCACCGCGATGATGCGGTCGCCCTTGTCCGGCTTGGCGAACGTGACGCCCTGCGTGGTGCGGCCCGTCGCGCGGACCCCCTCCACCGCCGACCGCACGATCTTGCCGCGCTCCATGATGACCAGGACCTCGTCGCCGTCGTCCACGACGAGCGCGCCGACCAGGTCGCCGCGGTCCTCGGGCAGGTTGGCGACGCGGATGCCCAGGCCGCCGCGGCCCTGCTGGCGGTAGTTGTCCACCGTCAGCGCGGTGCGCTTGGCGGTGCCACCCTCCGTCACCGTGAACAGGTACGCCTCCTCGCGGACGACGTCGGCGGCCAGCACCTCGTCGTCCTCGCGGAACTTCATGCCCGTCACGCCGGACGTCGCCCGGCCCATGGGGCGCAGCGTGTCGTCGTCGGCGCGGAAGCGGATCGACTGGCCCTTGCGGGACACGAGCATGATGTCGTTGTCGGTGTCCACGAGCATGGCGCCGATGAGCTCGTCCGGCTTGCCGTCCTCGTCCTCGCGCAGGTTGATGGCGATGAGGCCGGCCGAGCGCGGGGAGTTGTACTCCGCCAGGCGCGTCTTCTTCACCAGGCCGCGGCGCGTGGCCAGCACCAGGTACTCGGCCTGGTCGTAGTCGCGCAGGTCGAGCACCTGGGCGATGCGCTCGCCCGGCTGGAACGCCAGCATGTTGGCCACGTGCTGGCCCTTGGCGTCCCGCGAGCCCTCGGGCAGCTCGTAGCCCTTGGCGCGGTAGACCCGCCCGAAGTTGGTGAAGAACAGCAGCCAGTGGTGCGTCGTCGTGGTGAAGAAGTGCTCGACGATGTCGTCCTCGCGCAGCTGCGTGCCGCGCACGCCCTTGCCGCCGCGCTTCTGCTGACGGTAGGCGTCGGTGCGGGTCCGCTTGGCGTAGCCGCCGCGCGTGATGGTGACGACGACCTCCTCCTCGGGGATGAGGTCCTCGACCGACATGTCGCCGTCGAACGGCAGGACGTGCGTGCGGCGCTCGTCGCCGTACTTCTCGACGATGCCGTCGAGCTCCTCGCCCACGATCGTCCGCTGGCGCTCGGGCCGGGCGAGGATGTCCCGCAGGTCGAGGATCTGCGCCTCGATCTCGGCGTGCTCGTCGATGATCTTCTGCCGCTCGAGGGCGGCCAGGCGGCGCAGCTGCAGCGCGAGGATGGCGTTCGCCTGCTCCTCGTCGACGCGCAGCAGCTCCATGAGGCCGGTGCGGGCCTGCTCCACGTCGGGGGAGCGGCGGATGAGCGCGATGACCTCGTCGAGGGCGTCGAGCGCGGCGAGGTAGCCGCGCAGGATGTGGATGCGGCGCTCGGCGTCGGCCAGCTCGTACTCGGTGCGCCGGCGCACGACGTCGATCTGGTGCGTCACCCAGTGGCGCACGAACGCGTCCAGGCTGAGCGTGCGCGGCACGTCGTCGACCAGCGCGAGCATGTTCGCGCCGAACGTGTCCTGCAGCTGGGTGTGCTTGTACAGGTTGTTCAGCACGACCTTGGCGACGGCGTCGCGCTTGAGCACGATGACCAGGCGCTGGCCGGTGCGGCCGGAGGTCTCGTCGCGGATGTCGGCGATGCCCTGGATGCGGCCGTCGTTGACGAGGTCGGCGATCTTCGCGGCGAGGTTGTCCGGGTTGACCTGGTACGGCAGCTCCGTGACCACGAGGCAGATCCGGTTCTGGATCTCCTCGACGTTGACCACCGCGCGCATCGTGATCGACCCACGGCCGGTCCGGTAGGCGTCCTCGATGCCCTTGGTGCCGAGGATCTGCGCGCCGGTCGGGAAGTCCGGGCCCTTGATCCGCTGCATGAGCGCCGCGAGCAGCTCCTCGCGGGACGCGTCGGGGTGGTCCAGGTGCCACCGCACGCCCTCGGCCACCTCGCGCAGGTTGTGCGGCGGGATGTTGGTGGCCATGCCGACGGCGATGCCGGCCGAGCCGTTGACCAGCAGGTTCGGGAACCGCGACGGCAGGACCACGGGCTCCTGCTCGCGCCCGTCGTAGTTGTCCTGGAAGTCGACGGTGTTCTTGTCGATGTCGCGCACCATCTCCATCGAGATGGGCGCCATGCGGCACTCGGTGTACCGCGGCGCGGCGGCGGGGTCGTTGCCGGGCGAGCCGAAGTTGCCCTGGCCGGCCACGAGCGGGTAGCGCAGGGACCAGTCCTGCACCAGGCGCACGAGGGTGTCGTAGATCGCCGTGTCGCCGTGCGGGTGGTACTTGCCCATGACGTCGCCGACGACGCGCGAGCACTTGGAGTACGAGCGGTCCGGGCGGTAGCCGCCGTCGTACATCGCGTACAGCACGCGGCGGTGCACCGGCTTGAGGCCGTCGCGCACGTCGGGCAGCGCGCGGCCCACGATCACGCTCATCGCGTAGTCGAGGTAGCTGCGCTGCATCTCGAGGTTGAGGTCGACCTGCTCGATGCGCCCGTGGTGCACCGCGAGGCTCGCGTCCACCTCGGGTGCCTGGTCGCCGTCGTCCGGGAGGTTGGTTCCGGGCGTCTCGTCCGTCATCGATCTGATCCTTCCCACGCCGCCACGGGCGCGTCCCTACCGCTTGCCTGACACTGCGCGGGGCGGCGCGGGCACCGTGGGGTGCGCCGCCGCAGGCCCCGTCAGATGTCGAGGAAGCGGACGTCCTTGGCGTTGCGCTGGATGAAGCTGCGGCGGGACTCGACGTCCTCGCCCATGAGCATCGAGAAGATCTCGTCGGCGGCCGCGGCGTCGTCCATGGTGACCTGCCGCAGGGTGCGGTGGTCCGGGTCCATGGTGGTCTCCCACAGCTCCGAGTAGTCCATCTCGCCCAGGCCCTTGTAGCGCTGGATCCCGTTGTCCTTGGGGATCCGCTTGCCGCTCTTCAGGCCCTCGGCCAGGAACGCGTCGCGCTCCTTGTCGGAGTACACGTAGTCGTGCGGCGCGTTGGACCACTTGAGGCGGTACAGCGGCGGCATCGCGAGGTACACGTGGCCGTGCTCGATGAGCGGGCGCATGTACCGGAACAGCAGCGTGAGCAGCAGCGTCGCGATGTGCTGGCCGTCCACGTCGGCGTCGGCCATGAGGATGATCTTGTGGTACCGCAGCTTCGAGGCGTCGAAGTCCTCGCCGATGCCGGTGCCGAACGCCGTGATGAGCGCCTGGACCTCGGCGTTCGACAGCGCCTTGTCGAGGCGGGCCCGCTCGACGTTGAGGATCTTGCCGCGGATCGGCAGGATCGCCTGGTTGTACGGGTTGCGGCCACGGACCGCCGAGCCACCCGCCGAGTCGCCCTCGACGATGTAGATCTCGCACTCCTCCGGGCGGTTGGACTGGCAGTCCTTGAGCTTGCCCGGCATGCCGCCGCTGCTCAGCAGGCCCTTGCGGCGCGTGGCCTCGCGGGCCTTGCGGGCCGCGATGCGCGCCTGCGACGCCGAGATGGCCTTGCGGATGATGTCCCTGGCCTCGTTGGGGTGGGCGTCGAACCAGTCGGTGAGCTGCTCGCGCACCACGCGCTGCACGAAGGTCTTGGCCTCGGTGTTGCCGAGCTTCGTCTTCGTCTGGCCCTCGAACTGCGGCTCGCCGAGCTTGACGGAGATGACGGCGGTCAGGCCCTCGCGGACGTCGTCGCCCGTGAGGTTGTCCTCCTTCTCCTTGAGGATCGCCTTGTCGCGGGCGTAGGTGTTGACGATGCTCGTCAGCGCCGCGCGGAAGCCCTCCTCGTGGGTGCCGCCCTCGGTGGTCGAGATGGTGTTGGCGTAGGTGTGCACGGACTCGCTGTAGGCGCTGGTCCACTGCATCGCGACCTCGACCGAGATCTTCTTCTCGGTGTCCTCGGCCTCGAAGTCGACGACGTCGGCGTGGACGAGCTCGACCTTCTTGCCCGCGTTGAGGTGCTTGACGTAGTCCGTCAGGCCGCCGTCGTACCGGTAGGTGACCGTGCGCGCGGCCTTCTTCGCCGCGCCGTCGCCGCCCGCCGCGCCGTCGGCCACCGCGGCCCCCGACGCGACCCCGTCCGCGTCCGGCAGGCCGTCCGCGCCCACGACCTCGTCGTCGGTGTCGGCGTGGCCCGAGCGCTCGTCGGTCAGCGTGATGGTGAGGCCCTTGTTGAGGAACGCCATCTGCTGGAAGCGCGCCCGCAGGGTCTCGAAGTCGAAGGTGGTGGTCTCGAAGATCTCCGGGTCCGCCCAGAACGTCTGGGTGGTGCCGGTCTCCTCGGTCGCCTCGAGGCGCTCGAGGCCAGAGGCCGGCGTGCCGCCGTTCGCGAACTCCTGGCGCCAGCGGTACCCGTCGCGCGCCACCTCGGAGACGACGCGCGTCGACAGGGCGTTGACGACGGAGATGCCGACGCCGTGCAGGCCGCCGGAGACGGCGTAGCCGCCGCCGCCGAACTTGCCGCCGGCGTGGAGGATCGTCATGACGACCTCGAGCGTCGGCTTGCCCTCGGTGGGGTGCATCGCGACCGGGATGCCGCGGCCGTTGTCCTGCACCCGGACGCCGCCGTCCTCGAGCAGCGTCACGTGGATGGTGTCGGCGTAGCCGGCGAGCGCCTCGTCCACCGAGTTGTCCACGACCTCGTAGACGAGGTGGTGCAGGCCGCGCTCGCCCGTGGAGCCGATGTACATGCCCGGGCGCTTGCGGACGGCCTCGAGGCCTTCCAGGACGGTGATGTTCCCGGCGTCGTATCCGCCGTCGTTCCGATTCGCCACAGGCCGGTTCGCTCCTCGTCGTCCGTGCACGCCCGACGGGTTCCCGGACCCCGTGCCCAGGCCGCGGGAGCTCGCCGGCGGGTGCCGTCGAGACCGCGGGTCGGTCGTTGTCGCCCGGGTCACGCGTCGAGACCCGCCGCGGGCACAGCCCGAGCCAGCGAGGCTGCGTGACGTGCCACCGACAGGGCCTCAGCACGGGCCCGGGAAGACCCCTCCAGTCTACCTTCTCGAGGGCGTTTTCCCCGGACTTCAGCGGTGTCCCGCTGCGGATCGTCGAGAGTTGTCCACAGGGGTGTCCACGGACGTTGCCCACGACGTTGACCTTATTGACCGGCTGAGAGGCGTCGAAGAAGTCGACACCCAGCCGCACCTCGATGTTGGGGTGATCGGCCATCCGCTCGAGCCACGCGGTGTACCCGTCGACGGG
>NZ_LWGM01000142.1 GCF_001750215.1 Isoptericola variabilis | reverse complement strand
CGAAGGCACCCAGGTCCTCGGCGTGGGCGCGGGCCTCGCCGGGCACGGGACGAGCGGGCACGGGGGTGGCAGGCATGGCTGCAGTCTTCCACGCACCCCCGGCGCGCCCGGGCCCGGGGCCTGGGTCCACGACGCGCTCGTGCTCGCCCCGGACGCCGACGGCGGCGTCGTGCCGCCGTTCGTCTCCGGCGCGCCCGTCATCGAGATGGGCGCCGTGGGCCTGCCGGGCTACCCGCAGGTGCGGCTGGTGCTCGGCCAGCGCGCCCGCCTGCAGCGCACCCTCGCCGCGTTCGCGCCCGACGTCGTGCACCTGGCCTCGCCGTTCGCGCTCGGGTGGCACGGGCTGCGCGCCGCCGAGAACCTCGGCCTGCCCACCGTGGCCGTCTACCAGACCGAGGTGCCCGGCTACGCCGCACGGTACGGCGCGCGGCACCTGGAGCCGCTGCTGTGGCGCCGGGTGCGCGCCCTGCACGAGCGGGCCACGCTGACGCTGGCGCCGTCGTCGGCCACCGTGGCGGGCCTGCGGGCGCGCGGCGTGCCGCGCGTGCGGCTGTGGGGACGCGGCGTGGACACGCAGGGCTTTCGTCCCGCCGCCCGGGACGAGGCGTGGCGGGCCGCGGTGCTCGGCGGCCGCGAGCGGCTGGTCGGGTACGTGGGCCGGCTCGCGCCCGAGAAGCAGGTGGAGGACCTGCGCGCCCTGGCCGGCCTGCCCGGCGTGCGCCTGGTCGTGGTCGGCGACGGCCCGGAGCGCGCCCGCCTGGAGGCGCTGCTGCCCGACGCCGTGTTCACCGGTCAGCTGCAGGGCGAGGCGCTCGCCCGCGCGATGGCCGGGCTCGACGTGCTGGTTCACCCGGGCGAGCTGGAGACGTTCGGCCAGACGCTGCAGGAGGCGGCCGCGAGCGGGGTTCCCGCCGTCGCGCCCGCCGCGGGCGGCCGCGGCGTTCTCCTGGACGGCCGTCCCCGCGCCGGCGTCCACGACGTCGGGGCCCGCCGCGCCGGCCGGCTGCTCCTTGGTGCGGTGGATCAGCCAGCCGGACTCGTCGCCGCCGCCGGTGTGGATGAGGGCGAGCCGGCGCGACCCGCGGCGCTCGCTGTGGAGCGTCACGATGACCTCCTTGCCGTCGCGCCACTTCTCGAGGTCGTACGTGCCGGCGTCCCAGATGGTCACCTCCCCGGCGCCGTACTCGCCCTGGGGGATCGTGCCCTCGAAGCCGCCGTAGTCCAACGGGTGGTCCTCGGTCTGGACGGCGAGGTGGTTCTGCCGGGGGTCTGCCGGCTCGCCCTTGGGCAGCGCCCAGCTGACCAGCACCCCCTCGTGCTCGAGGCGGAAGTCCCAGTGCAGCCGGCGGGCGTGGTGCTCCTGGATGACGAAGGTCGGCCGCCGGTCGGCGTCGTCGGCGGCGCCCGGGGCCGCCGCCCCGAAGGGTTCCGGGGTCTTCTGCGGGTCGCGCTTGGCGCGGTAGACCTCGAGCCGCTCGAACCGGGCCATGTGCTCGGGCGTGGGCTCGAGCTGCGACAGGTGCCCCGCGGTGAGCCCGGCCAGCAGGTCGCCGTCCCGCTCGACGCGCTCGAGCACCTCGGTGTACGTCAGGTGCCGCAGGTCGGGGTCCTCGAGCTCCTCCCACGTGCGCGGCGCCGCCACGGTGGGGTGGTCGCGCCCGCGCAGGGAGTACGGCGCGATCGTCGTCTTGCTGCCGTTGTTCTGCGACCAGTCGACGAGCACCTTGCCCTGGCGCAGCGACTTCTTCATGTCGCTCACCACGAGGTCGGGGTGCTCCGCCTCGAGGTAGCGGGCGAGCTCGTGGGCCACGGCGGAGACCTGGTCCGACGAGCCGGCGCCCGCCGTCCCGGAGCTGCCGCCGGAGGCGTCCAGCGCGGCGTAGAGGTGGATGCCCTTGGAGCCGCTGGTCACCGGCACCGGGTCGAGCCCCATCCCGGTGAGGATGGCGCGCGCCCAGCGGGCCACCTGGGCGCACTCGGCGAGGCCGGCGCCCGGGCCGGGGTCGAGGTCGAGCACCAGCCGGTCCGGCGGGTGGGCCACGCCCGTGCGCCCGAACTGCCACTGCGGCACGTGGATCTCGAGCGTCGCGGTCTGCCCCAGCCAGGTGAGCGTCGCCAGGTCGTTCACCAGCACGTAGTCGTTGGCCGACGACCTGTGCTGGATGCGGCGGGTGCGCACCCACGAGGGCGTGGAGGCGTCGGAGTTCTTCTGGAAGAACACCTGGCCGTCGACGCCGTTGGGCCACCGCTTGCGCGTGGCGGGGCGCTGGCGCGCGTGCGGCAGCAGCACGGGCGCGATCTGCGCGAGGTACTGGAGCACCTCGCCCTTGGTGGTGCCCGTGGCGGGGTAGAGCACCTTGTCGAGGTTGGTCAGCTGGACGCGGTGCCCCTCGACGGTGACGGTCTGCGCGGCGGCCATGCCTCATCCTGTGCCGGGACGCTGACCAGCGCGCGCCGGGTGCGCGAGGGGTGCGCGAGGGGTGGTCGCGGACGCGTCTCACACCGGACGTTCACAGTCCCCGCCCGGCCGCGGCCCTACGGTGGAGGGCGTGACCGAGCCGCTCGCCGCCGAAGCCCTGCGTCCCCCGGACCCCGACCTCCCGGACCGCGTCCTTCGGGACCCGGTCGCGGTGCGCGAGCGCATGCAGGAGCTGCGCCGCCTGGTGCTGGGCTACAAGTTCGGGATCGACGAGATCATGACGAAAATCTCGATCCTGCGCGACGAGTTCCGCCACATCCACGACTACAACCCGATCGAGCACGTCGGCTCGCGCCTGAAGTCGCTCGACTCGATCGCCGGCAAGTGCCGCCGCAAGGGCATCCCGCTGACGCCGGAGGGCATCCGGTCGCGGATGTTCGACGTCGCGGGCGTGCGCGTCACCTGCAGCTTCGTGTCCGACATCTACCGGGTGCGAAACATGCTCGTGGCGCAGAAGGACCTGACGCTGCTCGAGGAGCGCGACTACATCGCGAGGCCGAAGCCCAACGGGTACAAGTCCCTGCACCTCATCGTGCAGGTGCCGGTCTACCTGTCCGACCGGGTCGAGGACGTCGTCGTCGAGATCCAGCTGCGGACCATCGCCATGGACTTCTGGGCGAGCCTGGAGCACAAGATCTACTACAAGTACGACCGGGACGTGCCGCGCCACCTGACCGACTCGCTCAAGCTGGCCGCCGACGTCGCGTGGTCGCTCGACAGCTCGATGGAGCGCATCCACGACGAGGTCCGCGCGATCGCGGGGGAGCGGGAGCCGGCGGAGCACCGCGACTCGCTGTTCAGCGCCCCCGAGATGGCCCAGGAGATGCTCGAGGCGTTCTGGCGCACGGCGGAGGCGGCCGACGACGTCGCGCGGCACCAGGGCGACTGACGGACGTCACGGTCGCGGATGCCACAGGCACGGTCGCGGACGTCACGGTCGCGGACGTGGCGCACGAGACAGCGCCGGACGGGTGCTCGCGCCTACCATCGCCGCCATGACCGACGGCACGCTCGACCCCGCCCGCCCCGCCACGCTCACCATGTACGGCGCCGCCTGGTGCGGCGACTGCCGGCGCAGCAAGCGCCTGCTCGACGCCCGCGGCGTGGACTACCGGTACGTGGACCTCGAGGCGGACCCCACCAAGGCCGACGACGCGCACGCGATCTCCGGCCGCACCAACATCCCCGTCGTCGTCTTCCCGGACGGCGACCACTTCGTCGAGCCGACCGACGCGGAGCTGTCCGCGAAGCTCGACGCCGTGGGGCTGTGACCGTGGGCGTGCAGCTGCCCGTCGTGTGGGCCGTGGTGCTGGTCGTCACCGCCCTGTGGAACCTGCTCATCTGGCCGCGGTTCCTCCAGCGGGTCGCCAAGGACCCGCGCGCCCGCGACGCCGCCGGGCGCCGCACCCGGTTCTACACGGTGCACGCGGTGCTCGTCGGGGTGTCGCTGCTCCTGGCGCTCGCGGTCGGCGTGCTGGGCGTGGTCGCGCTCGTCTGAGCGCTCTCCTCGACGCTCCCTCAGCGGGGCGCCGGGCCGGTGCTCGCCCGCACGACCAGCTCGGTGGGCAGCGGGCCCGGCGCCACGGCGGCCGGGTCGGCGCCGGTGAGGGCGGCGTGCAGCCGCCGCACCGCACGCCGCCCCGCCTCGGCGCGCGGGATGCGCACCGTGGTCAGCGGCGGTGTCAGCAGCGCCGAGACGGCGATGTCGTCGAAGCCGACCACGCTGACCCGGCCCGGCACGTCGACGCCGAAGCGCTGGAGCCGGCCGACCAGGCCCGCGGCCATGACGTCGTTGTAGACGACGACGCCCGTGACGCCGGCGACCAGCACGTCGTCCGCCGCGCGCTCGCCGCCGGCGAGCGTCGGCTCGTACCCGCCGACGACGACGCCCTCGGCCCCGGCGTCGGCGGTGGCGGCCCGGAACGCCGCGAGGCGCGCCGCCACGGACGAGCTCGTGCCCGGGCCCGCGACGAAGCCCACGCGGGCGTGGCCGAGCGCGCGCAGGTGCCGCACCGCCTGGCGCACGCCGTCGGCGTTGTCGATGGCGACCGGCGGCACCGCCGCGCCGGGGTGGTCCGCCAGCTCGCGGTTGACGAGCACCACGGGCCGCAGGGCCGCCGCCGCGGCGAGGTCGTCGTCGGACGCCCGCGGGGAGCACAGGACGAGGGCGTCGACGTTGCGGGCCAGGGTCCGCACGAGCGCGAGCTCGGCGGCCGGGTCCTCCTCGGAGTCGGCGAGCAGGAGCGGGTAGCCGTGCTCGTGCGCCGCGTGCTGCACGCCGCGCACCACGTCGGGGAAGAAGGGGTTGGACAGGTCGGGCACCACGACGCCGAGCGCCCCGGTGCGGCCGGTCCGGAGCGTGCGCGCCGCGCCGCTGGGCGCGAAGCCCAGCCGCCGGGCGGCGTCGAGCACGCGGCGGCGCGTCGCCTCCTCGACCTTCTCGGGGCGCCCGAACGTGCGCGACACCGTGGCCGTCGAGACGCCGGCGGCGGCGGCCACGTCGCGGATCGTCGCGGGCACCGGTCCTCCAGTCGCTCGGGCGGGGCTCGTCACCGCCAGGGTAGCGGTCGTGCACACGATGACACGGGACCCGCGGCACCGGAGCCCGCCGAAAGACGCCCTGGCGGACGACACCGTTGACCGCCGTGGCGGCTGCATGCAATCGTGTACATCGCACCGCCGCCACCGGACGAGGGAGTCCCATGCCCACGGTCGCCGCGCCTCCCGCGCTGCAGCTGCGCCCCTCCCGGGACGCGCGATGACGGCCGGGGCGGCGCCGCGCACGCTGCGGCTGGCCGACGCCGACGAGGTCGTGGTCGCCACCGCCGACCTGCCCGCGGGGACGCGGCTGACTGCGACGGACGGTGTGCCCGACGGTGTCGTCGTCGCCGGGGACGTGCCCCGGGGCCACAAGCTCGCCGTGGCGGCGGTGCCCGCCGGCGCCCCGGTGCACAAGTACGGCCAGGTGATCGGCGTGGCCACCCGCGACATCGCCGTCGGCGAGCACGTGCACACGCACAACCTCGGCTTCGACCCCGGCACGCGGGAGCACGAGCTCGCCACGGTGCGCACCGAGCTGCCCGCGCCGCGCGACCCGGGCCGCACGTTCCTCGGCTACCGGCGTGCCGACGGCGCCGTGGGCACCCGCAGCTACGTCGGCATCCTCACCTCGGTGAACTGCTCGGCGTCCACGGCGAGGATGATCGCGGCGAAGGTCGAGCCGCTGCTGGCGGAGTTCCCGCACGTCGACGGGGTCATGGCGCTGACCCACCAGTCCGGCTGCGGTCTGATCCCGTCGTCGGTGGGCGGCGGCGTGCTGCAGCGCACGCTGCACGGCTACGCCCGCCACCCGAACTTCGCGGGGCTGGTCGTGCTGGGGCTGGGCTGCGAGATGGTCCAGGTGCAGTCGATCGTCGACACGCTGCCGGTCCGCTCGGACACTCTCGTGCGCGCGCTGACGATCCAGGAGACCGGCGGCGTCCGCGCCACGGTGGCCGCCGGCGTCGAGGCGGTCCTCGAGATGCTGCCGGCGCTCGACGCGCGCCGGCGCGAGCCCGTGCCGGTGTCCGAGCTGGTGCTCGGGCTCAACTGCGGCGGGTCCGACGGGTACTCCGGCATCACCGCCAACCCGGCTTTGGGGCACGCGTCCGACCTGCTGGTGGCCGCCGGCGGCCGCTCGGTGCTCGCCGAGACGCCCGAGGTCTACGGCGCCGAGCACCTGCTCACCCGCCGGGCGCGCACGCCCGAGGTGGCGCAGCGGCTGCTGGACCGCATCGCGTGGTGGACGCGGTACGCCGAGGAGGGCGGCGGATCGCTGGACAACAACCCGTCGCCCGGGAACAAGGCGGGCGGGCTCACCACCATCCTCGAGAAGTCGCTCGGCGCCGTGGCCAAGGCGGGCCGGGCCGACCTCGCGGCCGTCTACGAGTACGCCGAGCCGATCAGCGAGCCCGGCCTGGGGTTCATGGACACCCCGGGCTACGACCCGGTGTCGGTCACCGGGCTCGTCGCGGGCGGCGCCACCGTCGTGTGCTTCACGACCGGCCGCGGGTCGGTGCTCGGCACCCGCCCGGCCCCGACCATCAAGCTGGCGACGAGCTCGGAGACGTTCGCGCGGATGCGCGACGACATGGATGTCGACTGCGGCCGGATCGTCGCCGGCGCGGCCACGCTCGAGCAGGTCGGCGAGGAGATCTTCGAGCGCGTCGTCGCCGTGGCGTCGGGGGAGCGGACCGCCAGCGAGGAGCTCGGCCTGGGGCAGGACGAGTTCGTGCCGTGGCAGCTCGGGGTGGTCACGTGACGCCCGCCGCGCTCGACCGCACGACGGTGGAGCGCCCGCTGCGGCCCGTGCGGGTGCTGCAGGACGGCGCCGGGGCCGCGCGCGTCCGGCCCGCCTGAGGCGTCGGTGGCGCGTCGCCGCAGGCCGGGCGACCATGGGCGCATGCGGTCGATCTGGAAGGGCGCCGTCTCGTTCGGCCTCGTCAACGTGCCGGTCAAGCTGTACAGCGCGACCGAGGACCACGACGTGCCCCTGCACCAGGTGCACGACGCCGACGGCGGCCGCATCCGGTACCAGCGCGTGTGCGAGCTGGACGGCAAGACCGTGCCGTACGAGCACATCGACCGCGCCTACGACGACGGCGAGCACACCGTGGTGCTCACCAAGGAGGACCTGGCCGCCCTGCCCGCCGAGCGCGACCGCGAGATCGAGGTGGTCGAGTTCGTGCCGAGCGAGCAGATCGACCCGATCATGCTCGACCGCACCTACTACCTGGAGCCGGACTCGAAGTCGGCCAAGGCCTACGTGCTGCTGCGCCGCACGCTCGAGGAGACGGAGCGCTCCGCCGTCGTGAAGTTCGCGCTGCGCCAGCGCACCCGCCTGGCCGTGCTGCGCGTGCGCGGCAAGACCCTGGTGCTGCAGACGCTGCTGTGGGCCGACGAGGTGCGCGAGGCCGACTTCCCGTCCCTCGAGGACGACGTGACGGTCTCCGACCGCGAGCTGGCGATGTCCTCCCAGCTCGTGGAGAGCTTCGCGTCGGACTTCTCGCCCGAGGAGTTCACCGACGAGTACCAGGCGCAGCTGCGCCGGCTCATCGAGGCGAAGATCGAGAAGGGGGAGTCGGTCGACACCGCCGAGACGTTCGGCGAGCAGCCGGCCGAGGAGGGCGCCGAGGTCATCGACCTCATGGAGGCGCTGCGCAAGAGCGTCCAGGAGGCGAAGTCCCGCAAGGGCGGCGCCGCCGGGTCCGGCAGCGCCGACGAGGACGAGGACGAGGACGGCGAGCAGGAGGCCGGCTCGAAGGGCTCGTCGTCGAAGGGCGGCAGGTCGTCCTCGTCGAGGTCCTCGTCGAAGTCGTCGTCGTCGAAGTCGTCCTCGTCGAAGGCCTCGTCGAAGTCGTCCTCGAAGTCGGCGTCGTCCAAGGGCTCGTCGTCCAAGAGCTCGTCCGCGAAGGCATCGGGCGACGACGAGAAGTCCTCGCGCCGGCGCACGACCGCTCGCAAGACCGGCTGACCAGCCCGCGAGCGGTGGCGCCGGCCGGGCGGATCGTCCAGGGTGGTCGCGATGACCCGCCCGTCCCGCCGCACCCTGCCCCGCGCGCTGCGGTGGACCGTGGCCGCAGCGGGGGCCTTCCTCGTCTGCCTCCTGTTCGGCCTCACCACCGCCACCGCCGACCTGTCCCTCGGGCCGCACACCGCGCGCTACGAGGCCACCCTCGGCGGCGAGGTGACCGTGGACCTCGGCCCGCTGGGGTCGCTGCGCATCGACTCGCCCGCCGGGCCCCTCGGCGTCGACGTCACCGTCTCGGAGATCCCCGCGGACCTCACCGAGATCGACCAGGCCACGACGCTCGACGGCCTGCAGCAGGACCTGCAGGGCTACCTGCAGTTCTTCGGCGACCCCGAGACGACCGTCGCCTCGGTGGTCCGGGCCCTGGTCGTCGACGCCGCGCGGCGCACGCTCGTGGCCGTGGTCGTGGTCGTGCTGCTCGGCCTCGGCATGATCGCCGGCCAGGTGGTCGGGGCGCTGGTGCTCGACGTCGTCTCCCCCGGCGCGACCCCGCCGTCCACGGCGACCTACGTCGGCGCCGCGCTCACGCTCGTGGCGGT
>NZ_LWGM01000141.1 GCF_001750215.1 Isoptericola variabilis | reverse complement strand
CCAGGACGTCGAGCTCCTTCTCCCAGAAGGCGCGGATCACCTGGTCGAGCTGGTGCTCGCTCATCTTGCCGTGGGCCACGCCGACCCGGGCCTCGGGCACCAGCTCCTGCAGGCGCGAGGCGAACACCCCGGTCAGCATCGCCACCGTGCCCACCTCGTCGGCGGCGTGCAGCTCCACGGCCACCTCCCAGCGCGGCTCGGCGCCCGGGCGCAGGTCCGGCGGCGTGGCGGCGGCCTCGCCGACGACGGGGTCGGCGCCCGCCGCCGGGCGCACGCCCAGCCGCTCGAGCATCGCGTCGATCCCCCGCCCCGACGCGGCGAGCAGCCGGCGCTCGTCCTCCTCGAGCGGGTCGAGCACCACGCGCGACCAGCCTTCCGGGCCGAGGATCACCGGGACGCCGAGGACGTGCCCCGGCAGGTCCACCTCGCCGTCGAGCGCCACCTGCCCGGCCACGACGATGTCGCGCCCGTCGAGCAGCGTGCGCACCAGGTCCACCGTGGCGGCGGCCGTCGCGGCCGCCGTCTTCGCGCCGGACTGGTGCGTCATCCACGGCCGCGTGATGACCCGCAGGTCCGCCGGCATGGCGTCCACCAGCGTGAACGCCTCCCCGACGTCGCGCACCGCCACCTCGTCGAGCAGCCGCTTGGCGTCCGCGACCTCCCGCGGCAGCACGTCGAGGGAGCGGTCGCGGCGCAGGTGCGCGACGGCGGCGCGGCGCTCGGCGGCGTCCAGGCCCGCGACGCGCACTGTCGACCACAGCGGCACCGCCCGGACGCCGTGCTCGCCGGCGGCGAACCCGCCCACGCGGTGGCGCCGCAGTCCGAGCGAGACGGCGATCTCGCGGCGGAAGCGCAGCGTGTCGAGCCAGGCGCCCATGCCGATGACCCGGTGCCGGCCGAGGGCGTCGGCCATCACCGCGACGCCGAGCTCGACCGGGTTGGTCACGACGATGACCACCTCCTTGCCCGAGCCGTGCGCGGCCAGCGCCCGCGCGTAGGAACGGAACACCTCGAGGTTGTCGGCGGCGAAGGCGGCGCGGTCGCCGTCGGCGCCGGGCCGGGCGGGCGCCGTGCGCCCCGCGGTGGCGACGACGACGTCCGCCACGACGTCGTCGGGCGAGAGCGCGACGTCGATCAGCGGGGCGCGCTCGTCGAACGCGTCGACGAGGTCGGCCCGCAGCCCGTAGGCCGCGCTGGCGGAGCTGCCGCCGGGGCGCCCCACGAGCTGCAGCCGGGAGGTGGGGGTGAGCAGCCCGCCGGCGATGAGCTGCGTGCACACCTGCCGGCCGACGTCCCCGGTGGCACCGAGCACTGCGACGTCCATGCGCGGAGCCTAACGACGCAGGCCCCGGCGGAGGACCCCGGCGTCGGCCCGGCCCGGGCGGGCGATCGCGGGCGGTGGGGCGGTCAGGCGAGCTCGAGGCGCTGGGCGATCTCCACCATCGTGTCGACGACGGCGCGCACCGCGGGCCCGGGCTCGTGCCGCGTGGCGCGGTGGCGCAGCATGAGGCGCCGCGAGCCGAGCCCGGCGAGGCGCACCACCTGCACGCCGTCGGCCGAGTCGGCCTCGATCGCGAGCGCCGGGATCATCGCGACCCCCTGGCCGGCGGCCACCAGCGCGATCGCGGTGTCGAAGTCGTAGAACGAGTGGCGCGTGGTGAAGGTGGTGCCGAGGGTGCGGGCGAGGCGCTGCAGGGCGCGGTCCGAGGCGGTGCCGGGCTCGCCCGCCACGAACGTGGCGTCCGCCAGGTCGTCCACGCGCTCGGGCGCCGGCTGCCCGGCCGGCACGATGAGCCGCCACGGCTCATCGAGCAGCGGCACGTCGTGCGAGCCGCGCGGCGCCGGGGCGTCCACGTCGGAGTCCCGCTCGAGGACGACGAGGTCGACGTCGCCGGCGCGCAGCATCCGCAGCGCCTCCGCGGGCTCGTGCTCGTTCACCGAGATCTCGACGGCGGGGTAGCGCTCGGCGAGCTCGCCGAGCGCCGGCGCGACGACGGCGCGGATCGCCGTCTGGAACGACCCGATCTTGACGGTCCCGCTGACCCCCTCGCCCAGGGCGGCGATCGCCTGGTGGGCCTCCACCAGCTCCGCCTCGATGCGCTCGGCCGTCTCGGCGAGCACCCGGCCGGCCGGCGTGAGGGTCACCCCGCGCGGCCCGCGGTCGAGCACCGGGAAGCCCTCCTCGGCCTCCAGCCGGGCGATCTGCTGCGACACGGCGGACGGCGTGACGTGCAGCAGCTCGGCCGCCGCCAGCACGCCTCCGGCGCGGTGGACGGCGAGGAGGAACGACAGTCGGCGAGGGTCCGTGGGCATACAGATATCCTAACTGTCCTTTACACGATCATTCGGTTGCACTGAACGCCACGCGTGGTGTTACATGAGGGCGCGCCACGACCGCCCGCAAGCAGCACGAGCAGCACGGCCCAGGGGCTCCATCGGCGCGAACCCACCCCCCTGCCCTCCTCGGGCGCGCTCTCGCGCGCCTCCGTCGTGCCCGGAGACCACCGTGTCGCTCGTCACTCTCATCACCGTCCTCGGCTGGGTCGGCGCCGTCGCCGGCATCATCGCCTACGGCATGGTCAGCAAGGGCCGCTGGGGCGCCGGCTCCCTCGCGTTCCAGATCACCAACCTCGCCGGCGCGGTGCTGATGTTCCTCGTCGCGGCCGCGAACGGCGTCTGGCCCTCGGCCGCCGCCAACGTGGCCTGGATCGTCATCGGCGTGCAGGCGCTGTCGACCATCGTGCGTGAGCGCGCGGCCCGGCGCCGCGCCGCCGAGCCGCGCGCGTTCGAGCTCGCCGCCTGACCGGCGGCGGCGTCAGCCGCGCCGGCGGACCGCGACCGGCACCACCAGCCACAGCACCGCGAGCACCACGATCACCGAGGCGCCCACCACCAGGCCCGCGCCGTGGCCCACGACGACGTCGAACACCAGGCTCGTGGTCCCGGCGACCACGAGCGCGAGCAGCACGAGCGCGGCCCGCGTCATCCGGTCGGCGGCGGTGACCAGCTCGCGCTTGAGGTGCCTGCGGAACAGCGCCCGGTGCATCGACACGGGGCCGACGGCGAGGCCAGTCGTCGACGCCGCCAGGACCACCAGCACCAGGTACAGCGTGCGCTGGTAGTCGGTGAGGTCCGCGAACCGCGGCTGGAAGGGCAGCGTCAGCAGGAAGCCGGTGAGGATCTGCACGCCGGTCTGCATCACGCGCAGCTCCTGCAGCAGCTCGACCCAGTTCCGGTCCGAGCGCTGCGCCGGCGTCTCCGGACGCCCGTGCTCGTCCCCCGGCAGGGCGCCGGCCACCTGCTCGTCGACCACGCGGTCCCTCCCTCCGTCGCCAGCCCGGGAGGGCACGCGCCCGGGCTGGCGACGAATGATGCACCACTCCCGTCCCGCTCGCACGCCGGGAGCACTTCTCGTGCAGAACCGGACGGTGTGCCGCAAGGTGAGCCGGTCGTCGGTCGCCTCACGCACCGACCTGTGTCATGAGGAGCTCGTCGTGCCCGTTCAGCGTCAACATCCCGGTCGTCCCCGCACCGCCGCCACCGCGGCCGCGAGCGCCGCCGCCGTCGCCCTGCTGCTCGGCGCCTGCGCCACCGGCACGGGCGGCGAGGGCCAGGCCGCCGACGTCGACTTCAGTGCTACCCCGTCCCCCGGCAGCTCGCTCGACGTCATGGGGTTCGGCACCGGCGACGAGGTCGGCAAGGTGCGCCACGACCGCGCCGTCGAGGCGCTGGGCGTCGACGTCAGGCTCTCCGAGGGTGCGCTCGACCCGCAGGCGTTCCTCTCCGCCGCGGCGTCGGGCAACCCGCCGGACCTGATCTACGCCGACCGCACCCAGATCGGCACCTTCGCCTCGCGCGGCGCGATCCTGCCGCTGTCGGCCTGCATCGAGGCCCAGGGCATCGACACCGACGCGTACGTCGACTCCGCCCTGGCGCAGGTCACCTTCGACGGCGAGGTGTACGGCATCCCGGAGTTCAACCAGATCCAGGTCACCATGGCCAACGCCGACCTGCTGGCCGACGCGGGCCTCGACATCTCGGCGGTGGACGGCTCCGACCCGGACGCGGCGCTGGCGGCCGCGGAGGCGATGACCCGCAGCGACGGCGGCAGGCTCTCGGTGATCGGCTTCGACTCGAAGCTGCCGGAGTTCCTGCCGCTGTGGGCGAAGGGCCGCGGCGCCGACCTGCTGTCCGCCGACGGGCGCACCGCGCAGCTCGACGACCCCGAGGTCGTCACCGCGCTCGAGAAGGCCGTGGCGGTCTACGACGCCCAGGGCGGCTTCCCCGCGGTCAAGACCTACCGCGACTCGGCGGACTTCTTCGGTGCCGGCAACCAGTTCGCCACCGGGACGCTCGGCGCGATGCCCATGGAGCAGTGGTACGTCAACGTGCTGAACGAGAGCTCGCCGGAGGCGCCGATGGCGTTCGGGCCGTTCCGCGGCACGGACGGCGAGGTGCTCTCCTTCGCCACCGGCTCGGCCTGGGCCGTCCCGGCCGACGCGGACGACCCGGCCACGGCCTGCGCCTACGCGGCCCGCATGACCGAGACCGACGCGTGGATGGCGGCGGCCCAGGCGCGCGCGGACGCGCGCGCCGCCGACGGCCTGGTGTTCACCGGCGTGCTGACCGGCAACGAGGAGGCCGACGCGCGGATCCGCGAGGAGCTGGTGCCCGCGGAGGCGCCGCAGCCGTGGGCGGACGCCATCGACGCCGTCTACGCCGCCAACGACCACGCGTTCACGCTGCCGGCCAACCCGGCCGACAACGAGTTCAAGCAGGCGTGGCAGGACGCGGTCAACCGTGTCCTCAACGGCCAGCAGGAGCCCGCGGAGGCGTTGGCCCAGGCGCAGCAGGAGGCGCAGTCGGCGCTCGACGAGGCGTGGCAGAAGTGGGACGAGCGGGCCGACGGATCGGCCGGCCAGGACGCGCAGTGAGCACCCTGCCGGGTGCGGCGGTGCCGGGGGTCCCCGCCGCCGCGCCGGCGCGGCCGCGGGCCCGGCGCCTCACCGCCCGGGCCCGCCACGAGCGCAACGCCGGCCTGGCGTTCATCAGCCCGTGGGTGGTCGGGTTCCTCGTCTTCACCGCGTGGCCGATCCTCTACAGCTTCTACCTGTCGCTGACCGACTACGACGTGCTCAACGACCCGACGTTCGTGGGCCTCGACAACTACCGCCGGATGGCCGAGGACCCGCAGGTGCGCCTCGCCCTGTGGAACACGCTGCAGTACACGGTGCTGCAGGTGCCCCTGTACGTCGTCGTAACCCTGGCCCTGGCCCTGCTGCTGCACCAGGCCGGGCGTGCCAAGGGGTTCTTCCGCACGGCGTTCTTCGTGCCGAACATGACGCCGCCGGTCGCGGTGGGCGTGCTGCTGCTGATGCTCTTCAACGGCCAGTACGGCCTGGTCAACGAGGTGCTGGCCGTCGTCGGCATCGAGGGGCCGAGCTGGACCACCGACGCCGCGTGGATCAAGCCCGGCCTGGCACTGGTGAGCCTGTGGGGCATCGGGTCGGCCGTGGTCATCCTGCTGGCCGCCCTGCAGGACGTGCCGAAGGACCTCTACGACGCCGCCCGCGTCGACGGCGCGGGCTGGTGGCGCCGCACCCGCACCATCACGCTGCCGATGATCAGCGGCGCGCTCTTCTTCGTCACCGTGGTCAACACGATCGCGGCGTTCCAGATGTTCAGCGAGGCCTACTCCGCCTACTTCGGGGCGGGCAACTCGACGTACTCCAACGACGCGGCGCTGTTCTACGTCATCTACCTGTTCCGCGAGGGGTTCGAGGAGCTGCACATGGGCTACGCCTCGGCCCTGGCGTGGCTGCTGTTCGTCGTCATCATGCTGGTCACGGCCGTACAGCTGCTGGTCTCGCGCAGGCTCGTCTACTACGAGGGGGAGCAGCGGTGAGCGCACCGGTCGCAGGCACGACGGCGGTCCCGGCCGCCGCGGCGAGCGTGACGATGCCGCCGCCCCGCCCGGTGCGCGGGGACGGCCGGCGCAAGCGGCGCTGGCTGCGCGCCGGCGTCGTCACGGCGCTCGTGGCGTTCACGCTGGTGTTCGTCTACCCCCTGGTGTGGCTGCTGTCGGCGTCGTTCAAGCCGCGCGCGGAGATCTTCGACAACCGGCTCCTGCCGGCGAGCCCCACGCTGCAGAACTATTTGACGGTGTGGGAGTCGGCGCCGCTGGCGCTGTGGCTGGGCAACACGCTGCTGGTGACCACGCTGGCGGCGACCGCGGTCACGGTCACCAGCGCCCTGGTCGCGTGGGGCTTCGCGCACTACCGGTTCCGCGCCCGCGGGCCGCTGTTCGGCCTCGTCCTGGCCACGATGATGCTGCCGGGCGCCGTGACGCTGATCCCCACCTTCCTCATCTGGAACCAGCTCGGGCTGGTCGGCACCCACGTGCCGCTGTGGGCGGGCAACCTGTTCGCCAGCGCCTTCTACGTCTTCCTGCTGCGGCAGTTCTTCCTGGGCCTACCGCGGGAGCCGTTCGAGGCCGCCCGCCTCGACGGCGCGAGCGAGTGGACCCTGTTCTGGCGGATCGCCGTGCCGCTGTGCAGGCCCGCGATGGTGCTGACGTTCCTCTTCGAGGCGCAGGCGTCGTGGACCGACCTCATGCGCCCCCTGGTCTACCTCCAGGACAGCTCCACGTTCACGGTCCCGCGCGGGCTCAAGGCCGTCATCGACCAGTTCGGTCCCGGCGGCGAGTCCCAGTGGGAGGTCGTGGTCACCGCCTCGGTGATCACCACGGTGCCCATGATCCTGCTGTTCTTCGCCGGGCAGCGGTACTTCGTCCAGGGCATCTCCACCACGGGCTCCAAGGGCTGAGGCCCGCCGAGCCCTCGAGCACCTTCCCGCACCTCCCGCACCCGAAGGAGCACAGGCCGTGCGAGCCCTCACTTGGCGCAAGCGCCAGACCGTCACCGTCGAGGACGTCCCGGACCCGCGGATCGTCGAGCCCACCGACGCGGTCGTCCGCGTCACGTCGACCGCGATCTGCGGGTCCGACCTGCACCTGTACGGCGTCCTGGGCATGTTCATGGACGCCGGCGACATCATCGGCCACGAGGCCATGGGGGTCGTCGAGGAGGTCGGGCCCGAGGCGGCCGGCCACCTGCGCGTCGGCGACCGCGTCGTCGTGCCCTTCAACATCTCCTGCGGCCGCTGCTGGATGTGCACCCACGGGCTGCAGTCCCAGTGCGAGACCACCCAGGTGCACGCGCACGGCAAGGGGGGCGCGCTGTTCGGGTACACCCGCCTGTACGGCTCGGTGCCGGGCGGCCAGGCCCAGTACCTGCGGGTGCCGCAGGCGCAGTACGGGCCGATCGTGGTGCCCGACGACGGCGAGCCCGACGAGCGGTACCTGTACCTCTCGGACGTGCTGCCCACCGCGTGGCAGGCCGTGGCGCAGGCCGAGGTGCCCGCCGGCGGCACCCTGGCCGTGCTCGGCCTGGGCCCGATCGGCCAGATGGCCGCCCGGATCGCGCTGCAGCGCGGCGCGGGCCGCGTCATCGGCGTCGACCTGGTGCCCGAGCGGCTCGCCATGGCGGCGCGGCACGGCGTCGAGGTGCTCGACGCCTCGCACGCCGGCGACGGCGACGTCGCCGACGCGATCCGCTCGGTCACCGACGGGCGCGGCGCGGACGCCGTCGTCGACGCCGTCGGCATGGAGGCGCACGGATCCCCCTTCGCCGAGATGTCGCAGAAGGCGGTGGGGTTCCTGCCGGACGCCGTCGCCGCACCGCTCGCCGAGCGCGCCGCCACGGACCGGCTCGCGGCGCTGTACACGGCGATCGACGTCGCGCGCCGGGGCGGCACCGTGGTGCTGTCCGGCGTCTACGGCGGCGCCAAGGACCCGCTGCCGCTCCTGCAGCTGTTCGACAAGCAGCTCACGCTGCGGATGGGCCAGGCGAACGTGCGCCGCTGGAGCGACGAGATCCTGCCGCTGGTGACCGACCCGGCCGACCCGCTCGGCGTGCTCGACCTGCGCACGCACCGCCTGCCGCTGGAGCAGGCGCCCGAGGCCTACCGGATGTTCCAGCACAAGGACGACGGCTGCATCAAGGTGGTCCTCGACCCCTGGGCCTGAGCGCGGCCGCGTCACGGCCCGCGGGCTAGCGCTCCGGCCCGGCGTCGAGGTCTAGGTCGAGGTCGACGTCGAGGTCGAGGTCGAGGTCGAGGTCGACGACGACGGCGAGGTGGTCGCTGAGCCCGAGGTCCACCGCGCGCGCCGGACCGGTCGCGCGCACGGCGCCGTCGAGCAGCACGTGGTCGATGGTGCTGCGGGGTCGGCGCCGGGGGAACGTCGGCGCCGTGACCGCGTCGCGCCACCCGGTGCGCTGCGCGGGCAGGTCGCCGGGGATGTTGAGGTCGCCGAGCAGCACGAGCGGGCGCGGCGCGCCCCGCAGCCGGCGCGCGAGCCACCGCAGCTGCACCCGGTTCCACCGCCGCCACGAGGACAGGTGGGTGTTGACGACCGTCAGCGGCCCCTGCGGCGTGTCGACGACGGCGGCGACGGCGGCCCGCGGCTCGTCCGGCCCGAGCCGCACGCGGCCGAGGAGCCACGGCGTGCCCACCGGCAGGCGCACCCGGTGCCACGCGCGCACCGGGTGCCGGGACAGCAGGGCGATGCCGTAGGCGGGCACCTCGGC
>NZ_LWGM01000140.1 GCF_001750215.1 Isoptericola variabilis | reverse complement strand
CCGGCGGCGCGCCACCCGCCCCGGGCGGCGCCGCCGACGGCGGCGAGCGCGCGCCCGGTCCTGCCCTTCGTCATGCGTGGGCCTTCTCCTGCGGGGCCGCCACGGTGGTGAGGATGCGGTCCAGCACCTGGGCCCCGGTGGCGCCCGCGAACTCGGCCTCGGGGTCGAGCGTGATGCGGTGGGCCCACACCGGCTGGGCGAGCTCCTTGACGTCGTCGGGCAGCACGTAGTTGCGCCCGTGCGCGGCGGCCCACACCTTCGCGCAGCGCACCAGGGCGAGCGCGCCGCGGACGGACACGCCGACGCGCACCTCGGGCGCCTCGCGGGTCTCCTCGGTGAGGCGCGAGACGTACTCCAGCACCGCGGGGTCCACGTGCGTGGTCGCGGCGAGCTCGGACATCTCGACGACGGCCTGCGTGGTGACGAGCGGCTGGAGCCCGGCGCTGCGGTCGCGCACCGCGGCGCCCGAAAGGATCTCCACCGTCGAGGCGTGGTCCGGGTAGCCGACCGAGGTCTTCATGAGGAACCGGTCGAGCTGCGCCTCGGGCAGCCGGTACGTGCCCGCCTGCTCGATGGGGTTCTGCGTCGCGATGACCATGAACGGGCGGCCGACCTCGTGCGCCACGCCGTCGACCGTGACCCGGCCCTCCTCCATCACCTCGAGCAGCGCCGACTGCGTCTTCGGCGAGGCGCGGTTGATCTCGTCCGCCAGCACGATCGAGGCGAACACCGGGCCCCGGTGGAAGTCGAACCGGCCGGTCTGCTGGTCGTAGATCGTCACGCCCGTGACGTCGGAGGGCAGCAGGTCCGGCGTGAACTGGATGCGGCTGTTCGTGCCGTGCACGCTCGCGGCCAGGGACCGCGCGAGCATCGTCTTGCCGGTGCCCGGGGCGTCCTCCAGGAGCATGTGGCCCTCGGCCAGCATGCAGGTCAGCGCCAGGCGCACCACGTGCGCCTTGCCGAGGACCGCCTGGCCGACGTTGCCGACCAGCCTGTCGAAGGTCTGGGCGAACCAGGCGGCCTGCTCCGGCGTCATGGTGCTCATCGGGTGGTGTTCCTTGTCGTCGTGTCGGGGGTCGTCGTGTCGGGGGTCGTCGTGTCGGGGGTCGTCGTGTCAGGCGTCGTCGTGTCAGGCGTCGTCGTGTCGCAGCGTCACTGCCACACGCGTGCCTCGTAGTCCTTGCCATCGATCCGCACCCGGACCTGGGACCCGGCGTAGCCGTAGAAGCAGTAGGCCTGGGCCTGGCCGTTCGCCTGGAGGTTCATCGTGTAGCTCCGGCCGGGTTCCACGATGTTGTGCCAGCCCCCGTTCGAGCCCCAGCACTCCACCTGGTGGTTGCCGGGCGGGAAGTCCTTGGTGTTCACCACGAACCAGGCGCAGCTCGGGTCCGTGCACTGCCCCGGGGCATACACCGAGCTGCCGCGCGTCACCCAGGCCTTCGGCTCGGGAGCCGGCGCGGTAGTGCCGTTGGCTTGTCCCCACGGGCCGCAGCCGGCCGCGTTGCAGGCGCGCGCCTGCAGCGTGTAGCTGCGGTCGTACCCGTCGGGGACGCGCACGTCGGTCGGGAAGCCGTTGCTGCTGCCGCTGCCGCCGTTGTACTGCCACTCGACCCGGGTGACCGCGTTGCCGCCGTCGCTGTTCGGCCGGGTGATGGTGAAGTACCCGCCGTTGGTGCCGCTCCGGCTCCAGGCGACCCCCGGCGAGCCGGGGGTCGTGTACGGCGTCACGGAGTTCGAGCTGCCGGACCAGCCGGAGCAGGCGTAGGCGTTGCACGCGCGCACCTGGAAGGAGTGCGGGTTGCCGTTGCTCAGACCGGTGTAGGTGTACGGCGAGGACGCCTCCCGGCCGCCGGCGCCGTCGGCGCGCACCTCGTAGCGGCCGCCGGGGCCGTAGAACGCCGACCCGGCGATGCCGTTCCACGTCACGCGCGCCTTCTCGGACGTGTCACCGTCGATGAGCGACGCCGCGATGCCGCCCGGCGTCTGCGGCGTGCCGTACGGCACGACGGCGGCGGACTGCGGGCCCACCTCCGACCAGCCGGCCTTGTTCTGCGCCTTCACCCGGAAGGTGTACGTCGTGGCCGGGTCGAGGTCCTGCACCGTCTGCGAGGTGCCGGCCACGTCGAGCGTGCGCGCCACGGCACCGCCGGCGAGGACCTCCAGCCGGTAGGCCTTCGGGGCGTCGCCGTTGCCGTTCGGCGCCGGCCAGGAGACCCGGACCTGCCCGCCCACGGCGGTGTCGACGCGGGTCGCGGTGGGCGCCGCGGGGGTGAACGGCACGCCGGCGGGAACCTCCTCGGCCGAGTAGTCGCCCCACTCCGACGGCTCCGGCGCGGCGTTGACCGCCTGGACGCGCACCTTGTACGCGACGCCGTTCTGCAGGCCGGTCCAGGCGAGGGACCCGCCGGCGACGCACGTCTTCTGGATGGCGCCCGAGCTCGGCGCGGGCGAGATCTCGAGGTTGACGCACTGGATCGGCGAGCGGTCGGTGTACGACTTGTTCGTCCACGTCACGGTGAGGCTCTTGTCGCCGAACTTCAGGGTCGGCGCGGCGGGCGGGTCGGGCCGCTCGTCGGGCCGCGCCTCCGCCGAGGCGGGCGACGGGTCGGACTCGCCGACGTCGTTCGTGGCCGTCGCGGTGAACGTGTAGGTGACGTTGTTCGTCAGGCCCGTGATGGTGCACGTCGTGGTGGCGCACTCCTGGGCGTGCCCGTCGTTCGTGCGCACGGTGTACCCGGTGATGGGCGAGCCGTTGTCGTTCGGCGGGTCCCAGGTGAGCACGACCGTGCGCGAGCGCACCTCCTCGACCTGCGGCGCGCGCGGCGCCTCCGGCCGACCGAGCACGGTCACCTGCGCGCGGCCCTCGACCTCGCGGTCGGGGTCGCCGGTGACGTCCCGCACGCGGTAGCGCACCACGATGACGCCCACGAAGTCGGCGTCCGGCGTCACGACGACGTCGTCGCCGGCGACGCGCGCGTCCCCGGACCCGGTCTCCACGAGGGCCGAGACGAGCTCGAGCGGCTCCTCGGGGAACGGGTTCGTGTCGTTCGCCAGCACCGGCACCGTGGTGGGCTCGCCCTGGTGGGCGTCGTCCACCTGGTCGGGGTTGGCGCGCGCGAGCGGCCGGGTCGAGGCGACGACCTCGGCCTGCACCCGGCCGGTGACGGGCGGGTTCTCGCCGTCGCGCACGCTGACCGTCACGGGCACGGCCGTGCCCTTGGGCACCGTGGGCTCCGCCTGCACGCGCAGCACGGACCCCTCGACCGTGGCCGTCACGCCGCTCCCGGCGGAGTCGACGGCGAAGGTCAGCTCGTCGCCGTCCGGGTCGCTGGCCGCGCGCGACAGGTCGAGCGTGGCCTCCTCGCCCGCGGCGACCTGCAGCGTGCCGCCGCCGTACTTCGGCGGCATGTTCTTCACCGGCAGCACGGTGATCTGCTGGGTGAGCAGCGCGACGTTGCCCTCGGGGTCGTCGGGCCCGGAGCCGTCGGTGGCCTCGAACGTCACCGACGCCGGGCCGGCGTAGTCCTCCGGCGCGGTGAAGACGATCTGCTGCGGGCCGGTGACCTCGGCGGTGCCCTCAACGCCCTTGACGCTGCGCTCCTCGGTGATGCGCGCCTCGCGCCCCTCGGCCACGGTGACCACCTCGGTGAGGTCGAGCGTCAGCGGCTCGCCGGCGACCACCTCGAGCGGCGGGCCGGGTGTGATGACCGGCAGCGGGCGGTTGCCGCCCGGCACGGCGGGCACGTGCACGAACGCGTGCGCCTCGAGGCCGTCGGTGTCGGTGACCGTGTAGGTGATGATCTGCCGCCGGTCGGTGACCGGGACCTCCAGGCCGCCGTCGTCGGCCACGGTGACCCGCTCGTCGTCGACCGTCACGGTCAGCGCGTCCGCCGTGCCGTCGGGGTCCTCGTCGTTGGCGAGCACGTCCACGTCGACCGTGGGGTTGCCGTAGGCCTCCTCCATCGGGACGACGTCGTCCCGGGCCACGGGCCGCAGCAGCGGCGCCTCGCTGCTCGTCGTCACCGTGATCGCGGCGCCGGAGCGCGCGCCCTGCGGGTCCTGGACCGTGTAGTAGAAGGCGTCGACCGCGTCCTGCGCGGGCGTGGTGACGACGACGCGGTCCTCGACCACCTCGCCGCGCAGCGCCTGCGCGCCCTCGAGCCCGTCGGCCACGAGGCTCACCGGGTCGCCGTCGGGGTCGGAGTCGTTGCGCAGCGCCGGGATCGCGACCGTGCGGCCCGGGCGGACCGTGACCTCGTCGTCGACCGGGTCCGGCGGCCGGTTGCCGTCGTCGGCGCGCGCGATGCCGACGCGCACGACGCCGGTGGCGGTGGCGCCGCGGGCGTCCTGCACCGCGTACGTGAACGTGTCGGTGCCGGACGACGTGGCGCCCGCCTCGTACTCGAGGAAGCCGTCGACCAGGCGCGCGGTGCCCTTGGCGGGCGCCGTCGCGACGCCGGTGAGGGTCACGGAGTCGCCGTCGGGGTCGATGCCGTCGAGCGAGAGGTCCACGCGGGCGGCGGAGCCGGCCAGCAGCCGCAGCTCGGCGTCCGGCGGGCGCGGGGCGCTGTTGTCCTCCCCCGCGCGCACGTGCACGGTGACCTGCGCGGAGTCCTTCTGGCCGTTGGGGTCGGCGACCTCGTAGACGAGGTAGGCGGTGCCGCCCTCGCCGCCGGCCTTGAACCGCACCACGTCCTCGGCGACGAACGCCTCGCCCAGCGTCGGGTCGGGCGTCTCGACCAGGTCGGGCGTCAGGGACAGCTCGAGGCCGTCCGGGTGCGAGTCGTTGCGCAGCACGGGGATGGTCACGACGTCGCCGGCGTGCACGGTCACCTCGTCGGGCGCGGCGTCCGGCGGCTGCAGCCGGTCCGGCGCCGGCACGGGCACGACCCGCACCTCGCCGGTGGCCGAGCGGGTGCCGTTGGACACCGTGTAGCGCACGGTCGCCGGCCCGTCGAGGCGGCGCACCTCGGTCACGCGCAGCACGTCGTGCGCCAGCACGGCGACGCTCACGCCGGAGTCGGCCGGCACGTCGACCGACTGCACGACCAGCACGCCGCCCGCGGGGTCGGTGTCGTTGGCCAGCACGTCGACGAGCGTGGAGCCGCCGGTGGGCAGCAGCGCCTGGTCGGCCACGACCACGGGCGCGCCCTGGTCCTGCGACGGCGGCGGCGTGACGTCCACGCGGACCAGGCCGGTGGTGGCGGCCGGGCCGTCGCTGACCTGGTAGGTGACGTCGTACGAGCCCGGCTCGGCCGAGGTGAACGTGAAGGTCCCCGCGTCGAGGTTCGGCGTGACATCCGCCGGCGCGGCGTCGGCGACGCCCACCAGCCGCAGCGTGTCGCCGTTCGGGTCGGTGTCGTTGTCCAGCGGCTCGACCGTCACGGGCTGGCCGGCCACCACGGTGACGTGGTCGTTGACGGCGACCGGCGGCTCCTGCGCCGCCACGACGTCGACCAGCAGGCGGCCCTCGGCCACGAGCCCCAGGCCGTCGGAGACGGTGAGGCTGACGATCTTGCGGCCGGTGGACGTGCCCGCGTCCTGCATCTCCACGGTGCCGTCCGGCCGGAAGCGCACCTCGTCGCCCGCGGCGGTCGCGTCCGCGCTGGCGAGCACCAGGTCGTCACCGTCGGGGTCGAGGAAGTAGGGCAGCACGTCGATCGACGCCGTGCCGCCCTTGGCGATCTTCAGCACCGGCTCGCCGGTCTGCTCCGGGGCGGCGTTCTGCTCCGGCGGCGCGACGGTGAGGGTCACCTGCGCCTCCGCCACGCCGCCGCGGCCGTCGGAGACGGCGTAGCGGAACGTCGTCGTCCCCTCGACGCCGTCGGCGACCACGGCCTGCAGCGCGGCGCCGCCCATGATCCGCTGCAGCTCGACGCCCTCGAGGCCCGGGCCCTGGACCACCTCGGCGGTGATGACGTCGCCGTCGGGGTCGACGTCGTTGGCGAGCACCGGCAGCACCGTGGTGCGGCCGGGCCGGGCGCCCATCGTGTCGTCCTGCGGCCGCGGCGGCCGGTTGGGCTGCGTGCGGTCGGCGACGACCTGGTCGACCTGCTCGGGGGTAGTCTCCTCCGACTCGGTCTCCTCGCCCTCGGCGTCCTCAGGGATCTGCTGGTCCCAGTCGTCGACCTTCTGGTACTCCTCGGCGGCCAGCCAGACGGTGCCGGCCGACAGGTCGTTGAGCACGATGACGTCGCGGTTGACGCGGTACTCCAGGCGCGAGTCGGCGCCGAGCCCCTCGAGCGTCCGGTCGACGTCGTGGTCGGTGCCCTCGCAGTCGCGGACCACCTGGCCCGTCTGGGCCCAGGCGCCGTAGCGGCACCCGCCGAGCTGGACCGGCGCGCCCGGCAGGCCGGACGCGCGGCGCACCTGCGCGTCGCCGCCGCCGAGCGGCTGGCTCACCAGCCCGGAGGTGGTCGCCACGAGGACGACGTCGGACGCCGCGGACGGCTGCTGCAGCCGCGCCTCCCCGGGGTCGGCGAGGTCGACGGCGTCGCCGCCGGGCAGCACCAGCCGGCCGGCCGAGCGGTCGAGCACCACCGCGTCGTCGCCGACCGCCGTGACTTCCACCTCCGCGCCCGGGGCCACGTCGAGCTCCTGCTCGCGCTCCTCCTCCGGCACGCCGTTGACGGTGGTGGGCACCTCGACCAGCCGGCTCTCCTGCGGCAGCGCCGCCAGCACGGTGCCGTCCTGGCTCACGGCCACGGCGCCGGGGCCTTCGAACTCCAGGACCGGCTCGGTCTCCTCGGGGTCGAAGCTGGTCGCCGAGGCGAACGGCAGCACCCACAGCCGCCCGTCCTTCGTGTCGAGCACGGCGGTCGTCGCGCCGCCCGAGGCGATCTCGGCGCCGGCCGGGGCGCGCAGGGTGCCGCCGAGCTCCAGGTGCGCGGGGTCCACCGGGGAGGCCGAGGACGTGCCGGGGTCGGTGAGCAGCACGCGCTGGGCGTCCTGCTGGACGTCGAAGGTGGAGCTGCCGGCCAGGAGCGTGCCGTCGAGGGCCTGCGCCTCGGAGTTGAACCGGCCCAGCAGGCCGGCCGACGTCTTGGTCACCCACACGCCGGAGTCGTTCAGCGCCACGTCGGCGGTCGCCTCGCCGTCGTACGTCACCGCCGCGACGACGAGCGTCGCCGCGACCGCCACGACCGTCGTGGACGCCACGGCGCGCCGCTTCTCGCCGAGCATGCCCCTCAGGCTCACGAATCCGTCCCCTGTGCCCCCCGCCCGGGGGTCCCCTCGCTGCTGCGGCCCTCCTCCGGCGGCCGCGCCGCGGGCCCGCCCCTGGGGGCCGACCGCGGCTGCAGCCCACCTCCGGGCGGTCCGGGCGCCACCCGCCGGCGGCGCCGCCACGAGGATAGCGGGAGCCGCGCCGGACGCCCTGCCGAGAGCATGGGGAGGACTCCCCGTCCCCGGCCGGGCACGGGCGGGCACGGGCAGGCACGGCCGGGCGCGGCCGGGCTCAGGCGGCGCGGTCGGCCAGGGCCGTGGCGAAGCGGCTGAGCGCCTCCTTGACGGGCCCCTCCGGCAGCGGGTCGAGCTCGGCGGCGGCCTCGCGCGCCCACCGGGCGGCGAGCGCGCGCGTCTCGGCCAGCACGTCGTGCGCGCGCAGCCGGTCGACGGCGTCGGCGAGGGCCGCGTCCGAGGTCAGGTCGCCGTCCAGCAGCGCCAGGAGCTCGTCGTCGCCCGGCTGCGCCAGCCCGCGGGCCACCCGCTGCCGCAGCAGCAGCACCGGCATGGTGGGCACCTTCTCGCGCAGGTCCGTGCCGGGCGTCTTGCCCGACTCCGCGCCCGAGGACGCCAGGTCGAGCACGTCGTCGGCGAGCTGGAACGCGACGCCCAGCTTCTCGCCGTAGGCCCCGACCACCTCGACGACCTCGGCGTCGCAGCCGCCGTAGATCGCCCCGAAGCGCGCGGACGTCGCCAGCAGCGACGCGGTCTTGTCGGCGAGCACCTGCAGGTAGTGCTCGACCGGGTCCTCGCCCGCGCCCGGGCCGGTGGTCTCGTGGAGCTGGCCCAGGCACAGCCGCTCGAACGTGGCCGACTGGCGCACCACGGCGTCGGGCCCCAGCGCCGCCACGCGCGCGGACGCGCGCGCGAAGAGCAGGTCGCCCACGAGGATCGCCACGGTGTTGCCCCACAGCGTGTGCACGCTCGGGGCGCCGCGGCGCAGCGGCGCGGAGTCCATGACGTCGTCGTGGTACAGCGAGGCCAGGTGGGTCAGCTCGACCACGACGGCGGCGTCGAGGAGCTCGGGCCGCGTGCCGTCGCCGAGCTCGCCCGTGAGCAGGGTGAGGAACGGGCGCAGCCGCTTGCCCCCGGCGGCGACGAGGTGGCGCGAGGCGTCGTCGGCGAGCCGGTCTGCGTTCTCGACGGCCTCGGCCAGCGCCTCCTCCACGACGTGCATCCGCTCCAGGAGCCGCTCCGCGAGGGCGGGGTCGGACAGCGGGATGGCCGTCGCCGCGCTCGCGACGGTCGGCACGGCGGGGGGCTGGTCGGGCAGGCTCACGGCACGAACTTAGCCGCCTCGGAGGCCAGATCGAGAACCGAGGAGGGCAGCACGCCCAGCAGCAGCACCGCGGCCGCGCACACGGCGACGACGAACGCGGCCGTCCCGCGGCCCGAGGCCACCGTCACGACGGTCCGCGCGGCCGGCCGGGTGGCGGTCGCCACACCGCCGCCGGGCGTGCCCGCCGGGGCCGCGGCGGGGTCC
>NZ_LWGM01000014.1 GCF_001750215.1 Isoptericola variabilis | reverse complement strand
GGCGCGGCGGCCAGGCGCGACGCCGCCGCCAGGGGCGAGCGCCGCAGGACGGCGTGGGCGAGCCGCAGGTCGTGCCCGCGCTCCACGCGGACGCCGTCGGCGAGCAGGGCGGGGTACCAGCGGTTCGTGTCGTCCCACGTCCAGCGCGGCGGCGGGCCCGCCGTACCCGACCCGGCGCCCGACCCGGTTCCTGGTCCGTGCCCGGCACCGACGTCGGCGCCCTCCTCGAGGCCCCGGACGACGGCGGTCAGCCCGTCCCCGGGCACCCGCCGCTCCTGCGAGGCCCCGCCGTCGTCGGGCACGCGGACGACGCGCACCGGCGCGGCGCGGGAGGAGGCGCCGGGCGCGCGGGCGAGGACGAGGTGCACGGGCCCATCCTTCCCCCTGACACCCACGCCCGTGACCAGCGCCAGGACGCGCGACCGCGCGCAGGCTCGTACGGTGGCGGGCGTGGAGGGACGACTGGCACGCGTGACCGGGAAGGGCCGCCGGTCGTGGGCCGGCCGGCTGACGGAGCGCGCGTACCGGCAGTGGGTGCTGCACCCCTCCTGGGCGATGGCCGCGAAGGGAGCCACGGCCGCCGCGCTCGCCTGGTTCCTGGGGCTGCTCGCGCCGGCACCCTTCTCGGAGTACCCCTACTACGCGCCGATGGGCGCCGTGGTGGCCACGACGGGCACGCTGTCCCGATCGGCACGGGAGTCGGTGCAGGCGATCGGCGCGATCCTGATCGGCGCCGCGATCGCCCGGGGCGTCGACCTCGTGCTCGACCCCGGGGCGCCGGCGATCGCGATCGCCGTCGGCGTCGCGCTGCTCGCCTCCGGGTGGCGTCGGCTGGGCAGCATGGGCAGCTGGGCCGTCACCTCGGCGCTGTTCGTCCTCATCCTCGGTGCCGGCGACCCTGCGTCCTACGTGGGCGCCTACGCGGGCCTCGTGGTGGCCGGCGCGCTCGTGGGGGTCGCCGTGAACTTCGCCTTCCCGCCGCTGCCGCTCACGCCGTCGGAGCTGGTGCTCGACCGGCTGCGGGACGTGCTCGCCGAGCAGCTCGAGGCGCTGGCGGACGGGCTGGGCGCCGACGAGCTGCCGTCGCAGGACGAGTGGGCGCAGCGCCGTCGCGAGGTCGAGCCGACCCTGGCGCAGGCGCAGGAGGCGGTCAGCCGGAGCAAGGAGGCCGTGCGGGCCAACCGCCGGGCCCGTCGCTACCGGGACTGGACGACCTCGCAGGTGCGCCGCGGCGGGCTGCTGCACACGCTCGCCGCCGTCGTCGACGACACCACGCGCCTCGTCGCGGAGTGGGAGAACCGCGAGCTCGACGAGGTCGCCCTCGGCCCGCCGCTGCGGCCCCCGGCGGCCCGAGCGCTCACGGCGCTCGCCGCGGCCGTGCGCTCACTGGACTCCGACGGCACCGACCCGGAGGCGCTCACCGCCCTGGCCGAGGCCACCGACGCGTTCCACGACGCCGTGCGCGAGACGCGCGGCCGCAGCAGCAACCAGGACTACTTCGTGGCCGGCGCCATCGTGCTGGCGCTGCGGCGGTCGCGCCGTGCGCTGGCCAGCGAGGTCACGACGCTGGGCGAGCCTCGCTGACGCCGCGGCGCGTCGCTCCCGCTCGCCAGTCGCCTCCTGCCCGCGCACCGTGGGAGAGGCCCGTCGACGCGGGGTCGGCGGCGACCGACGCACGGGAGACACCATGACCTACCAGATCGGCTACCTCGTGGGCAGCCTCGCCAAGGGCTCGATCAACCGCACGCTGTCCAAGGCGCTCGTCAGGCTCGCCCCCGACGACCTCGAGTTCACCGAGATCCCCATCGGGAACCTCCCGCTGTACAGCTGGGACTACGACGACGACTTCCCGCCCGAGGCCCGGGCGTTCAAGGAGGCCGTCGAGGCCTCCGACGGGATCCTGTTCGTCTCGCCCGAGTACAACCGGTCCATCCCGGGCGCCCTGAAGAACGCCATCGACTGGGGCTCTCGCCCCTGGGGCTCCAACTCCTTCGCCCGCAAGCCCACCGGGATCATCGGCGCCTCGGTGGGCGGCATCGGTACCGCGGTGATGCAGTCGTCGATGCGCGCCGTCCTGAGCTTCCTCGACGCGCCGCAGCTCAACGCCCCCGAGGCGTACATCCGGTTCGACCCCGAGGCGTTCGGCGACGACGGCGAGGTGCGGGACGAGGAGACGGCAACCTTCCTGCGGCACTACATGGACGAGTACTGCGCGTTCGTCCAGCGCGTCCTCGCGGCCAACGCCCCCGGCCACATCGGCGACCGGGATCCCGCGTCGGCCAAGTAGCCGGTAGCCGGGCGGCGTCGCCCCGCGGCGTTGACCCGCGGCGCTCGGCGAGGAACGCTGGAGGTCTCGTCTCCAGCGAAGGAGGCACCGTGAAGAACCGGCCGCTCGCCATCGTGCTCGCCGTCCTGGCCGTCGTGTTCCTCGTCCTGAACTTCACCGTCGCCGCCGGGACGATCTTCCTGGTCCTCGCGGTCGCCGCGGCGCTCGGGTGCGTCGCCCTGCTGACCGTCGCCCGGGCACGGTGACGGTCAGCAGGGCGAGCCGCGGTCCGCGCCGCTCGCCGAGGACGTTCGCCTAGCCGGCGACCGCCTCGGCGATCGGCGTGCCGCCGTTGCCGAACTCGATCGTGCGCCCGACCGTCGACGGGTCGGCGAGCACCGCGGCGATCACCGCGGCGACGTCCGCGCGCGTCACCTCGCCGTCGCCGTCCGGGTCGACCTCGATGCTGCCGGTCGGCTCGTCCAGCGTGAGGCGGCCGGGGCCGAGGATCGTGTAGTCCAGGCCGGAGGCCCGCAGGTGCTCGTCCGCGGCCGCCTTCGACTCCGCGTAGGGGAAGAACGAGTTCGACTCCGGGACGCCGTGGTCCGGCCGGGCCCCGAGGTACGACACCATGACGTAGCGGCGCACCCCCGCGGCCGCGGCGGCGTCCATGGACCGGATCGCGGCGTCCCGGTCGATCGCGAACGTCCGCTCGGGGCTGCCCCCGCCCGCGCCCGCCGACCACACGACGGCGTCGTGACCGCGGAGCAGCTCGGCGAGCCCGTCGACGTCCAACTCCTGGACGTCCGCGACCACGGGGTTCGCCCCCGTGGCGGCCACCTCCGCCTCGTGGTCGGGGTTGCGGAACACCGCGGTCACCTCGTCGCCCCGCTCCACCAGGAGGGGCGCGAGGCGCAGCGCGACCTTGCCGTGGCCACCGATGATCAGCACGCGTGACATCTGCTCTCCTTCGTTCGGCTCCCGGCAGCCTACGGACGTGCCGGTCCGCACGCAGCGGTCACGCCGGCGTCGCCGGGCCTGGTGCGGGAGCCCCGCCCGCCCGCGTCTTGATCTCCTCGAGCGCCCGGGCCACGCGCCCGTCGCGCTTGGGGAGGACCACGGCCGCCAGCGGGCCGACGAAGACGAACGCGTGGTCGTCGGTCTCCTCGAGGCGGTCCACGCCGTCCCAGCTCGTCGACGTCCTCGTCCCGGCGATCTCCTCGCGCAACCCGGTGTCGTCGATGGTCAGGCGCACGGCGCCGACCGGACCGAGCCCGCCGCGTGCCGCGATGCTCCGGAGCGTGCGGTCCGTCGCCCGTCGGCGCAGCCCGGGGAAGGTGCACCACATGGCGACCGCAGCCGCACCACCGGTGACCGCTCCCCCGACCCAGTCCTGCCGCAGCGCGCCGATCAGCACGACGGCGGACACGGCGACCAGGACGGTCCCGAGCACCCGCGTGCGCGCCGCCTGGGCCCTCAGGGGTTCCGACGTCCGCGCCACGTGCGCGTTGAGGGCGACGTGGTCCTCCGTCGCGAGCGTGTACTTCAGCTGCACGCCGGGAGTGTGGCAGACGCCGCGCCGGCACCGCGCGGCGCCACACGGGGCGACGATGGCGCCGACCGGCGACGAAGGGGCGTCCCCATGGACGACGTCGGTATCGCGCTGTGGCCTCCGGGTGCGGTACTCCGTGATCGGTACCGAGTACGAGGTGACGAGCGGCATGCGGTATCGCGTCGCAGACTCGTGCCGCTGACGGTGGTACACCGACAGCGGCCGGCGGGTGAGGCGACGACCTCACCCGGCGGTGCCCGCACTGGACCGTCTCGTCCGCGCCGTCACTCGAGGCAGGTCCTAGAGTCCCGCGACGGCAGTACCCGCTCCTGCGACGACGAAGATCATCAGGACCCACAGCACTAGCAGCGCCCAACCCCTCACGGACAACCACCACCTGCTCGTGTCGTGCGGTGGATCCGCACCGACGAGCCCGCCCGGGAACGTGTAGTCGGCGTCGAGCCACAGTTCCGATGCCATGAGGACCACCCAGCCTCTGCGCGACCGCACGGACACGACTTGTATGCCGTGTCCTTGCCCCGGCAAGCGGGCCCGCCACGCCGTAGCGCTGGCGAGGTCCACAGTGCGCCGGCCGAGCACGGTCCTGACGAACAAGCGGTCGGCCTCACGGGCGGCGAGGACCGACGAGCCGACTGGGAGAACGACGAGTGGCAGCGCCATGCCCATCACGAAGGAGAGGCCAACGGCGAGGTTTGGGACGAACGCCGTGGTGAACCCGGCGTCATCCAGCGGGGCGCTCGCCCACGACTCCTGCCGGAGGCGGCTCCACACCACGGCCGCAACGGTCGCCAACGGTAGGACCCGCCCAGCCCAGAGCAGCGCCTTCGCAGAGTGGACATGCCATGCCCCGCGCTCCTCGTCCGGATCGCCCTCGATCTGGATGGCGGCATGGCGTCCCCGGTTCGCTGCCATGGCCGCGAGGCTACTGTGTCCGCAGGTGAGTCACGGCAGTCGCCCTGCGGCGCTGTACGACACCGGCGGGTCCAGGGGACGTCGTCAATGACGCCAGTGACAGGCTCCTGATACTGAGCGTTGTCCGAGCCGAGCCATGCGGGGGGCATGACGGTGAACGAGCACGACGGGACGCGTGCGGCACGAAGGACGGACGTGGCCTGCTCAGTCTTGTTCGGGTCAGCGGCCATCGGATCGGTGTCGGGAGTCGTCATCCCCGGCTGGTGGCTCGACTCGCTGCACGGCGACACCGCTGCGCTCGAGAACCTGGTGGTCGGGCTGCTCGCCGTCGCCCTGGTCGGAACGGTGATCGCCGCTGGGTTGATCGGTCGACTGCGGCGCGGAGCTGGGCTGATCGTCGTCGACGTCCTCGTCGCGGTCGTCGCGGCGTTCACGACCTTCTTCTTCTTCGGCCCTAGCGCGGCCGTGGCGGCGTGGCTGATCGTCGCCGGCCTGGTGCTGTGGCCCACGATCCGGAGCGTCCGTCGCCGCACTATCGCGGCAGGGTGCATCGTCCTGTTCGTCTCCACGGTCGCGAGCTCCGGCGTGCTCGGGCACGTGGAGGACCCCCCAACGGTTCTCGCCCGGCTGCTCAACGTCTGCTGCGTGCTGTACCTGGCTCACTTGGCCGGACGCAGCGCGCGTGCTGGCGCTCGGCACCCTGCACGTCCGGCCGCGGAGACGTCCGACGCCCACGAGGAGTCGCCGGTCTGACGAAGTCCTCGGCCGTGCCGCGGGCCCCGCCCGGAGCACCACGACCGTGTCCCCCCGTGACGCGCGCGTGTCACGCGGGGTCGTCCGCGAGGAACGCCTCCAGGGCAGCGAGGTGGGCTGCTACAGGCCCGGCCGTCAGGGTCGCGCTCCCCGCGCCGGCGATCTCCGCCGCGGCGGGCGCCAGCGCGTGCCGGGCTCGCTCGGCGACCGCGCGGCTGCCGACGGCGATGGCCGCACGGCCCGCGAGGACCCACAGCGCTTCCAGCAGCAGGCCGGGCGGCGGCTCAGGAAGGCGACGGACCGCTGCGTCCGCCTCATGCCGGCGACCGGTGGCGAGCAGCCGCCACGGCAGCGTCCACGGGGAGTACGGGCCGGCATCCAGTCCGGCGAGGGCGTCGGGCACGACGTCGGCCGGGCCGGCGTGAGCGGGCATCCGGGCGACGCGCAGGCACAGCAGCGCCAGCGGCAACAGCCCCTTCTCCATGCCTGGCATCCCGGCTCCCGCGAGCCCCCGCGCGGCCCCGTGGTACGCGCGGTCGACCTCCGTGAGAGGTGCGCCCTCGATGCCCAGCCTCATCGCACCGAACCACTCCACGAGCACCTCGACCAGCGGCCGCTCGTGCCGCCGACCCAGCGCGGCGGCCTCGTCTGCGTGCACCCCGGCGCCGTCCAGGTCACCGATCGCTCCGCGGGCCTGCATGCGCAGCAGGTGCCCGAGGATCTGGCCGGTCGAGGACCCGTGCCGCTCGGCGATCTCCAGCGCCTCGGCGCCGATCGCATCTCGGACCGGGGCGAGCCCGGCACGGTCGACGGCCTGCAGGGCCTGCGCCGCGAGGGCGGCGAGGAGCGCTCCAGGGTCTGCGGCCGCCCGGGCCAGGTTCACCGCCTCGCGCGCGGCCTGCAGACCGCGCTCGCCGCGCAGGCCCCGCGTCTCGGTCGCGACCACCGCGTACAGCCGCGCCCGCAGCGAGCCCGGGGCGTCTGCCGGCAGCGCTGCCAGGGTGCGTTCGGCGGCGGCGGCGATCTCGGCGGCCTGCGCGGGATCGTCGGACCGGCTCCAGGTGCCGGGCACGTCGTAGGCGGTCAGGACGCGGGCGGTGAGCCCCGGGTCGCCGAGCTGTTCGGCGGCGTGCACGACGACGAGGCGCTGGTCGCGCGCCTGGGTCAGCCCGCCGGCGACGGCGAGCGTGCGCAGCAGGTCGGCCGAGGCCTCCAGGCGGGCGCGGGTCCCCGGGCCGTGCGCATAGGCGTCGGTCACGTCCGCCCACACGTCACCCGGGCCGGTGCCTGCCTCGTGGCGCAGGAGCCGGGTCTCCAGCTGCGCGAGCGCGGGACCTGGGTCGACGCCGAGCTCGTCGGCGAGCACGGTGCGGGCCCGGCGCAGGACGGCGAGCGCGTCGGCCTGCCGCGCGGACCGGTAGAGGCCCAGGGCCAGCAGCCGCCAGCCCTCCTCCCGCCAGGGGTGCGCGGCGACGTGACCGTCCAGCTCGGCGACGGCCTCCGCGCCGCGACCGAGCGCGACCAGGGCATCGGCCCGCCGCTCGACGGCCGTCAGGCGCAGCTCCGAGAGCCGGGCACGCTCCGCGCGCGCCCAGGACGCCTCGATGCCGGCGTACGGGGTGCCGCGCCACAGGTCGAGCGCCTCGTCCAGCCGGGCGAGCGTGACGCCAGGGGTCGCACCGCGGGTGTCGCTCAGCGCCGCCTCCAGGCGGCGGGCGTCCACGGCGTGGTCGGGCAGGCGCAGCGCGTAGCCCGGCCCGTCGGTCACCAGCAGGCGTGCGGGACGGCGGGGTGGACGGTCGGGCTCGAGCGCGCGGCGCAGCGCCGAGACGAACGTCCGCACGGCGGCCAGCCCGTCGGCCGGCGTGCGGCCCTCGTCCCACAGGTCCGCGACCAGGGTGGTCGCCGCGACCGTGCGGCCGCGAGCCGCCACGAGCCGGCCGAGGACCTCGCGGTGTCGCGGGCCTCGCAGCGGCGCGGGGATCCCGGCGTCGGACCACGCCTTCACGGGCCCGAGGACGCCGATCCTGACCACCGCACCTCCGTCGCTCGTCCGCTGCTCGTGCTCATCCGCTGCTCATCGACGGCGCCCAGCCTAGGGGCGTCCGATTCACGCCTCGTGACACCCCTTCAGGAGCAACCATGACCCTCGAGATCCCCGGCTTCACGTCCCGCCGCGTGCAGGTGGCCGACGGCGTCGCCCTGCACGCCGCGGTCGGCGGCACCGGCGACCCCGTCGTGCTGCTGCACGGCTTCCCGCAGACCCACCTGTGCTGGCGCCACGTCGCACCGGCCCTGGCGGCAGACCACACCGTGATCGTGCCCGACCTGCGCGGCTACGGAGCGAGCGACAAGCCGGCCGAGACCAGCCCCGAGACCTATTCCAAGCGCACGATGGCCGCCGACGTCGTCGCACTGGCCGAGGCGCTCGGCTTCGAGCGCTTCGCCCTGGCCGGCCACGACCGCGGTGCGCTCGTCGCGGTCCGGGCCGGCCTGGACCACCCCGACCGGGTCTCCCACCTGGCCATCCTCGATGTGCTGCCCACCCTGGACATGTGGGACGTGCTGCACGGGGCCGAGGCCGCCGTCGCGTTCCACCTGTACCTCATGGCCCAGCCTGCGGGGCTGCCCGAGGCCATGATCGCCGGCACCGCCGACCAGTTCTTCGGCCACTTCCTCGACGCCTGGAGCACCCCCAGCGCCCCCGCCCCGTTCGACGAGCAGGTGCGCGCCGAGTACCTGCGCGCGTCGCGGGAGGCGGTGACGTCGATCGTCGCCGACTACCGGGCCTCGGCCGGCATCGACGTCGAGCACGACCGCGCCGACCGAGCTGCCGGACGGGGCCTGACGATGCCGGTCACCGTGGTGCAGCAGGACTGGGGCGCCCTGCTCGGCTACGACGCCGCCGGGCTGTGGAAGGCCTGGGCCTCGGACCTCGACCACCGCACCACCCGTGCCGGCCACTTCATGGCCGAGAGCGCCCCGTCGGAGACCGAGGCCACGCTCCGCGCCCTCTTGGCCCGCTGACCGGAGGGTCCGCCCTCGCACGAAGGCGGACCCTCCGCGCTCGCCGGCCGGGTCGCCGATCCCCCGAGGCGGGAGCTCCCTGGTGCGGTGCTCGCTGCGGCGGCGAGCCTGATCCTGGGCGCCGTGGTCCGGCCGGAGGTTCCGCTGCTCGCCCTCGCGGCCGGGCTGGCGCTGTGGGCGGCCGACAGGCTCGAGGTGGTCGTGCAATCAGTGGAAAGGGCGCGCTCAGCTCCAGCGGAAGGTCGCCCACACGACCTTCCCGCCTTCCGGGGAAGACTGCCAGCCCCAGGCGCCAGAAAGACGGTCGACGATGTGCAGACCGTGACCCCCCGGTAGCCCGGCACGATCAGCTCGAAGCCGTGGCGCGGTGACGCTGGAATCGTGGACCTGGAGGTCCAGTGTGTGGCACCCGCTGCGGACCACAAGCCTGATCAGGCTTGTGCCGGCGACATGGTGGACCGCGTTGGACATCAGCTCGCTCGTCACCAGCTCCACCGCCGAGACAGTGCGTGCGGGTGCGCCGCGCATCCGCGCCTGCGCCGCCATCCAGTGCCGCGCCGTGGCGATGGATCGCGTCGCGGCGGGAAGCGAACACTCTGCTTCGACGTCACCGCGGGCTGGCACGCGAGAACCGTATGCCGAGACCGACCGGGGCGCTGACCGAGAGCCTCTGGCTCCCTTGCCAGTGACCTGCCGATGGCCTGGGTGGGACCGCCTGGATGCATGCCGCGCCAGTCAGGGGGGCACGTCGAGATCGGCGCACCGAGGCCGTCGCAGGCCGGCTGCTACAGGCACCACCCTGGTGCCTGTAGACGCAGAAGGGCCACGCAACGGGTTGCGTGGCCCTTCGCCCGTCATGCCGTCGGCGCGGTGCGCGTCGACGGCATCAGGTCACAGTGCGCGGATGTTCGTCGCCTGCGGGCCCTTGGGACCCTGGGCGACGTCGTAGGCCACGCTCTGGTTCTCCTCCAGCGAGCGGAAGCCGGTGGCCGCGATCTCGCTGTAGTGGGCGAACACGTCGGCGGTGCCGTCGGAGGGCGCGATGAACCCGAAGCCCTTCTCGGCGTTGAACCACTTCACAGTACCGGTAGCCATGATGTCTTCTTTCGTCGGTGCGATCGGCCCACGTGCGTGGGTCCGGGGGCTGCGCCTGGTGAGGCGCAGTGGTGTGTGGGGCTTTGCCCGCGCGGGGCCGTCCTGCCCGGGCGGACCGGCGAGGAGCCAGGTCGCGTGGTCGAGCGCGGCAACGACCCTGAGAGGTCGCGTGTAGCGGTCGTGAACCTGGAAACCGTCGGGATGCTGGGTGACCAGCCCGGCGTACTCGCCGTTCGACGTCGCGACCCACAGGTCGTCGTCGGCGCGACGCAGGACGACGCGCGGTTGAGGTGTTCCCTCGGCCGCGACTGCGGTCTCGGGACGTTCGATGATGGAAGAAGTGATGTTCTCTGCTCTCGCTCCGCGCTCCGGGGCGCGGGAGTTGTCTGGTGGCAGCTTCTGCTGCCCGGCGCGTGGCCTAGCTCCGATGCTGGGACCGAAACGTCGCGGATACGGTGCTCCACGACCAAAGCGCGAACCTCGACTCTACAGCATCCATCCCCAGCTCCTTGCACGGGCAACGTCGGCCACGCGTCTGCTAGGAGCCTGCCGAGGCAGGGCGGCAGTCCGCGCCGGCTCTGGTCGAGGCGCCTGGACTGAGGGCACCCGAGACTCTCGACGGGTGCCGCAGCGTTGTGCTCCCTACGGACGAAGGTGCGCGTGAGTCGTCCTCACTGGAAGAGGGCGACCATCCGCTCGGTGATCATGCGGTCACGCTCCGCGGTCGAGCACCTTGTGCTCGTCCTGGAGCCACATCTCGGCGGGCAGCCGATCGCCGATGGATTTCGAGTAGCGACGCCGATCCAGTCCGGATGGACCCGTCGGGCAATCGGTCTCGCACGGCTCCACTCGCCATGGCCGAACTATGGGGCGGCGGAACGAAGCTCCTGCATGTTGGGCAAGGGACCGGGCGCCCGCCGTGGCGTGGCCAGCACGGGCGTTCACCTTGCCGTGGTTAGGCTGCCGCCCCACGACGACTTCACGGAGCACCCGATGGACCAGGACGACGAGTACGTCGAGACGCAGTACACCGACGCGTCCAGGGACGCCTACGTCCGCCGTGCGGAGGAGCTGGTGGCGGCGCTGTGGGCGCACGTCGACGTTGTGCTGTCGCAGAAGGGGCTCGAGCGCGAGATGCCGCGGTACTGGGAGTCGGTCACCGGCCTCACGGACGCGGCGAGCGCGTTCAACGAGGCCGAGTTCGATTGGTGCGGCAGTTTCCCGCTCCCCCTCGTGGCGCCCGACGGCGTCGACGAAGAGGAAAGCGAGGAACCGGGGCCTGGCTTCGGCGGGGTCGTGACCCTGCTCGGCCGCTGGGACTTCCGAGTTACCGACGAGGCGGCGCTCGTCGAGGCCGGCCGGTCGGCCTATCTGCGCTCGTGGCCTGACCAGGAACGAGAAGACGCCGAGCTCCGAGTGCAGTCGGTCATCGAGGCGGTGGCAGAGGCGTCCCACGCCGGCGAACCCACCGTTCTCGAAGCCATCGACGGCTTGGAGCCTGTGCGAGCCGCGATCAACTTCATCCTGCACGACGGCGGGGACGACGAGGAGTTCGACGAGGACCCGTTCGCGATCGCTCGCGACGCCTGACCGACTGACGACGAGGGAGGCAGCTCGGATGGCGCACGCGATCGCCTTGTCGGAGCGCCGCAGGGTCCTCAATTTGTACCTGCGGGCCGTGATCGGTGACTCGCGGCCGCTCATCGAGAACGACGTGCTGACGTGGTGCCGCGCACCGTCCGAGGCGCTCGAGCGGCGGGTGCGCGAACTCCTTGTCGGCCTGCCGGACGTCGAAGTCTTCATCGAGGCCTCGGACGTGACCTCCGTGGTGGCCGTGCACCGGCGCGACCGGCACGGGACCGACATCGTGCTCGTCTCCCCCGCCCTGCCGTTCTTCTGCGTCTTGCGCGAGGAGGAGCGGGACGTCGACGGCGAGCCGACCATCGTGCGCGAGTTCGCCGACCCCGAAGCTCCGTCGGTGCGCCCCGTCGCCGACCGCCTCAGCGGGGCAGGGATCCACGAGGTCGCGGCAGACCTTTGCCTCGCCGACAGCCCGTACGTCGACGCCGGGACCGGCGCGCGCATCCCGTACTTCGAGCTGTTCTTCGAGTGGGTCCCGGGCACGCCATCGACACCGCTACCCCACGGGACGCAGCTGGCGTGACCCGGCCATTCGTCTCCGGCCCGTACTTCGGGCTCGGTCTCCCTTGCTCATGATGGCGACACCACAGGAGAGGTGCCCCATGCGCTCCAAGCTGTCCCGCCCGAGGACTGGGTCAGCTGTCGGGGACTTCGGCGAGAGCTCGATCCGTCGGTTGGGCGACATCTCCCAGGTCACCACCGCCGTCATCACGATCGCCCTCCTGACCGCATGCGGCGCAAGCCCAAGCGAGGGGGCACGGCTTGCACTGCCCGAGGGCGTCGCACCCTTCGGGGCAACGATCCCGAACGTGCCGCGCGGGCAACCGGTGACCTTCGGCGCGCTACCCGTGTGCTCCCTCGGCAGCGGCCCGGTCGAGGTTACCGAGGTGGCTGTCCGCACAGCTCACGGCATCCGCGTCAACGCCTACGGCCTCGCCTGGAGCATGGGCGGCGGTTTCGGGTCGGACTTCGTCGACCTCGAGACGGCGGGCTTCGACGACACCGCACACGTCGTCGAGGCGCCGTGCGAAGCCCCGGCCGAGCTCGCCATCGAGCTCGAACGGACGACAGCCGACACGGGCACCACGGACGGTTTCGACATCTCCTACCGCACCTCGGCGGGAGGCGCGGGAGAGGTACACCTGCCATTCATCGTGGTCCTCTGCGCGCCGGAGGACTCCCAGACGGAGGACTGCTAGCCGCCACGACGGCTCTGCACCTTCAGAGCCGCGCCATTGGGACCCGCATGGCTTTCACCCGCTGCCCTGATGGCGCATTCGCCGGCGGCTTGCAAGAGTCGCGCAGGCGCGAGGCGTGAGGCTCCGCCAGTTCGGGGCGGAGGAATCCGATCGTGGTGCTTGGAGCGAGATGGTGAGGTTGCAGCGCCGCGTGGCGGCCGCCGTCGCCGTGGTGCTCGCCGCCGCCGGGGGCTCGCTCGCGGCCGGCCCTTCTCCTGGTCCGCTGACGGTCGGCGGCGCCCGAGGCGAGACGTGTACCCCGAGCGCCGAAGGGAAGGGCGTCGGGTTCGGTGAACCGCTGCAGCTCTCCGCGACCGCCCCCGCGACCATCGAGTCCGTCGCGCTCGTCGGCGCGTCGGGGCTCGCAATCTCTGAGACGTACATCGTCCCCGACGTCGATCACCTCGGTGTGGGCACCTACCTCGCCGACGAGGGCGCGGGCACGCCAGGGTGGGCGAAGCGCATGCCTGCAGTCGGTGCCGTGCTTGAACCGTCCGACGACGTCAGCATCGCGACGGAGGTGTTGCGGCTGGACGACGTTGGCACCGCTGTGGGCCTTCGCGTCCGGTACACCGTGGCCGGTACCGAATACGAGGCGACGGGCGGCATGCGGTATCGCGTCGAGGATTCGTGTTACTGACGCACGCAAGCCCCACAGTGGCCGGCGGGTGCGACATCGCCTCACCCGCCGGGTGCCCGCACGGGCCCGCCTCGAACGGGCAGCTCCCCTCCACAACGGGCGCACGAGCCGGGCTTGGCTACCCGTACGCCGAGGCCGCGGCCAAGGCAGCGGGCCACTAGCCCCGCATGCGCCGTTGGTTGCCCCCGGCCCGCTGCGCGAATGAGGTCATGTGATGCCGAGATGCCATGACCGAGTGAACCCGTCGGCGGGTCCGCCGGAAGAGGACCGCGGTGCGCATCGATCGACCGTGCGCCAACCCGACACGGGCGAACAGCACATGCGCCTGCTCGGAACGGCACAGCGCCCCCACCCGAACGAGGATGAGGGCGCTGCCGGTTGCTCAGTGCTGCAAGGTCGTCGTCTTGGCTGGCTCGACCGGCTCGCTCCGCCGGGACCGCATCGGCAGCAGGAAGCCCACCGCTGCCGTGATGCAGAAGCCGGCGAACAGAGCCGTGATCCTGGACGTCGCGTCGGCGCCGCCGGCGCTCAGCCAGTAGAGGACGAGGGCTAGGACCATGACGCTGCCAGCGGCCAGGAGTCTGCCGGTGAAACTCTTCCGGTGCGGGTATGTGGCTACGAGCCCTGCCCCGAGGCCCACACCAACCAGCGCCATCAGCACGACGACCATGCGGTCACCCTACGTGCGTGAGAACCGGCGCCGCCGGACTTCATGCTCGGCGGTCGTTTCCATACCAGCACCCCACCGCCCGTGGGAATCCGGTGAGGGCACCGGAGGCCATCCGCGTCTCGGTCCTGTCTATCCGAAGACATCGCCGTACCAGGCTTCCAGAGCGACGCTGCGTTCCGACTCCACCTTCACCGACCAGCACACTTCTCTGAACTCGGGGACCCGGAACAAGCATCGCTCCCCATGGTCCGCGGACCGACCCATCGCCTCGGCTAGCTCTTCAGCGGTCGACGACGAGGGAGCCGCGACCGAGATCGTCCTCCAACAGCCTCCGGAACCGCACTGCTTGCCGGTGGCCATCACCGTGGCGCTCTCTGGCAGGGGGACTTGGGCGACCTCGGGCATCGCTCCCTCATCCATCATCCGCCATGCAAGGACGCTCAGGACGACGGCGCCGACCACCCCTGCGACGACCAGCGCGGGCACCAGGAACCGGCGAAGCCGCCTTCCCGACCTCTTGCCGGCGCCCTTGGTCTGAACCGGCCAGCTCTCCGCAGACATCAGTCCCCCTGCCGACACGCACCTGAGGTTGCAGGATACGGACCGCGATCACCCCGGCGGCCCGGGCCCTCATCGAGGCGCAATTCCTGCGCTCTCGTTCAGGTAGCGGCTGCTGATCGACGGGGCGAGGGTGCGCGACTCGACGTACTCCGCCGCCCACTCCGACGGGGTAAAGCGTGCGATCGCCGCCTCGCGCTGATGCGGAGGGCGCCACTCGCCGCGGTCGAGGAGCTTGTGCTCGTCCACGAGCCACATCTCGGCCGACAGTCGGTCGCCGAATGTCCTCGCGTACCGGCCGCCGTCCGGTCCTCGGTATCGCGCGCGCCAGCTGATGACCCTGTTGGTCGTCTTGCTCCGACGCGGCTCGATGGCGCCGAACCCGCTGTTCCTAGCCCTGGCGGGGCCACGAGGGGCTATCTCTGGATATCTGCGTCCCCGCGCGTCCTCGACACCGGTCAGCAAACGTGCAGGTCAGCGAGAGAAAACCGCTGGTGGTGGGCCCGGCCGGGTTCGAACCGACGACATCCACGGTGTCGTCGCCGAAAGCGACTCTGACCTGCCTTTTCGCTGCCGGAGCGAGGACCGCGGGGCCCTGGCGGGGGCGCCAGGAGCGGTCCTGGATCATGCGTCCAGCATGGCACTGACGGGGGTCGCTGGAGCCGCTCTGCGGGCTGCCGCACCGTCGCCGTAATTCGACGGAAGTGTGATCCGGTGGCGTGGGACCCGCCGTTACAGGAGAACTTCTCGTGGTGGTGGCGTAGCCCCTCCGTAGCCCCTCACGTAGCCCTGGAAGTTTGCCGGCGCCATGCCACCTCGTCGCGAACCGGGAAGAGCGAGGCGCCGCCGCGCGGAAGCGAGCGTGCCCGCATGCGGTCGTGAATCTGCCCGGGGGTAAGCGAACGTCGTCCGTCTTCCACGGATGCTGTTCCGAACACCTCGCAGGATCACTACCGATTCAGCCGCTGCGCCGTCCGGTCCGCAGGCTACGTTTCGCTTCAATCCGACCATGGTTGAGGGGGACCGCAACGGCCATCAGGCGCGTCCGAGCAGCATGGGCAGGCACCGTGATGGGCGCAGTCTTCCTCACCGGATGCGCCGGGACCGGGCACGTCGATCTGAGGAACGACACTGAGGACGACGTCACCGTTGAGATCACGGATGCAGACGCGATAGCCGACTTCGGTGCTAACGGCGTTGTGAGAGTCCCCGCAGCAGGCGGCAGCCGAGAGTGCTTTGCCTCGAGGTCGTCGTTCATCGTGATGCGCCTCCCCGCGGTCTCCCGCCGCCGGCCCGATACGGGCGGCGCCGCGGAGCGATCCGGACAGCGCCGACGAGGGGGGCGGTGATGCCGACACCTACCGCGGTGACGACGAGGCTGGCGGCTAGCGGCACCGACGCCTGCTTGCCGAGATACAGACCGGGACCTGCTGGGTGTCCTGCAGCACGAAGACGATCAAGGCGTCCAGGAGGACCACCGCATCGCATGTGCCGACCCCGTGGGACCGGCACGGCACTGTGGGGTGGGTGCGGCGCGCCTTTCATCCCGTCCGAGCGAACTGCGACGACGGCGGAGCTGAGGCGCAACGTCGCCAGGATGACCGTGGCAACGCCAACTCACGGGCCCTGGCAATCGCTCGAGCGGAGGCGTACGGTCGCAGTACGGCTCGGACATGGCCCACTGGTACGGAACACCTCGTGCGCAGTGTTCCTCCGGCCATCTCGAGACGATGACGCCTCGACGTCCCACGGCGACGGCGCCCGGGAGTCTCGATGCGACGACGCCTCGCGACCAGCGTTCGGCCTCGGGGCCGCGCACACGGCCCCGAGGCCGTCCAGCCCGCGCCGTCCAGCCCGCAGCGAGCGCCGCCGCTCCACCGGGACGAGACACCGTCTAAGCGATCCCCTGTGAGGAGCGCCCCGTCGTCGAAGCAGGCGCCGCAGTCCCAGCCGCGGCAGGGCGCTCCCTCGTCATGTGCCGCCTCCCCGGGCGGCAGCTGCCTACCTCGCCTGATCGCCGGACGTTCGATCGATTCATTGCCGTCACGACCCGGTCGGCCGGTGTAGGCGCAGATGTCTGGACCTTGCGGCGGCGGGCAGGCCGTGGAAGGGCCAGACTGTTCGAATGACCTACGACGGCGTAGCCGGCTTCAGGCAGGAACTCCTCAACGCCCAGTCCGAGCCGAGCTGAAGCACCCCACTCGAGCTTCACTACGTCGCCGTGATCGCGCGCGTCGTCTGGCAGAGTGACGGCGTCGAGCACATAGACACGGTGGCATACGCGTTCTGCGGACGCCTAGTGCTCATCCGCATGGACGACCCACGAGCCAACCTCCACGGATACTGGCTGCGCCGGAGTGACCTCACCCGTCGCCTTCCCTAACCTCGGCATCTGGTGCTAAGGGGCCCCGGACGTGTCCCCTCATGCGCCCGGTACCCCACGATGGACGGTGACCCCCTGGCTAGGCCTCCGGCCTGACCTTTGACATCGTCAACAGGCGCGGTACCGCCCAGGCGTTCGCGCTCAGCCGTCGCGGGCGATGGCGGAGGGATCGGCCTGACAGTCCTGGTCGCTGCCGCCGTCGTGGAACACAACCTCGGACCTGCGGCGTCCGGGCTTCAGCGCGCCGACGACTTCCAGCCCGTCGAGGCCGCCGAAGTAAACAGCTCCCCGGCATCCAGGGCGGGATGCACCTGGTGCTTGGGGCTGGCCCGCTCCAGCGCTTCCGAGGCGTGCCTCTGTGGTCACGCATCACGGCCCGCTGGTCCGACTGTCGGGTTCCTCCGGTGGAGGCGCACCCGCGGTGCGGCGAGGTTCTGTAATGGCCGTCGAGCATTCCGCACAGCCCATGTCCGATGCTTTCGACGCGCCCGGTCTGGTCCGGTGCGATGGTGAGGTGATGGGCGACGACGAGCCGGTAGACATCGCCGCGCTGCTGACGGCCGCGGAGGATGTGGCCCCGGCGCAGGCGCTGTCGGCGGCCGGTGACGCTCTGAAGCACGCCATCGGGGCGCGGTCGGTGTCATTCCTGATCTGCGATGCTGCCGGCGGCGCTCTTCTGGAACTCGCGACGGGTACGCGAACCGACGTGACGGGGACCGATGCGGGGCGGGCGTGGCGTGACCAACGCACGGTCCAGGACCCGTCAGGAACGGTGTACGCGCCGGTGACCGTGCGCGGCGACGCCCTCGGCGTCCTAGCAGTGGAGCTGCGCCCTTCCGCGGACGGCGCGGTCCGGGACGCGTGGGACGCGGCAAGGACCGACCAGATCGCCTCGGTCGCGCACGCGCTCGGATATGTGCTGATCGCGAACCAACGACACACGGACGCCTACGAGACGGCCATGCGGTCGACCGAGTACACCCTCGCCCGGGAGGTCCAGCGGCGCCTGCTGCCACCCGGGTTCGTCTGCGAGGGCGGCTCGTTCACGCTCGCCGCCTGCCTGGAGCCGTCGGCCAGCGCCGGCGGCGACACGTTCGACTACAGCGCCTCGACCGACCGGCTGACCGTCACGCTCACCGACGCAGTCGGACATGACTTGAACGCCGCAATGCTGGCCACCTTGACGGTAGGCGCCCTGCGCAACGTACGCCGTCGCGGTGGCGGGCTGGCCGAGCAGGCGCACGCGGCGAACGCAGCACTGCTCGAGCACGACGGCTACGGCCAGCACGTCACCGGGATCCTGCTCGAGATCCCTCTACGTTCGACCGGTCAGGGCGACGAGCAGGAGCGCACCCGGGCGCGCGTGATCAACGCTGGCCACCCGGGCGCCTTGCTCCTGCACGCCGGGACGGTCGACCGTGTCGCCGAGGCGGACAATCCCATGCTGGGACTGCGGGAGCACGACTATCAGCACCAGGAGATCGAACTGACGCCCGGGGACCGGCTGCTGCTGATGACTGACGGCATGCTGGAACGCAGCGCCGCCGCGTTTGACCTGCAGGGGTTCCTGCGCGCGACCGCCGACCGCCACCCTCGCATCGTCGCTACGGACCTGTCCCGCGCGTTCCTCGACGTGGTGGGTCACATGGTCCAGGACGACGCCGCCGTACTGCTGCTCGAGTGGCACGGAGGCACCACGGCTCGACACACCCTCGGCGGGGCGGACCGACGGTCTTAGCACGTCGCTCGGGTGGCCACGTGGCCGACCCTCCCGCCAAGCAATAGATCGACGGCGCGCCCACGTCGCCCCGATGTGCAGTGCCCCCGCACTCGGACACCGGCGCCTTCTTGCCGCGGTCGATCTCAGCCAGTGTCAACTCCTTGGCGCCGGTCTGATGGAGGCCGGGCGGGTATAGCCTGAAGACGTGGTCAACCCTGGTGTCGACCCACGTGTCGCCGGGAGGATCGACCCGCCGCGGAAGCATGGGTCTTCTACCGCCGAGAGGGACAGTCCGGGCGCGCGGTGGGACGACGACGGTGGGTTCGAACCCGACCTGGACGACGGAACTCCTGAGTCCTTGACTGGGACGCCTGACGCCTCACCGCCCGCCTGACCGGCGAGTGGCCGTGAGCCGGCGACGGTTCCCACGATCGGACAAGGCCATGAGCGCCACCATTCCCACTCGTCCCCCGACCACCGACGACGCCGCCCTGAGCCTGCGCGGGGTGCTCGAGACCTCCCTGCCGCGAGAGCTCGGCACGGCCGCCGCCCCGGACCGCTACAAGGTCGAGGCAGTTTTCTCCCGTCGGGTCTCGCCGCAGGAGAGGGCCCGGATCGAACAGCCGTCGGTGAGCCAGCACCTGGCCGACAAGGGCTTTCCCGGCATCACCTTGCAGGTCTTCGACCGGCGGTTGGTGATCAGCGGCGCCAGCCTGCCGATGCTCGAGAACGGGCTCGCCCACGAGATCGCAGTGATGCTGCAAGGCATCGAGGAATCTATCGCGACTGAGCGGGAGCGCAGGGCGGCCGAGGTGGACGCCTGGCAGCTGGCCGAGGTTGAGCGCGCGGCGGCGGTCAAGGAGGAGGCCGAGCGCGTGCACTTCGAGTGACCCGAGCCCGCCGGCGGCCGCGACCACCGGCTGCGGGATCTAGGCATTCTCGTGACGCCTGGGACACCGCTGACTCGGGGACCTTGCGCGGTGCCAACGGGACGCGACGCTCACCCCCGCCGTCTGGCGCAACTGCCCGCTCCACGATCTGGCAGCGGCTATCCGCGACCTGGTAGACGGTCGGCCCGCGGCAAGCCCGTCGTGGCCGCCTTCCCCTGAAAGCAATCCCACAGCCACCTGGAGCTCACCATGACTGACAATGCCGTCGCCTACCCGCTGCGCCTCGACGCCGCGCCTCAACCGTCCGCCTCTCGCGGCTTGTGGCTGGTCAAGTGGTTGCTGCTGATACCTCATCTGATCGTGCTGCTCTTCCTGTGGGTGGCCTTCCTGCTGGTGACCGTGATCGCGTTCTTCGCGATCCTGTTCACCGGCCGCTACCCCCGCGGCCTGTTCGACTTCAACGTCGGTGTGCTGCGCTGGAGCTGGCGGGTCGGCTACTACGGCTACAGCGCGCTCGGCACCGACCGCTACCCGCCGTTCACCCTGACCGAGGTGCCCGACTATCCGGCCCACCTGGTCATCGACTACCCCGACCGGCTGTCCCGCGGCCTGATCTTCGTCAAGTGGCTGCTTGCGCTCCCCCACTACCTCGTGCTCTCCATCTTCGTCGGCGGGGCGCTGTGGCTTGGCGAACGCGGCGGCACCGACAGCGGCTGGGACAACGGCTCCAACTCCGCCGGCCTGATTGCCCTGCTGGTACTCATCGCGGCCGTCGTGCTGCTGTTCACCGGCCGCTACCCCCAGGCTGTCTACGACTTCGTTATCGGCATGAACCGGTGGACCCAGCGAGTCACGGCCTACACGAGCCTGATGACCGACGCCTACCCACCGTTCCGGCTCGACCAGGGCGGCACCGACCCCGGTTGGCAGCCTGTGCCACCCACCACGCTCGCCCCGTCCGGGGCCCCAGTCATTCCACCCCCCGCCACCCCCGTGGGCTGACCGCCCGGCGCCATGGATCACCGCGGATCGGGGCACGCCACGGCCGGCGGTTGATCGGTCTCTTCGCGCGACGCTGGCTCACGCGCCCGGAGGTGCGAGGCCACGCCTTCGGACGTCACTTCGTGTGGCGACCGCAGCGCAGTCGCCTCTGCCGCGTCGACCGTTTCCCACCGGGCTGTACTTACGTACGGACGGAAGCCCGCGCCGCGAGTTGCCAGAGGTGTGGCGTCCTCCTGGGGGGGTGGCTGGACTGAGTGCGTCACCGTGCCGTTTCTCGGTAGCCCCTTCGGTGGTCGCAGCTCGAGCACCGCGTAGCTCTCGTTCTTCCGGTGCGCGGTGAGTCGTCCTCGCTCGGGATCTACAACCACTGTCGTCCTGGCTTCGTGCGTCAGTCGTCCGGCGCCGCGTCGTCGCCCGATCCGCCACTCCGCTTCCGCGCACGCCGCGCCGCGAGCTCGTCCTCCCGGAAGAGGGCAACCATCCGCTCGGCGATCATGCGGTCACGCTCAGCAGTCGCATGCTGGTAGATCATCGCCACCCGTGCCTCGCTGTGCCCCGCCCGGTGCATGAGCTCGGCGGTCGTCGCGCCCGCCCGAGCGGCCATCGTCAGGCTGGTGTGCCGCAGGTCGTGGGTCTTGACGTCGGGCAGCCCGGCCGCCTCGCGTGCCTTGGCCCAGGCGTAGCGCCACGTGGCCTCGGGCAGCACCTGCCCGGTACGCGAGGGGAACACCAGCCCGTCGCGGCCCGGCCGGGCGAACCGGTCGAGGTGCCCAGCGAGCACGGCTGCGAGCGTCGGGGGGATCGCCACGGTCCGGTTGCCTGCCTCGGTCTTCACCCGCCCGATCACGGCACCGGTCCCCCGGCCACCCTGGGTGACGGTCCGGGTGACGGTGATGCTGGCCGCTTCGAGGTCGCGCACGTCGATGTCGCGGCGCCGCAGCGCCCGCGCCTCACCGACGCGCAGCCCGGTCCAGGAGAGCACGTCGGCCAGCGCGCGGTACTTCTCGGGCAGCGCCCGCGCGAGCGCCTCGACCTCGGCCGACGAGAGGACCACCGGCTGCCGGTGACGGCGGTAGCGCCCGGCGCCGACCAGATGTGCCGGCGACGACTCGATCAGCCCGCGGGCCACCGCGCCCCGGAAGACCCCTGAGACGAACTTGTAGACCTGCGCCGCCTCCCCCGCCCCGTCCCCGTTCGTGCGACCGGCCGCGCGGGCACGCTTGCGGAGGTCGGTCTTGACGTGCGCGTGCCACGCGGCGACGTCCGCACCCGAGATCTCGTCGAGGTACCGACGGCCGATCGACGGATCGACGTAGAGGCGGACCAGGCGGGTGTAGTTGCGGTACGTCGATGGGGCGAGGGTGCGCGACTCGACGTACTCCGCCGCCCACTCCGACAGGGTGAAGCGCTCGACCGCCGCCTCACGCAGGTGCGGAGGGCGCCACTCGCCCCGGTCGAGAAGCTTGCGCTCCTCCAGCAGCCACATCTCGGCCGACAGCCGGTCGCCAAAGGCTTTCGAGTACCGCCGCCCGTCCGATCCCCAATACCGCGCCCGCCAGCTGATGACCTTGTTGGTCGTCTTGCTCCGGCGCGCCTCGAGATCGCCAAAGCCACGCTTCCTAGCCATGCCGGCCACCTCCCTCAACGAGAGAGGTGGGACGCGAGAACCACGCGGCCCGCGGGGGTCCAGCGGGGGTGTGGCGGGGGTACGGGTGACCACCCGGGGGTATCTGCGTCCCCGCGTGTCCTCGACACCGGTCAGCAAACGTGCAGGTCAGCGAGAGAAAACCGCTGGTTGTGGGCCCGGCCGGGTTCGAACCGACGACATCCACGGTGTAAGCGTGGCGCTCTGACCAGCTGAGCTACAGGCCCTCAGTGCACTCCGCGAGTGCGAACGGCAAGGATACCGGCCGCGCGCGCCGGCCCGGCCGTGGTGTCCAGGCCGCTCCCCGTGCGCCGCCCGGGCGGTCACAGCCGCGCGACGGCCTCCCGGTACGCCTGCAGGTCGCGGGCCTTTCCCCGCGGGCTGACGACGCTCCACCGGACCACGCCGTCGGCGTCGAGCAGGAACGTGCCGCGCAGGGCGTGCCCGGTGGCCTCGTCGAAGACGCCGTACGCGCGAGCGACCTCGCCGTGCGGCCAGAAGTCGCTGAGCAGGTCGAAGCCGAAGCCCTCCTGCTGCTGCCACGCCTTGAGCGTGAAGACCGGGTCGGTCGAGACGGCCAGCAACCGCACCCCGGCGCTCTCGAAGTCCTCGACGTTGTCGCGCAGCTCGCACAGCTCGCCGGTGCACACCCGGGAGAAGGCGAACGGGTAGAACACGAGGAGCACGGCCTCGCCGCGCAGGTCGCCCAGGTGGACGGGCGTGCCGTGCGTGTCGGGCAGCGCGAAGTCGGGGGCGGGGTCGCCTGGCCCCGGGACGGCGGCGAGGTCCACGGCCGGCGCGTGCGTCATGCGCCCATCGTGCCCCACCGGCCGCGGCTCAGCGCCCGCGCCCCCGGTTGGCCAGCTTGGTGGCCGACCAGTCCGACGCGACGGCGAACGTCGTCATCGCGTGCAGGCCCGCCGTCGTGGCGGCCTCCTGGATCTCGTTGTGGCCGACGTGGCCGTCGCGGCCCGGCTTGGGCGTCAGCAGCCACACGAGGCCGCCGTCGTCCAGCACGGTCAGGGCGTCGACCAGCATGTCGGTGAGGTCACCGTCGCTCTCGCGCCACCACACGATCACGCCGTCGGTGACGTCGTCGTAGTCCTCGTCGACGAGCTCGGACCCGACGACGTCCTCGATCGCGGCCCGCAGGCCCTCATCGACGTCCTCGCCCCAGCCGAACTCCTGCACCACCTGGCCGGGCCCGAACCCGAGGCGAGCCGCCAGGGGATCCGTCTGCTGTCCCACGTGGTTCGTCGTTCCTTCCGTCGTCTTCGCGTCCGAGTCTCCCGGGAGGGCCGCCGGAGCGCCGCCCGTGTGCGCAAACGTAGTCCACGGCGGCCCGTCGTGCCTCACTTCGCTCCCCCGCGGCCCGGCGCGCCGCCACCGAGGCCCTGCCGGCAGCCGCCCCAGCCTGCCCGGCGGACGCATGACGCACATCACTCTCTCTTGACCCCGGCCTGGTGCGTCCCGGGAAGATGAGGGGACACAATAGGTGGGATCACCACCTGTGCGCGCGACGCGGCGCACCCGCCACGGACACGGTCACGGCGACCGGCACCGGGCCAGCGGGGAACCTGCGCGCACGGGACGACGACAGGGCGGGCCCGGTGCTGACCCACCGGCCCGACCTGACAAGAGAGAGGTTGCTGGTGGCTTCGTACGACGAGACCGGACCGCTGACCAACGGTCTGCTCAGCTCGGTCCCCGACATCGACCCGGCCGAGACGGCCGAGTGGGTCGAGTCCCTCGACGGCCTGATCGACGACAAGGGCGGTCCTCGCGCCCGCTACGTCATGCTCAACCTGCTGCGCCGCGCCCGTGAGCGCAACGTGCACATCCCGGCCTCCTTCGCCACGCCCTACGTCAACACCATCGGCGTGCACGAGGAGCCGTTCTTCCCGGGCGACGAGTCCCTGGAGCGCAAGTACCGCTCGTGGATCCGCTGGAACGCCGCCGTGATGGTGACGCGCGCGCAGCGCCCGGGCCTGGGCGTCGGCGGGCACATCTCCTCGTACGCGTCGGTCGCGACGCTGACCGAGGTGGGCCTCAACCACTTCTTCCGTGGCAAGAGCCACCCGGGCGGCGGCGACCAGGTCTACTTCCAGGGTCACTCCTCCCCCGGCATGTACGCCCGCGCGTTCCTCGAGGGCCGGCTCAGCGCCGACCAGCTCGACGGGTTCCGCCAGGAGCACTCGCACCCGGGTGGCGGCCTGCCGTCGTACCCGCACCCGCGCCTCATGCCGGACTTCTGGGAGTTCCCGACCGTCTCCATGGGCCTCGGCCCGGCGTCGGCGATCTACCAGGCGTGGACGAACAAGTACCTGCAGAACCGCGGCATCAAGGACACCAGCCAGCAGGACGTCTGGGCGTTCCTCGGCGACGGCGAGATGGACGAGCCGGAGTCGCGCGGCATGCTGCAGCTCGCGGCGCACCAGAAGCTGGACAACCTGACGTTCGTCGTCAACTGCAACCTGCAGCGCCTCGACGGCCCGGTGCGCGGCAACGGCCAGATCATCCAGGAGCTGGAGGCCCAGTTCAAGGGCGCCGGCTGGAACGTCATCAAGGTGATCTGGGGCCGCGAGTGGGACGCCCTGCTCAACGCGGACAAGGACCGCGCGCTGGTCAACCTGATGAACACCACGCCCGACGGCGACTACCAGACCTACCGGGCGGAGTCGGGCGCGTTCATCCGCGAGCACTTCTTCGGCCGCGACCCGCGCACCAAGAAGCTCGTCGAGAACATGACCGACGAGGACATCTGGAACATGAAGCGCGGTGGCCACGACTACCGCAAGATCTACGCGGCGTACGCGGCGGCGCGCTCCCACGAGGGCCAGCCGACCGTGATCCTCGCGCAGACGGTCAAGGGCTACGGCCTGGGCTCCGGCTTCGCCGGGCGCAACGCCACCCACCAGATGAAGAAGCTCAAGGCCGACGAGCTCAAGGCCCTGCGCGACTCCCTGCACATCCCGATCAGCGACGAGCAGATCGACGCCGACCCGTACCAGCCGCCGTACTTCCACCCCGGCTCCGACGACCCGGCGATCGAGTACATGCTGGAGCGCCGCCGCAACCTGGGCGGGTTCGTGCCGGAGCGCCGCACCACCTCCAAGGCGCTCACGCTGCCGCAGGAGAAGTCTTACGAGCTGCTCAAGAAGGGGTCGGGCACCCAGGAGGTCGCCTCGACGATGGCCTTCGTGCGCCTGCTCAAGGACCTCATCAAGGACAAGGAGTTCGGCAAGCGCATCGTGCCGATCATCCCGGACGAGGCGCGCACGTTCGGCCTGGACTCGATCTTCCCGAGCGCGAAGATCTTCAACACCCAGGGCCAGCACTACCTCGCGGTCGACCGCGAGCTCATGCTGAGCTACAAGGAGTCCGAGACCGGGCAGATCATGCACACGGGCATCAACGAGGCCGGCTCCGCCGCCGCGTTCCAGGCCGTCGGCACGGCGTACGCCACGCACGGCGAGCCGATGGTGCCCGTCTACATCTTCTACTCGATGTTCGGCTTCCAGCGGACGGGCGACCAGTTCTGGGCCGCCGGCGACCAGATGACGCGCGGCTTCGTCATCGGCGCGACCGCCGGGCGCACCACCCTCACGGGTGAGGGCCTGCAGCACGCCGACGGCCACTCCCCGCTGCTGGCCGGCACCAACGCCGCGTTCGTGCAGTACGACCCGGCCTACGGCTACGAGATCCGCCACATCGTGCGCGACGGCATCGAGCGCATGTACGGCGACGGCTCCGACGGGCGCGACCAGAACGTCATGTACTACCTGACGGTGTACAACGAGCCGATGGTCCAGCCGGCCGAGCCGGAGGACGTGGACGTCGAGGGCATCCTGCGCGGCATCCACCGCATCGCGACGTCCGACGTCGACGGCCCCAAGGCGCAGCTCCTCGCCTCCGGCGTGGGCGTGCCGTGGGCGCTCGAGGCGCAGCAGCTTCTCAAGGAGGACTGGGGCGTGGCCGCCGACGTCTGGTCGGTCACGAGCTGGAACGAGCTGCGCCGCGACGCGCTCGCCGCGGAGAAGGCGGCGTTCGTCGACCCGTCCGCCCCGGCGCGCACGCCCTTCGTCACGGAGCGGCTCTCGGGCGCGCAGGGTCCGTTCGTCGCCACCAGCGACTACGACCACCTGGTCCCCGACCAGATCCGCAAGTGGGTCCCGGGCGACTACGAGGTGCTGGGCGCCGACGGCTTCGGGTTCTCCGACACCCGCGCCGCCGCCCGCCGGCACTTCCTCATCGACGGCCCGTCGATGGTGGTCAAGACGCTGCAGGCGCTCGCCCGCCGCGGCGAGGTCCCGGCCGACGTCGTGGCCAAGGCGATCGAGAAGTACCGCCTGCTCGACGTCACGGCCGGCACGTCCGGCAACGCCGGCGGCGAGAGCTGACGGCAGCGCCGACGGCCTGACACGGCCCGCGCAGCACGACGGCGGCCGGTCACCCCGCGAGGGGTGGCCGGCCGCCGTCGTCGTGCCGCGGGCGCAGGCGCGCCGGGAGCGGTGCTACGGGCGCGGGTCGGCGTCGGACGGCGAGGAGGTCACCGCGGCGTCGCCCGCCTCGTACGCCTCCACGACCGGGCGCAGGTCAGCCTTGATCTGCGCGACGGTCTCGGCGTCGGGGTACATGTCGAGGCTGGCCAGGTGCTGCTTGGCCTCGAACAGCCGGTCGGCCTCGAGCGCGGCGAGCACCAGCTGGCGCCCCACCTCCGGGGTGTGCTCGCGGGCGCGCCAGTGGCCGACGCCGAGGCCGAGCGCCTCGACCGGCATCGAGGCGTCGCGCAGGACCTCCAGCCCCTCGGCGAGGGCACGGCCCTCAGGGTCGCGCTCGGCGGCGGTGGCCAGGCGGCGCACGGCGCCGTCCGGGTCCGAGTGCAGCGACAGGCGGCCCAGCTCGAGCAGCGGGTACCAGCCGCGCGGGTGCCCGGCGAGCTCCTCGGCCAGCGACCAGACGGCGAGGTCTGCCGCGCGCTCGCGCTGCTCGGCGACCGTCTCCGCGTCCGCGGCCGTCAGCGGGTCCTCGTGGCCGGGCGGCTCCGCGGCCCGGCGCCGGACGATCTCGGCGAGGGCCTGGAAGGCGCGCACGTCGTTCGGGTCGTCGACGAGCATCGCGCGCAGCGCGTCTTCGTGGACGGTGTCCCCGCGGCGCTGCGCCGCCGACGTCGGCCGGCGCGCCCCCACGGTGGAGGCGGAGAAGGGCCGACGGAGGAGCTCGCGGAGTCGGGGCATCAGAGCCATGTCCCGACCATAACCACAAAGCCGGGACCCCGGCAGGAGCGGCGTGCGGCCCCGCGGCGCCCCCGCGCCCCGGCACGCGGAGGCGGTGTGCGCGCCGGGGTTTGTGGACACCCGACAACCGGCGACGGCGTCCGGTGCCGTGCGCACGTATCCTCGTCGGGTGCCGACCTCCACCGAGCCCGCCACCGCGGGCGCCTCGCCGGGCAGCCCGGACGCCCCCGGCCCGCGCGCCGAGGACCACGCCGCCACCGTCCAGCGCGTCCGGGAGGGCACCGGCTTCCTCGCCGCCGCAGCGCTGCGCCACCTCGACGAGCGGCTGTCCTGGTACCGGGAGCTGCCCGCCGAGGACCGCTCCTACGTGGGGCTCGTGGCCCAGACCGGCATCAAGGCGTTCGTCTCGTGGTTCGCCGACCCCTCGGCCCCGCCGCACGGCGTCGGCGAGATGTTCGCCGCCGCGCCGCCGGAGCTGACGCGGTCGATCTCCCTGCAGCACACGCTGCAGCTGGTGCGGATCGTGGTCGACGTCGTCGAGACGCACTCCGACCAGATCGCCGTGCCGGGCACGGAGCGGGAGCTGCGCGAGGCCGTGCTGCGCTACTCGCGCGAGGTGGCGTTCTCCGCCGCGGAGGTCTACGCGCGCGCCGCCGAGGTCCGCGGCGCGTGGGACGCGCGGCTGGAGGCGCTGGTGGTGGACGCGCTGGTGCGCGGCGACGGCGACGACTCCGTCCGCTCGCGCGTGTCGGCGCTGGGCTGGAGCGGGCGCGGCAAGGCGCTGGTCGTGGTCGGCGGGGCGACGACGGGGCTGGACGACGTGCGCACGGCCGACCTGCGCCGGGTCGCGCGCCGCGCGGCCGGGGACGCCCTCGTCGGGATCCACGGCGACCGGCTGGTGCTCCTGCTCGGCGGCGAGGGCGACCTCGTCGCGGCGGCGACCGGCCTGCTCAGCCGGTTCGGGCCGGGGCCCGTGGTGATCGGCGCCGTCGTGCCGAGCGTGGCGGAGGCCTCCCGCTC